>NZ_QUEB01000008.1:0-180795 GCF_003477845.1 Clostridium sp. AF34-13
CGCTGGCAGGTTTATGAATGTAAGAAATGAAAGGCTGAACTGTTACAAAAAAGTGTAAGTTCAGCCTGCTCGTAAAAACTTGCAACTAATACCGGCAATGTGATATAAATATAAGAGGATTATAAATTAGTATTTGTTATAGCTGCAGAATTAACAAAACATATAATAGTTTCACAAAAAGTGATATAAATGCATTTAAAAAATTGGAGGTCAGCATGGCTGAAACTGAAATCGTAAAAAAACTTATTGATATAAATGGAGAACAGTGTGTTTCTGAGTCAGAAGCGATGAGCAGACATACTACATTCAGGATAGGAGGCCCGGCAAGGGTATTTGTCAGTTCTGATAATATAGATAAGATAATAAAGACAATAGAATTACTTAAAAAAGAAGAACAGGAATATTTTATTCTAGGTAACGGAAGTAATCTTTTAGTTGCAGATGAGGGATATAATGGGATAGTAGTTTCTACGGAAAACTTAAAGGAACTTAATATAGAAAAAGAAGATGGCGATATGACATATATCTATGCACAGGCAGGCGTGATGCTTTCAAGAGCAGCAGTTCTTGCTTCTGAAAGTTCCCTTACAGGATTTGAATTTGCAGGGGGAATACCGGGAAGTATAGGCGGAGCGGTTTCGATGAATGCGGGAGCATACGGGGGCGAGATTAAAGATGTAATAGTCAGTGCGGATGTTCTTATGGAGGATGGAAGTGTCGTGAAAATGACAAATAAAGAATTAGAACTTTCATATAGAAACAGTATAATACAGAAAAAAAATCTAGTAGTTTTATCAGCTGAATTTGCTTTAAAGAAGGGCAAAAAAGAGGAAATACTTGCAAAGATGAAAGATTTTTCGACAAGGAGACGGGATAAACAGCCGCTTGAATATGCAAGTGCCGGAAGTACATTTAAAAGACCGGAGGGATATTTTGCCGGAAAACTTGTCGATGATGCAGGGCTAAGAGGTTACCGTGTCGGAAATGTCATGGTGTCAGAGAAGCATTGTGGATTTGTCGTAAATGTCGGCGGTGGAACCTGCGAGGAAGCAAAAGCTGTTATAACTCATGTAAGAGAAGAAGTAGAGAAAAAGTTTGGAGTCATACTTGAAATGGAAGTAAGAAAACTAGGATGGAGTTAAAGAAATGAGGATGAATATGCGTTTTGTAATAGTTACGGGAATGTCAGGAGCCGGGAAAAGCTCAGTGCTTAAAATGCTTGAGGATATAGGATATTTTTGTGTAGATAATCTTCCGGTAAAGCTTATACCAAAACTTACAAAAATGTTTATATGTGAAACTGACAGCATAGAAAAACTGGCACTTGGTATAGACATCAGAAATCTTGAGGGACTTTCACATCTTGATAAAACACTCAATGAAATGAGAGAAAACGGCTATCCGTATGAGATACTTTTTCTTGATGCTGACAGCAATGTGCTCGTTAAGAGATATAAAGAGACAAGAAGAAATCACCCTCTTGCCTTGCAAGGCAGGGTTGACAAAGCGATTGAGGCAGAGAGAGAAGAACTTCAGTTTATAAAAAAACACGCCGACTATATTATGGATACAAGTCATATGCTGGTGCGTGAACTCAAACAGGAGATTGACAAGATATTTTTAGAAAACGAAGAGTATCAGAACTTTTTTATCACGATACTGTCATTTGGATTTAAATACGGGATACCGGCAGACTGTGACCTTGTTTTTGATGTGAGATTTTTACCAAATCCGTACTATATTCCGGAGTTAAAGAAAAAAACGGGAAATGATTTTGAAGTGTATGATTATGTTATGAAATCGGAACAGGCAAAAGAATTTGATGAAAAATTATTTGATATGATAAAATTTCTTGTTCCAAATTATATCACTGAGGGAAAAAACCAGCTTGTTATAGGAATAGGCTGTACGGGAGGAAAGCATCGTTCGGTATCACTTGCAAATGCACTTGCAAAGCATATGCAGGAACTTCCATACAGTCTTAAAGTTGAGCACAGGGATATAGAAAAGGATGCCAAAACAAAGGGAGAAAATTAATGTCGTTTGCAAGTGATGTAAAGGAAGAAATTGGAAAACAGTATGACAAAGGAAGACATTGTCAGATAGCCCAGCTTGCAGTGATATTCGCACTTACGGGACATATAAAAAGAGATTTTAAAAATGAAAATTACATTGAAATGCGAACAGAGAACTTGACAGTTGCAAAGAAATCCTATATGTTATTAAAGTGTATGTTTGACATATCGCCGGAAGTGATGATAAGAACGCACAATCTTATGGCTCGCTCAAAAAACTATTTTATCTGTATAAAAGACAGGGAAAATGTACTTGAAGTGCTAAGAACGATAAAACTTTTAAGTGATGAGGACACATGGGGAGATTTTAATGCCGTAAATCAGCTTATAATCAGGAACACTTGCTGTAAACGGGCGTTTCTGCGTGGAGCATTTATGGTTGCCGGTTCAGTTACCAACCCTCAAAAAGGCTATCATCTTGAGATAGCCGTGACAAGTGTCTCACTTGCACAGCAGTTAAAAGAAGCAATGAGTTGTTTTGAAATTGATGCGAAGATAGTCGAGAGAAAAAAATATCAGGTCGTCTATATAAAAGAGGGGGCACAGATTGTTGATTTTTTAAATGTCATAGGAGCACATAAGGCACTTATGGAATTTGAAAATGTACGCATTGTTAAAGAAGTGCGCAACTTTGTCAACAGGCAGGTGAATTGTGAGACTGCAAATATTTCAAAAATAGTAAATACTGCTGCAAGGCAGATAGAAGATATTAAGTATATTCAATGTAATAGGGGGTTTAGTGCACTTACGGACGGACTAAAGGAAATAGCCGAGTTGAGACTTGAATATCCTGACAGTTCCCTGCAGGAACTTGGAAAGATGCTTGACAGACCAATAAGCAAGTCAGGTGTCAATCACCGTCTGAAAAAACTAAGCAATATTGCAAACGAAATCAGACAGGAAAAGGAAAATATGAATTTATAAAAATTTTAAGTAATCTGTCTGATAAAAGGAGGAACAACATGATTACAAAAAAGATTCAGATTCAGCTTCAAAATGGTTTGGAGGCAAGACCGGTAGCCGTATTGGTTCAGGTTGCAAGCCAGTACAACAGCAGCATTTATGTTGAGTGTGATGATAGAAAAGTGAATGCAAAAAGTATCATGGGTATGATGACACTCGGACTTACGGCAGGCGAGGAAGTTGTAGTTTCGGCCAATGGAGATGATGAGCAGACAGCAATGGATGATATAGTAAAGTACTTAAGCACAGCCAATGCATAGAAAAGTATTGCCTGAGATAAAGTTTAAAGCGGACGGTTGCATTAGGCAGCATAGTTCGCTTTTTTATATTTAGAAAGGGGAAAGTCATGAGTTTTACGCATCTTCATGTCCATACACAGTATTCACTGCTTGACGGTTCCTGTAAGATTGGTGAGATTGTGAACAGGGCAAAGGAGCTTGGTATGAAAAATCTTGCCATAACAGATCACGGAAATATGTATGGTGTTATAGATTTTTACAGGGCAGCAAAGGCGGCAGATATAAATCCGGTCATAGGCTGTGAGGTTTATGTTGCACCGGGGTCAAGATTTGAGAAGAAAAATGACAAAGGCGAGGGCAGATATAATCATCTTGTTCTGCTTGCAGAGAATGATAAAGGTTATGCCAATCTTATGAAGATTGTTTCAAGAGGATTTACCGAGGGTTTTTATTATAAGCCAAGAGTGGATTATGAAGTGCTTGAACGGTTTCATGAGGGAATTATCGCTTTGAGTGCCTGTCTTGCAGGTATCGTTGCAACAAATTTAAGACAGGGATTTTATGATGAGGCAAAAAAAGAAGCACTCAGGTTAAGGGACATATTTGGAGAGGACAATTTCTTTTTGGAACTTCAGGATCATGGAATACCGGATCAGGCGACCGTAAACCAGGGATTGCTCAGGATGAGTCAGGAGACAGGTATAGAACTTGTTGCGACAAATGATGTGCACTACATAATGGCTGATGATGCGAAAGCACATAACATACTTCTCTGCATACAGACACAGAAAAAGGTTACCGACGAGGACAGGATGAGATATGACGGTGGTCAGTATTATCTCAAGTCTGAGGACGAGATGAAACAGCTTTTTCCGTATGCACTTGAAGCATTGGAAAATACGGAAAAGATTGCAAACAGATGTCATGTCGAGATAGAATTTGGCAATTACAAACTGCCGCAGTACGATGTACCTGACGGCTATACGGCATGGGAATATCTAAATAAACTCTGTAATGAGGGACTTGTAAGAAGATATGGAAATCCTGACAAAGAACTTAAAGAGAGACTTGAATATGAGCTTGAGACAATCCACACAATGGGATTTGTCGATTATTTTCTTATCGTGTGGGATTTTATCAAATATGCGAGGGACCACGGCATAAGCGTAGGACCGGGACGAGGTTCGGCAGCGGGAAGTGTCGTATCCTACACACTTGGTATTACCAATATAGACCCGCTTAGGTATGACCTTCTCTTTGAGCGTTTCCTAAATCCGGAGCGAGTTACAATGCCCGATATAGATATAGATTTTTGTTATGAAAGACGGCCTGAAGTCATAAAATATGTAATGGAAAAATACGGAAAAGACCGTGTTGTTCAGATAGTTACATTTGGAACTATGGCCGCGAGAAATGCCATAAGGGATGTGGGTAGAGCATTAGACCTGCCGCTTAATTTTGTCGATACTGTGGCAAAGGCAATTCCTATGGAACTTGGTATTACGATAGAAAAGGGACTTAAGGAAAATCCTGAATTAAAAGCACTTTATGACAGTGATGAGCAGGCAAAAAATCTTATAGATATGTCTATGAGACTTGAGGGACTGCCACGCCATACATCAATGCACGCGGCGGGAGTTCTTATAAGTCCTGAGGCAGTAGATGAGTTTGTACCGTTGTCGAGGGCATCCGACGGAACAATAACAACGCAGTACACCATGACGACCTTAGAGGAACTTGGCCTTTTGAAGATGGACTTTCTTGGTCTTAGGACACTCACTGTTATCCAGAATGCGGCACACATGGCAGGACTTGCCGATGACACTATGATGGATATAAATTACGATGACAAAAAAGTGTTTGAGATGATAGGAACAGGAAAAACAGAGGGTGTGTTCCAGCTTGAAAGTCCGGGTATGAGGCAGTTTATGAAAGAACTTAAACCTCAGAACATGGAGGATGTTATAGCAGGTATCTCACTTTACCGTCCCGGACCGATGGACTTTATACCAAAATATATTGCCGGAAAGACAAACCGTGACAGCATAGTTTACGATTGTCCACAGCTTGAACCGATACTTGCACCGACATACGGCTGTATCGTGTATCAGGAGCAGGTAATGCAGATAGTAAGAAATCTTGCAGGCTACAGTTTCGGGCGAAGCGATCTCGTGCGCCGTGCGATGGCAAAAAAGAAAACAAAAGTCATGGAGGCAGAGCGTAAAAACTTTGTGTATGGCAACGGGGAAGAGGGTGTAAAAGGCTGCATCGCAAACGGAATAGATGAAAAAACGGCAAACAAGATATATGATGAGATGATAGATTTTGCCAAATATGCTTTCAATAAATCACACGCAGCGGCATATGCAGTCGTGTCATATCAGACCGCATATTTAAAATGCTATTATCCCGTTGAATTTATGGCGGCACTTCTCACATCAGTAAAAGACAATACCGCAAAAGTAATCTCATATATAATGAGCAGTAAAAGTCTTGGTATAGACATACTGCCGCCCGATGTAAACGAGGGATTCAGCAGATTTCATGTGGCAAACGGGGCAATACGCTTTGGAATGTCAGCCATAAAAGGTGTAGGAGAGCCGGTTATCGAAGCAATCGTGGCGGAAAGAGAGCGTGGCGGGAAATTTGAGTCAATGCATGATTTTATGATGCGCCTCACCTCAAAAGAGATAAACAGGCACACGATAGAAAACTTTATAAAAGCAGGGGCACTTGATTCTATGCCCGGAAACCGCCGTCAGAAAATGATGGTTTATGATTCTATGTTAGATGCCGTAAACAGGGAAAAGAAAGATGCCATTGCAGGGCAGATGTCACTTTTTGATATGGGTGATGATGACCTTGACAAAGCGAATGAGATAAAGTATCCCGAAATTGATGAGTATGCAAAAGAAGAACTTTTGGGATTTGAAAAAGAAGTTCTGGGTATATATATAAGTGGGCATCCTTTAAATGATTATACGGAGCTTATGGAAAAAAACTGCACAAATACATCTCTTGACTTTATGGTGTCTGAGGATGATGAAGAGTCATCTGCAAAAGTCGAGGACGGACAGAATGTTATTGTCGGCGGTATGATAGCAGATAAAAATGTAAAAGTTACAAAATCCTCAAACAAACTTATGGCATATATACAGCTTGAAGATCTTTATGGAACTATAGAGATAACAATATTTCCGAGGGATTACGAGAGACTTAAGCCGCTTCTTACTGACGATGCGAAGATATTTGTCAGGGGCAGGGTTCAAACATCGGAGAACAGAGCAGCAAAGCTTATCTGCCGTGATATAATACCTTTTGACAGAATACCGTGCGAATTGTGGATACGGTTTGAAAATATGGAGGAGTTTGTTGATAAAGAACAGGAATTATATAAAAACCTCCTGCCATATGATGGAAAAGATTTAGTATGTATATATGTTGCAAAAGAAAAACAGGTTAAAAGACTTCCAAAAAGCAGAGGTGTTGATGCGAGAAAACTTGTAAAAGATGACAATTTTAAGTTTATGCCGAAAGAGGCACTCGCAATTCGTGAAAAGAGTATTGAAAAATAATTGGATTTGCCGTAAAATTATGTTGGATAAATGAGAATAAGTAATAGTAAAATTTATGTAAGGACGATTACGGTTACTGTACGCACTTTGTGTGTCAGACAAAACTTATTGTACTATACTTATTGTTTCGGAAAATTTATACTAACGTTTTTATTTGACGATACTTAAGGAGGACATTATGAGTAATGCTGTTAAGACTATTGGTGTACTGACAAGTGGTGGTGATGCACCAGGAATGAATGCTGCGATAAGGGCAGTTGTCCGCACCGGAATTTCAAACGGATTAAAAGTAAAAGGAATCAGGAGAGGATATGCAGGTCTTTTAGAGGAAGATATCATAGACATGAACAATCTTTCTGTATCTGACATTATCCAGACAGGCGGTACTATTCTGTATACTGCAAGATGTCTTGAATTTAAAAAGAAAGAATATCAGAAAAAGGCAGCAGATATCTGCCGCAAGCATGGTATTGACGGTATAGTTGTTATCGGTGGTGACGGTTCATTCAACGGAGCGAGCAGACTCTCAGAGCAGGGTATAAACACTATCGGAGTTCCGGGAACCATTGACCTTGATATTGCCTGTACCGAGTACACTATCGGATTTGATACGGCTATAAACACAGCTATGGAAGCCATCGACAAATTAAGGGATACATCCGAGTCACATGAACGATGCAGTGTTGTAGAGGTTATGGGACGCACGGCAGGTCATATAGCACTTTGGACAGGTATAGCAAGTGGTGCTGAATATATACTTACTACAGAGAAATATCATGGTGATATTCAGAGAATTATCACAAAGATACAGGATAGAAGAAAACTCGGTAAGAAAAACCATATTATTGTAAACGCAGAGGGAGTAGGAAACTCAGCAGAGATGGCAAAGATAATCGAGGTTGCCACAGGTGTAGAAACAAGAGCTACAATACTTGGTCACATTCAGCGTGGCGGTAATCCTACATGTAAGGACAGAGTATTTGCATCAGCTATGGGTACAATGGCAGTTGAGCTTTTATGTGAAGGTAAGAGCAACAGAGTTGTAGGATACAAAGAAGGAGAGTTTGTAGACTTTGATATCCAGGAAGCACTTTCAATGTCAAAAGACCTTGATCCATACTTGTTCCATATTACACATAAACTTACAACAAGATAGAAAAAGGTAATTACGAAACTGATTACAGGTTGTGTTAATTGCACGATATAATTACGGATAATCATAGTTTCGTAAACATTTAAGGAGGTTTTATATGAAGAAATTTTTAAAATTTGTTGCGGGAGTGGCGGCAGTTGCAGGTGCAGCCTGCGGAGTTGTTTATTGCCTTAAGAAATTCTGCGGAATCGATCTTTTAAACAGAGATGAAGATTTCGATGAGTTTGACGAGGAATTTGATGAAGATTTCGACGATGACTATGACGATGCTTCAGATGATGACGAAGAATCAGATGAAGAAAACGAGACATCAGATGATGACGAATCAGGTGACAGAGAATATGTAACACTTGATATGGATGGTGAAGAAGCTTCGGAGAAAGAAGATTCAGAAGAAGAAAAAGCAGAGGACTAAGTTGTTCACTGATTAAAATTAAAAATCTGTGTGGTTTTATGTAACAGTTCAGCACAAAAAAGATAAGTCAATAATACATGAGCTTGCTCAATGTATTATTGACTTGTTTTTTGGGGCGGAATAGCCTTTCATTTATGAAATGAAGTAAACTTAAGCTGCATAGCAGCGACTGACAGCCTGCTGGCAGGTTTACGAATGTAATAAATGAAAGGCTGAACTGTTACATTTTATATCGGACTGCACAGATTTTTTTTGCATTTTTTAAGATTTTCTGTTATAATATGCAAATGTTTGTTCGTGTCAGTTTGCTGCTGATATTTATTTTGTTCTGATATATACAGTTTTGTTATGTGAAAATTAAGAACAACAGACAGACGGCAGATAGTGATTTATTAATAGGGAGTTGCGAGACTCTTATAACAAACAGTCTTGTAATTACCTGTGATTTAATCTACTCTCGGAAGATACCGGGAGTAGATATTTATTAAAATGGAGGGCGTAATGAGCGACTATACAGGAAAAGAGATAGTGATACTTGAAGGACTTGAAGCAGTCAGAAAAAGACCGGGTATGTATATAGGTTCTACCGGTTCGAGGGGGCTTCACCATCTTATATGGGAAATATTAGACAACAGTATAGACGAACATCTTGCGGGATTTTGTAATGAGATACATATAACGATGAAAAAAGACGGAGGAATCAGCATAGAAGATAACGGCAGAGGAGTTCCGGTAGATATACATCCGACAAAAAAAGTATCGACGGTGCGTGTGGTATATACGATACTCCATGCGGGCGGCAAATTTGGAAACTCAGCCTACAAGGTGTCAGGTGGGCTTCACGGTGTTGGTTCGTCAGTAGTAAATGCCCTTTCAACACATATGACAGTTGAGGTGAAAAGAGGCGGACTTGTTTACAGAGATGAATATAAAGACGGCGGTCATCCTGTTACGGAACTTAAGAATGGTGCCTTAGAGCCGGTCGGTAAATGTGCAAAATCAGCGACGGGAACAAAAGTAACATTTTATCCTGATGCTGAGATTTTTGAGACTATACATTTTAAGGCGGAAGTCATAAAGAAAAAACTTAAAGAGATAGCATATCTTAACAAAAATCTCAAACTTGTATTTAAGAATGAAAATGACGGCGAGGAGAAAACATATCTTGAAGAACATGGCATAAAAAGCTTTGTTTCATATATAAACAGGGATGCTCATGTACTCCATAAAGAACCAATTTATTTTGAGGGGACAAGCGGGGATATAGAGGTCGAAGTGGCTCTTCAATATACTACAAACTTTTCTGAGCAGATAAATCCATATTGCAATAGGATAAATGTAGTAGACGGCGGTACACTTGTGACAGGATTTAAGATGGCACTTACAAGAGTTATGAACCAGTATGCGAGGGAACTTGGAGTGCTCAAGGATAAAGATGAAAATTTCGATGGAAAAGACATAAGAAACGGACTTGTGGCAATCATTTCAATAAAGCATCCTGACCCGCAGTTTGAGGGGCAGACAAAGACAAAACTTGGAAACACTGACGCAAAAACGGCGGTGGACGAGGTCGTGACGACAGAGATACAGCGTTATCTCGATAAAAACATAAATGTACTTCAGGCGATACTCGACAACTCCGTAAAAAGTTACAATGCGAGAAAAGCGAGCGACAAGGCAAGAAATACAGTATTAAAGCAGTTAAACGATGTGGATACAAAGAGTAAACTTGCTGCGTGTACTTCCAAAAATCCGGAGGAATGTGAGGTCTACATAGTTGAGGGAGATTCAGCCGGCGGTACAGTAAAAACGGCGAGAAACAGAAAAACGCAGGCGGTTCTTCCACTTAGGGGAAAAATATTAAATGTAGAAAAAGCATCACTTGAAAAAATATTGTTAAATAATGAGATAAAATCAATGATAGCAGCATTCGGTTGTGGCATAGGTGATGAATTTGATATAAATAAACTCAGATATGACAAGATAATAATACTCACTGATGCTGATGTTGACGGAGCACATATAAGCACATTGCTGCTCACATTTTTCTACCGTTTTATGCCTGAACTTATCTATTCAGGGAAAATATACAGAGGTCTTCCACCACTTTACAAGGTTGATTATGAGGCGCTTGACAAAAAGACAAAGAAGAAAAATTCTGAATATGTATTTAATGACTTTGAACTTGAAAAGTTTAGAAAAAATAAAAACAATAAGATAGTAAGCATACAGCGTTACAAAGGACTTGGTGAGATGGACGCGTCACAGCTCTGGGAAACGACACTTGATCCTGAGAGCAGACTGCTCGCACAGATAACGATAAGTGACAGCGTGGATGCGGACGATGCGACGACGACGCTTATGAGCAGTAATGTGCCGCCGAGACGGCAGTTTATAATGGAAGAAGCACAGTATGCAAATCTGGATATATAGTAATTTAAGGAGAATAAAATGAAAACAAAGGAACAACCAATTATTCAGCTTGATTTCTCTGAGGAGATGAGAAATTCATATAGAGATTATGCGATGAGTGTTATCATAGCGAGAGCACTTCCTGATGTCAGGGACGGTTTGAAACCTGTTCAGAGAAGGATTCTTTATGCTATGGATGAGCTTTCACTTGCACCTGACAAACCCCACAGAAAGAGTGCTCGTATTGTCGGTGATACGATGGGTAAGTATCATCCTCACGGTGACAGCTCCATCTATGATGCACTTGTGCATATGACGGAGGAGTATTCGCTTTCACTGCCGCTTGTTGACGGACACGGAAATTTCGGTTCGATAGACGGTGACGGTGCGGCAGCTATGCGATACACTGAGGCGAGACTGTCAAAGACTGCGATGACGATGCTTGAAAATCTCGATAAAGGTCTTGTGCCGTTTGGACCAAACTTTGATGAGAGTGAAAAAGAGCCTCTCGTTCTTCCGGCAACACTGCCAAATCTCCTCATAAACGGAACAACGGGAATTGCAGTCGGAATGGCAACCAATATGCCGCCGCACAATCCGGGCGAAGTTATAGACGGAGTTATCGCATATATGGATAATCCGGAGATTTCAACAAAAGGACTTATGAAATACATAAAAGGACCTGATTTTCCGACAGGTGCGGCGATAACAAACACGGATGATTTGTTTGATATATATGACACGGGCGAGGGAAAGATAAAACTTCGTGCAAAAGCCGAGATAGAAAACGGTACAAATGGAAGAAAAAATATAGTTGTAACCGAGATACCGTACACCGTCGCAGGAAACAAGACAAAACTTCTTGAAAATCTTGTGTCACTTTCAAAAGATAAGGTGTTTGATGAGATATATGATGTGCGTGACGAGTCATCAAAAGAGGGAATAAGGATAGTAGTAGAAGTTAAAAAAGACAGAAATGCAGAAAACCTCTTAAACGGACTTTACCAGAAAACAGCACTTGAAGACACATACGGCGTAAATATGCTTGCCGTAAAAGATAAGCAGCCTATAACATTTACATTAAAAGGACTTGTACAGGAATTTGTGGAATTTCAGGAAGAACTTTACACAAAAGAGTACGAGCATCTTTTAGAAAAAGCAAAGGCAAGACTTGAGATAGTGGCAGGTCTTATAAAAGCAACAGATGTGATAGACCTTATCATAGAGATACTTCGTGGAAGCAATTCCGTAAAACAGGCGAAAAACTGTCTTATAAACGGAGTTACGACCGATATAAAATTCAAGTCTCAGAAATCAGAAAAGGCAGCAGCAAAACTTGATTTTACAAAAAATCAGGCAGATGCGATACTTGCGATGCCTTTAAGTAAACTTATCGGACTTGAACTTTTAAAGCTTCATCAGGAAAACGATCAGCTTCTTTCAAATATAGAAGAATACAACAACATACTTGGAAATATAGCTGAATTGCACAAAGTAATAAAGAAAAGGCTTAAAAATTATAAAAAGCAGTTTGGCAGAGGAAGACGCACAATACTCACAAATATGGACGCAGGAAAATATGTTGAGGAAGTAAAAGAAGAAGACCTCTATGTACTTATTGATAGATTTGGTTATTGCAAATCGGTGGACGAGTCAAGTTATTCGAGAATATCGGCTGAATCATTAAAAGAATACACGCACAAGCTACAGATAAGAAACACTGACAAACTCTGTGTATTTACGAAAAACGGATTTATGCACCAGATAAAAATGTCAGCGGTACCAAAAGGAAGAAACAGGGATAAGGGTGTGCTTATCCAGTCTTTATGCAAACTTGGAAACGATGAAGTGCTTATATATATAGCATTTGAAGACCTGTTTAACTCACAGCTTTTATTTGCTACAAAAAACGGACTTGTAAAACTTGTATCTGGAATAGAGTTTGAAACGATACGCTCAACTATAAATGCAACAAAGCTCGATGATGGAGACGAACTTATAGCAGTCAGACCGCTAAGTGATGAAGAATCCATCTCAGAAGACAGCAGTGTAGTCATAATAACCCACAAAGAAGCATCGCTGAGATTTCCGCTCTCACAGGTAAATGAACTGAAGAAAGCCAGCAAGGGAGTAAAGGGAATAACGATGGCAGCAGATGATTATGCGTGGTATGCGGAGGTTATCTCAAAAGAAACTGAGACGATTGAGCATGACGGAAAGAAATTTTCGGCAAAGAAGATAAAAATACGAAAAAGGAATGACAAGGCATCGAGGTCGAAGATAAGGGAGTAAAATTTCTCCGGTTAGGGTATTGAAACCTAAATTGATTTTTGATACCATAAGAAGTGGTATATTTACTAACAAAGCAAAAGACCGGCTTTAAGAAAGGACGACACAACATGAAAAAGACACCATTTGTAACAAAAGAACAGATTGAAGAAATAGCAAAAACATACCCTACACCTTTTCACATCTACGATGAAAAGGGCATCAGAGAAAATGCGCGCAGACTTAAAAAGGCATTTTCATGGAACAAAGGTTATCGTGAGTATTTTGCGGTAAAGGCAACTCCAAACCCATTTATCTTAAAACTTCTCCAGGAAGAGGGATGCGGTGTTGATTGTTCATCACTCACGGAGCTTATGATGTCAGAGGCTTGCGGCTTTAAGAATGACGATATAATGTTTTCATCAAATGTTACACCGGCAGCTGAGTACAAAAAAGCAAAAGAACTCGGTGCATATATAAACCTTGATGATATTACACATATAGATTTTCTTGACGAAGTTGCAGGAATCCCTGAGACTATCTGCTGTCGTTACAATCCAGGCGGAGTGTTTAAGATGGGAACAGACATAATGGACAACCCTGGAGATGCCAAGTATGGCATGACAAAAGAGCAGATGATAGAAGCTTTCAAGAGACTTAAATCAATGGGAGCAAAATATTTCGGAATACATTCATTCCTTGCCAGCAACACAGTAAGCAATGATTACTATCCTACACTTGCAGGAATCCTCTTTGAACTCGCTGTAGAGCTTAAAGAAAAGACAGGAGTTGAGATTAAGTTCATCAACCTCTCAGGTGGTGTCGGAATCCCTTACACAGAGGATAAAGAGCCAAACGATATAGCAATTATCGGTGAGGGTGTACACAAGAAATTTGATGAGATAATGGTACCGGCAGGCATGGGAGATGTGGCAATATTTACAGAGCTTGGGCGTTTCATGCTCGCACCATATGGCGGACTCGTAACAAAAGCAATCCATGAGAAACATATCTACAAAGAGTACATCGGAGTAGATGCTTGTGCAGTAAACCTTATGCGTCCTGCAATGTACGGTGCATATCACCACATCACGGTACTCGGCAAAGAAAATGAGCCATGCGACCACAAATATGATGTAACAGGTTCACTTTGCGAAAACAATGATAAATTTGCCATTGACCGTATGCTTCCAAAGATTGACATGGGAGATTATCTCTTTATACATGATGCAGGAGCACATGGATTTGCCATGGGTTACAACTACAACGGCAAATTAAAATCAGCAGAGCTTCTTCTTAAAGAGGACGGAAGTGTTCAGATGATAAGACGCGCTGAGACACCAAAGGATTACTTTGCAACATTTGATTTCTGCGACATACTCAAAGATGTTAAATATTAAAAAATAACAAAATATTATGCGATACAATATGCGGACTCAGGTATTGACAATTATTAAACTGTTGCGGATTTGTTCAAATTGCATAAAAAGAAAAAAAGACACCGGTAAAATTTGTCGGTGTCTTTTTGAATTATGTCTGAATACAGGTAAAGTTTTTTTTACTTAAGGTCGATAAATAGTATGAAAATGAAATTTACACATAGTATCGGTGTTGAAAATACAGATACATATGTTGTGGAATCTTTAAATCACAAGTTTTGATTAGGTGGTGATAATATGAGGATAGATGCATTAAATCAGGTAAGTCAGTTATACCAGACGAGCAAACCTAAAAAAGTATTAAAGAACAAAGAAAACGATACATCAGACAAATTTGAAATATCGCAGTCAGCAAAGGATTACCAGACAGCAAAGGCAGCAGTAAAAACTTCTTCCGATATCAGGGAGGACAAAGTTGCTGAACTTAAAGAAGCTGTTACGAGTGGTACTTACAATGTATCAGCGGCAGAAATTGCAGACAAGATGGTAGGTAAATACTTCGATTCGATTTTTTAGAGTAAGCCGTTGGCAGTGGATGCCCCGGTATGAAAAAAGAGGAAAAAGATTTGGCTAGTTTAATGGATGAACTCCTTGAGGTTTTATCAGAGGAGAGAGATATTTATGAAGAGCTTGCACCAATATCGGAGAAAAAAACGCAGGTGCTTATAAAAGAGGATTTAAAAGAGCTCAAAAAGATTACTGACAAAGAACAGTTACTTGTTGACAAAGTAAGTATTGTTGACAGGAAAAGGGAAAAAGTCATTCAGAATATAAGCGTTGTTTTAAATAAGGATTCAAAGGAATTGGATCTTGCCACACTTGGCAATATATTATGTAAGCAGCCGGATGAGCGTAAAAAGCTCAATATGCTTCATGACTCGCTGAGACAGGTTATGAACAGGCTGGTGATTGCCAATCAGAAAAATAAAGAACTTATAGAAAATTCCCTAGAAATGATAGAGTTCAATATGAACTATATTAAAAGCACAAGGATGTCGCCGGGAAATAACAATTATAATCGCAATGCCGCTACAAGCTACACAGATTCAAGCAGAGGCGGATTTGATGCAAAACAGTAGTTCTTACGGAGTATATTCTTAAAGATGCATGGTTTTAAAAACTATGCATTAGGAGTGTACAGCGTATAGCTATAAGCATCTGATAAGATTATGATTATACGGTGTACATTCTTTTTTTGATTTAAACTATAAAAGATGCTCTCAAAATTCTTCGTTCAGAAGATACCGGGAGTGAATTAAAGAGTATGGAGGAAAAAGATGAGCTTATTCGCAAGTTTACAAAACGGGGTTTCCGGATTAAATGCTGCATCATCGGGTCTTAACACGACAGCACACAATCTTGCCAATACAAAGACAGCAGGATATACGAGGCAGCAGACAATCCAGAAGGATATGTATTATCAGACTTTCAAAGTATCAAATAATGGTGCTATGAAGATAGGAATGGGAACATATGTCGCAGATGTGCGTCAGATAAGAGATATGTTTCTTGATAAAGAGTACAGATTGCAGGTCAGCAGACAGACATTCTATGAAAAACAGGTTGAATGTGAGCAGGAAGTAGAGGACATCTTCGGTGAAAATGAGGGTGTAGAGTTTAGAAACTCTATGGAAAGTATGTGGGAAGCTATTCAGAACCTGTCAACAAATCCTGAAAGTGTAGTAAACAGACAGCTTTTTATAGCACAGTGCGAATCATTTATAGAAACAGCAAAAAATGCTTATACAGCCATTACAAAGTATCAAAGCGGATTGAATACGGAAGTGGCGAAACAGGTAAAAGAAGTAAATGATATAGCAGACAAGATAGCAGCATTAAATAAGACGATAGCTGAAAAGGAGGCATCCGGTGTTGAAAATGCCAATGATTACCGTGATCAGCGAAATCTTCTCATGGATGAACTTGCAAAATATACATACTATACCTACAACGAAGATATAGATGGCAAAGTTCAGATATATATAAACAATGCACCACTGGTTATAGAGACAAAGGCATTTCATATGAAAACGGAAAGTGCCACACAGACAGGTCTTTATAATGTTGTATGGGAAAGTAATGGTTTCGGAGATGTCTACAAGCAGGATGAAGCGTATTCGACAGCTAAAAAGACAGATACAGGTACACTTTACGGAATACTTACGGCAAGAGGAAATAAAAATGCAGTTTACAGTGATGTTCCACAGCAGCCCGATCCAAATGATAAAAAGTATCTGAATGCGGATGGTTCGTTCAATCAGACATTATATGATACAGATTATGGCAAATATAAAGACAAGGTTGAGCTTTACAACAACACTATAGGAAATTCAATACTTACACAGGCAGAAGCACAGTTTGACCTTCTTATAAATGGAGTTGTAACAATGTTAAATGATGTGTTCTGCCCAAATCTAAAGGATAAAAATGATGATGACAGGATTACGATAAAAAGTGCAGTTGAGGGTACAACAAAAGATGCAAACGGCAATGATATAACATTTAAGCTCGATACATCCAAAAAATATAAGCTGCTTGATGTCACGAACAGCCCGGTAGGAGCAGATGATGATGAAACTATCGGAACAGAGCTGTTTGTCAGAACAGGTATGTCAAGATATACAAAGATAACTCTTGACCATCAGGTTTATTCCGACAGCTGTGTAGATTCAGACGGAAATCCGCTGGGACTTGCAAAAGACAATGGCGACGGAACATATACATTATATGTTTACAATGAAGAAAATGTATCAATAGAACAAGACAAGACAGACGGCAAATATACATATAATTATCATGATGATAAAGACGGTTACACTGACAAGACAACAATGTACACTATCACAAATCTTCAGATAAATCCTGATATACTTGCTGATTATTCGCTTTTGCCGGTAAAGGAAAATTCAACCGGAGGAGATTCAGGTGCATATGCACAGGATATATATCAGAAAATTCTCACGGCATGGAAGTCAGATTTTGCAGTGCTTGACCCAAATACCAAAACTTCATATACATTTGATGAATATTACAATGAAATGATAGGAAACTTTGGTACAAGAGGAAGTGTATGGCAGACGATAGTAGATAATCAGGAAAAAGAAGTACAACAGGATGAGGAAAAGCGTCAGCAGATAGCCGGTGTATCAACGGACGAAGAACTTGCAAGCCTTTTGACTTACCAGCACGCGTACAACGCAGCGTCGAGATATATAAATGTAGTAAATCAGATGCTTGAACATCTGCTTGAAAGACTCGGATAAAACATATAAATGTACTGTCAGTATCTTCTAAGAACGAATCTATCTCAGGATTTTTCCTTTAGAAGCTGCCGGGAGTACATATAAATTCAGGGGAGGAAAATATATGGCATCAACATTTTTTGGATTAAACATAGCTGTATCCGGAATGAACACATACAATGCCGTGTTAAATACAACAGCACACAACATATCCAATACTAAGACAAAAGGATATTCAAAGCAGGTGGTAAACCAGCAGGCAAAAAATGCATTGTCGCTCAGAACATCATTCGGAATGCAGGGTACCGGTGTTGAGGTTACTGAGATAGCAAATACAAGAGATTCTTATTATGACTATAAGTACAGAAAAAGTACAACAACATTTGGATATTATGATGCGGCAAAATATTATATGAGCAGCATAGAAGATTATTTATATGTAAAGGATGACAAGAGTGGAGGACTTTCAACATCGCTTGATTCATTCTTTAAATCACTTATAAATATGACGACTGATTCCACGGATACAACAAAGAGGGCAGAGGCAGCAGGTTATGCCGATTCACTTGGAGAGTATGCAAGGAAAATGTCAATGAATCTTCAGACACTTCAGAATGACCTAAATACTGAGATAAGTTCTACGGTTAAGCAGATAAACGCATATGCAGAGCAGTTAGCTTCACTTACAAAGCAGATAAATTCGCTTGAAGTGTACGGAGGACAGGCAAACGATCTGCGCGACCAGAGAGCGAGGATACTTGATGAACTTTCGGCACTTGCCGATGTAGAAGTTACGGAAAAAGTTCCTGAGACAGGAAGCGGACTTCATCAGTACATAGTAGCACTCGGAGGTAATATCCTTGTAGACACATATTCATATAAAACAATATCTGTTGAAACATCTGCGACAAAAGACAATCAATGTGATATTCAGGGACTCTACGGACTTAAATGGAGTGACGGTCAGACATTTAATATAAGAAGTACGATACTTGGAGGAAAACTTCAGGCATTATTTGAGATAAGAGATGGAAACAATGGTGAAAACTTTACTGCAAAGCTTACTGACAATGGCAACGGAACCTGCGTAGGCAAGGATGCAAAAGGAAAATCGACCATCACATTATCAGCAGAGTCGATAACGGGAGCTAACAACTGCGATCTTGCAAAACTCAGCATACCGGAGTCAAATGCCTGCCTTACGATAGGAGGCATAGATTATAAATATGATTCATTTGAAGTATCAGTGGCATTGGATGGAACATACACATACACATTTACATTGTCAGAAAATCTTGATGCAACATCGACTACTAACATAGAAAAAGCTTATAAAAAAGGTGATTCGGCATCAATAGGCGATTCGGTAGATTTCAGAGGAATACCTTATTATATGTCACAGCTCAATGAGTTTATAAGAACATTTTCGGCGAATGTAAATCAGCTTCAAAATGCAGGATATGATATGAACAATGACCATGGTGTAGATTTGTTTGTAGGACTTGACAGCAAGACAAACAAGCAGATGGATATGATTGAACTTATCAGAAACACAAAAGATGGTTATTACTATCTCAATGGAAGCAAAGTATTTTCGTTCTCAGGAAATATAGATGACTCTACAGACCCGACGAAAATAACAGCAGGGGCAGATAAAAATGATGCAACACTTATAGATTACCTTAAAAACAATGAATATACGATAAAAAAGGATTCAGAAGAAGTTGTAAGCAAAAACGGCATAAAAGGAAAAATATACACACTTGTCAATAAAGACGGTGATGATACAGATACAATATTTATACCGGATGATGCAAAAAACATCTTCTCATTCAGCTCGTCTTCAACAGAGGATGCAAACGGAGATGTTCATTCATCATATTATGGAATTACGGCGGCACGCTTTCAGGCAAACAAGAATGTTGTAAAAGACGGAAGACTTATGGCAGCAGCTAAATATCCGCAGGAAAAAACCGGTTTATCAGAATCAGGAAACCTTGACAGACTTGTTGCATTGCAAAACGATCAGAATATATTTAAGCAGGGAACACCGACGGCATTCCTTCAGATAATGACTGCAACGATAGGTGTAGATTCAAGTAAAGTTGTCGCAGCAGCAACGAACTCAGAAAATATACAGAAATCCATTGAAAACAGAAGACTTTCTGTGATGGGTGTAGACGAAGATGAAGAAGCACAAAACCTTGTTATCACGCAGAACCTGTTAAATGCACAGTACAGGGTTATTTCAGTTATGAATGAAGTGCTCGACAAGCTGATAAATCAGACTGGAGTATAAAACACCAAACCTGACGGTTTGGTGTAAGAAAATGCTTAACAGCATTTTCCACAAACTGAGAAATACCAGTTTGGAGATTTGGTGTAAGAGAATGTTTAAACAGCATTTTCCACAAATTGAGAAATATTAGTATAACGGTTTGGTGTAAGAGAATGCTAAAAATTTTTTTCTCAAGTTTAAAAGTATAAATTTAGCAGTTCAGTGTAAAAATGTCAGCCGATATTATAGGTGATAAAACAAGGGGGAATAACATGAGAGTTACAAATTCTATGATTTCAAATAGTGCTTCGGCACATATTACAAATGCGAAGAATAGTCTTTTAAAATATTCAGATCAGTACACAACACAGAAAAAGATACAGAGACCTTCTGATGATCCGACAGTTGCCGTTCGTTCTCTGAAACTTCGTACAACATATTCACAGCTTACACAGTATGCTGAGAAAAATGTTCAGGATGCCATGAGCTGGATGGACACAACAGAGACGGCACTGGAAAATATATCAAAGAAGTTTGACAGTATGAAATCATATTTCAACCAGGGTGCAAATGATTATCTCAAGGCAGATGACAGAAAATCAGTATTGAAAACTTTACAGCAGTATGTAAAGTCAATCTTTGAGGATGAAGCAAACACGGACTATTCAGGAAGATATGTATTTACCGGGTACCGTACTGACACATCACTTTTATTTGAGGAAAATACTGACAAGCTTTCATATCAGATAAAAGAAGATTTTTCATATGCTTCATTTGACAGCATCACGGTAGTAACAGGTGGTGCAAATTACAGTGATACAGTAACGGACGGTCAGACATATACAGATGCGACAGCAAAGACAAATAATGTATATCAGTTAAGACTTTCTTACGATAATTGCTCAAAAGATGCATTTAATCAAACAGGTTCAAACGGTACAGGCATAGCAATTTCATTTACATATAAAGATGCGGCGGGAAAGACACAGACAGAGGTTTATGCAGCAGCAGGATATAAAGGAACACCGGCAGCATCCGGAAATATTATAACTCGTGCATCAACAGATACAAACGCATATGATGTAGGCGATGATGAGATGGTTTATCTCTACGATACCGGAGAGGTGCTCGTAGGCAAGACAAAATATGCGGATATACAGACAAAGCAGGCTGATTTCAGTGTAACATATGTAAAAAATGATTTTGAAAAAGGTGACATCAGACCAGAAATGTATTTTGAATGTACAGCATATGATTCAGTCAACAATAAGACAACAAAATATGCAGATCCAAGTAATCAGGAAATCCAGTATGAGATAAACTATAGTCAGAACATAACAGTAAATACGCAGGCAAAGGATGCGATAAGCACGGATATTTACAGAATGGTAGACTATATAGCCAAGACGGTAAAATATGTCGATGAAGTAGAAACAAAACTTGAAGAAGTGGAAAAGATGATATCAAACACTACAGACAAAGACAAACTTGCAACATTAGAAAGTCTTAAGACATCACTCGAAACGGAAAAAGACCTCCGTGGAAAAGTAATGACGGAAGCTTTTGGTATGGGTCTTACGATGGTAGATGAAGCAGGTCAGAAAGTAAGTGTTGCAACATCAGAACTCGGTGCAAAATACAATAGAGCACAGCTCACATACAATAAGCTTCTCGATGAACAGACAGATGCAGAAGATAAGCTTTCAGAAAATGAAGATGTAAGTCTTACGGATGTGTATATAAATCTTACACAGGCGGACAATCTTTATCAGGCATCACTCTCAGCAACGGCTAAGATACTTGGAAATTCACTTCTTAATTATATTTAGAATTTTAGGATGATATGTAAATGGCAATGTTAATTATATTTAAAATTTTATGATGCTATATAGATATACCTGATGATTATATTTGAAAATTTAGAATAATCTGGATTGAAAATAAATAATAAATAAACGAAAATTATTTTATTAGAACAGGTGGAAAGGATGCCGGAGGTGATGAATAGAGGTTCATTACTTCCGGTATTCTAAATATGTACTCTTGGCATCTTCTCAAAACGAGTCATTTCGGCTGGGTTTCCGATATACTGTTTCCATTTTCTCATCGTACACACCGTGTACGCATACATACTTTGTATGTATTGCGAAAATGTCATTGTATATCAAAAATCCATCTCGAAATTCTTCGTTCAGAAGATTTCGAGAGCACATTAAATTTAGAACGGAGGTTTGTATGAAAATAGATACAAAATATTTCGGTGAGATAGAAATAGATAATGATAAGATAATTCACTTTGAAAATGGAATTATGGGATTTGAGGAATATAAGAACTTCACTCTTTTATATGACAGCGAAGCAGAGAAAAAGCCGTTTTTCTCATGGCTTCAGTGTGTGACGAAAAAGTCACTCGCTTTTCCGGTTGTAAATCCGCTAAATGTCATAAAAGACTATAATCCTGTAGTTGAAGATGCACTTCTTGAACCACTGGGTGAACTTAAAGATGAAGATATAGTTCTTCTTGTGTTTGCCACTATACCAAAGGATGTAAAAGACGCATCAGTAAATATGAAAGCACCTGTCATAGTAAATGCAGCAAATGGAAAAGCTATCCAGGTAATACTTGAAAAAGGTGACTATAAGATAAAGCATAAGATTATAGAAGATATCAGTAAAGAATAGGAATGGAGGGTAGTATGTTAGCATTAGCAAGAAAAATAAACCAGTCGATAATGATAGGCAGCGATATAGAGATAACATTGCTTGAAATAAAAGGCGACCAGGTGAAGATAGGAATAAATGCACCAAAATCCGTACCTATATATAGGAAAGAAATTTATATGCAGATACAGGATGAAAATAAAAAAGCATCAGAGGGTGAAATAGATGTAGAAGTATTAAATAAGTTATTTTCCGGCAAAGCCTAAAATAAGGCGGGGAATTGCCGATATAAAGGATAAAGAAGTTTATGACATTTTTGATTTGGGTTTAATAAGCAGAGCAAAAAACTCATATTTGCTGTAAGTTTTTTTGCATTTATGGCAAATTAGATTAGACCAGATTGAAAAGACAAAAAGAAACAAAAAATGTTACAGTATGTGTCAATGGTATCGGTACAAAAAAATAGTAATCAGTAATTATATCAAAGATTTAATTTTTATTGTACGGGGATAATCATAAAAATTCGGGAATGTAATATAAATGGATTTTTTGCAATTTCGGATAAGCAGCACATAAACATGAAAATCACACGGAGGTGACAATATTATGGAAATAGAATCAATAAAGTCAGTAGGAGCAGCAAACTCAGGAGCAGCATCATCTTATGTACCGCCTGTATCAGATACTTCAGGAAATTCTGTTAAAGTTGTCAATGATACACAGAAAGCAGCAGCGACACCAAGTGAAAGCAATAGCGATTCAAACAATCAGAGCGAAGTGCAAAATCAGGCAAATGAAAATCGAAAGGTAGCTAAGAGTACAATAGACAGCACTATATCTGAGACTAACTCAAAGATAAAAATGTCTAATACTCAGTTGAAATATCATATAGATGAAGAAACTCAGCGTATATCTATCAAGATCATTGACAAGGATACAGACAAAGTTATCCGTGAAGTTCCACCTGAGGAAACACTTGAAGCAATCAAAAAGATATGGGAGATTGCAGGTATCATAGTAGATGAAAAGAGATAACAGGTACAATTATCAGGTAATTGTTTGGTGTACCTGCTTAGAATAGGAGGGTTATTATGCCAATAAGAATGACAGGACTTACATCAGGACTTGATACAGAGTCTATAGTAAATCAGTTAATGTCAGCACAGCGTACAAAACAGACAAAAGTTGAAAATAAAAAGCAGAAGCTTGAGTGGAAACAGGAGATTTGGAAAGGTCTTAATACCAAAATCTATGGATTTTATAAAGACTCTCTTTCAAAGATGAAATATAGCTCAAATTATTCAACAAAAAAAGCGTCAGTGAGTGACTCTACAAAGCTTACGGCAACGGCATCAACAAAAGCGGCAGCAGGGTCTTATAAGGTTGAAATCAAGTCCATTGCATCAGCGCAGTATGTTACAAGTGGAAAATTAAGCTATAAAGACAGCTCTGGTAACACTAACACTGCTACTACATCAACAAAGCTCAGTGACCTTGGAATGTCATCAGGTACTGTACTTAAATTAGAAGTGGGAGACAAATCATCAGCTTTAGAAGTAAAAGATGATACAACTATAAAAGATTTTGTAAATTTTTGCAGCAACGCAGGATTAAATGCTACATTTGATGAGAAGCAGCAGAGATTTTTCCTTAGTTCAAAAGACAGTGGAGAAGAAAATTCATTTTCATTATCGGCTAATACATATTCTTCAGAAGGAGACACAGCAATTACTGAGCTGAATGATGCAGTAGGGTTAGCAAATCTTACATCATCGCAGAAAACTAAGTATAATTCAATCGTATATGGAGCAATAGCATCAGGCACACAGATATCAGATGATGATAAGGAGACATTAAAATCGATTGCCGTCAGTTCAGCGGATGCAGATGCAAAAAGCAAGGCAACAGAGTTTTACAGGGCATCACTTAATAAAACATATGATATATCTGATGAAGAGAAAGAGAAGATTAAGAAAAAATACGATTCAGATTTGACTCTTTCAGGTGATGACAGAACAAAGGCAATCGCAGATGCAATAGAAAAGAAGAAACAGTCAGACATTGAAGAAAAACTTAAAACTGACGAATATAAAACTAAAATATCAGAAGCAGTCACTAAAGGTATTACAGCAGAGGAAGTAAGAAAAGCCGGATTAGCGGTAACAGATAGTTCAAATGCTGAAGATCCGGCAAGTATATCAAAATATACTTTTGAAAAGACTGAAACAAGAAAAGAAAATGCCGAAAATGCAATAGAGTCAGCAGTAGGGAAATTTAATACAGCTATAGAATCAGGTATTACTTCGGATAATGGCTCAGGATTATTAAAGCTTGGACTTTCAAATTTTGACGGTGCAACAAGCTATAAAGAAGGTGATTTAGCTAGTAATATGGTTCTGTCAAAGGCTGCAGACACAGAGATCGTTTACAATGGAGCAACACTTACAAGCAATAATACAAGCATTGAAGTAGCAGGAGTAACACTCAATCTTCTTGGAACGACAGCAGCAGGTGAATCAGTCAATGTAACAGTCAGCAATGATACATCAGCAGTTTACGATACTATCAAAGAGTTCATTACAGAATACAACAGTATTCTTAAGACAATGAATACATATTATGATGCAGCATCAGCAAGCAGCTATGAGGTACTTACTGATGAACAGAAAGAGGCTATGTCTGATGATGAAGTAGATAAGTGGAACACAAAGATTAAAGATTCACTTCTTCGCAGAGACAGTACCCTTAGTGGTCTTATTTCGGTTATGAAAACCGATATGATGGGAAGTTATAAAGCATCAAACGGAAAGACATATTCACTTGCAAATCTCGGAATTTCTACTTCATCAAAAAATTATAATGAGGGTGGACTGCTTCATATAAAAGGTGATGAGGATGATGATGAGTTTGCGGATTCAACAAATACACTTATGAAGATGCTTGAGGAAGATCCTGATACGGTAAAAGAGGTTTTGTCGGGGCTTGCATCAAATCTCTATGACAGTCTGAATAAAAAGATGTCCACGAGTACAATGAGCAGTGCACTTACATTCTACAATGATAAGGAGATGGCATCGCAGCTTTCAGATTACAAGAAAGAAATCTCGAACTGGGAATCAAAACTCAGTGATATGGAAGAAAAATATTATTCACAGTTTAGTGCGATGGAAACTGCACTTGCAAAACTTCAGAGTCAGCAAAATACATTGTCAAGTTATCTTGGAAGCTGATGAAAATTTGATTGATTTTTCTAAAAAAAGGATATAAAATTATATGTAGCGGCGGATACGGAAAGTGTCCGTCGCTACAGTTGAAGAAAGAAAAACTACAGGAAATGGGGAAAAAATATGATACCAAATAAAAGAAATGCAGCCCAGGCTTATAAGATAAATGCGATAAAAACGGCATCTCCGGCAAGACTTACGAGTATGCTTTATGATGCAGCAGTCAGATTTACTGATACAAGCATAGAACTTATGGAAAAAGAACCGGACAATTATGAAGAAATAAATAAAAATCTTAAAAAGGCTCAGGACTGCATAATGGAACTTAGAATGGGACTTGATTTTAAGTATCCTGTAGCGGGTGAATTTGAAAAAGTGTATGATTATATCTACAGAAGACTTGTAGAGGGCAATATGAAAAAAGATGTAGACATAATCAAAGATACGCTTACTCACATAAATACCATGCGTGATACATGGAAAGAGGTAGTTCGTTTAAATAAAGAAGGGAAAGCAAAGTAAAAAGGAGAATGAATGGACGATATTAGAGTTTATGTAAATATACTTTCGGATTCTCTTAGGAAAAAGCTGGATGTCCTGCAGGAGTTATTTTCTCTGACAAAAAAACAGAATGAGATATTAAGCGAAAAAGACACAGAAAAAGTTGATATTGACGGATTTGACCGTGCTTTCGAGGAAAAAGACAAACTTATCAAAAAGATGCAGGAACTTGATAATGGATTTGATTCCGTCTATAAAAAGGTAGGAAGCTTCCTTGCTGAAAACAAACAGGAGTATAAACAGGATATACTTCAGATGCAGAATCTTATCAGGAGCATTACAGATACAGGTATAAAGCTGGAGAGTCTTGAACAGCAGAATAAGACAAAGTTTAATACATTTATAAGAAATAAAAGACATGAGATAAGCAGTTTTAAACAGTCAAACAGAGTTGCAACATCGTATTATCAAAATATGTCAAACCAGCACAGAGAATGGCAGTCACATTTTCTGGATAAGAAAAAATAATTTTAACATACAAATGTGTCAAAAAAATATATAAACAAAAATTTTAAAAAAATTTAAAAAAAAATTAAAAAAAAGCACTAAAGTGAAATGGCAATCAACCGATATATATATTGAGTAAGTTAATACTTATAAGAGCTTTTAACTATATGTGTGCGGACAGATAGAAAAGCAGAAAATATTAATCATTACATCAATGGCATGGATGCTATTGTAAATTCAAGGAGGAAAACATTATGATAGTACAGCATAATATGACAGCGTTAAATGCTAACAGACAGTTAGGCATTACAAACACAAATCTTTCAAGAAGCACAGAGAAGCTTTCTTCAGGTTATAGAATCAACCGTGCATCAGATGATGCAGCAGGACTTTCTATTTCAGAGAAGATGCGTGGTCAGATCAGAGGTCTTAAGCAGGCTTCAACAAATGCTCAGGATGGTCAGTCACTTATCCAGACAGCAGAAGGTGCTATGAACGAAATTCATTCAGTACTTCAGAGAATGAGAGAGCTTGTTGTTCAGGCTAAGAACGATACATATTTATCAGAAGACCGTGCAAAGATTTCTACAGAGATGGCACAGCTTCAGTCAGAGATTACACGTATTGCTTCTCAGACACAGTTCAATAAGATGACCCTTCTTAATGGTCAATTTAAACAGAAACAGATTCAGGTTGGTGCTAATGATAAACAGACTATCAAGTTCAGCATTTCAGCTATGAGTGCAAAAGCACTTAAAGTTGATAATGTAGCTACTAAAGTAAAAGCAAAGATGGGTTCTGCAATTGGAAACCAGCTTTCAGTTATTGATGCAGCTATTACTAAGGTATCAACATCTAGATCTAACCTCGGTGCTATTTCTAACAGACTTGATCATACTATTGCAAATGCTGATAACATGGCTGAGAATCTCCAGTCATCAGAGAGCAAGATCCGTGATGTAAACATCGCATCAGAGATGGTATCTTACTCAAGCATGAGTATTCTTCAGCAGGCTGGTCAGTCAATGCTTTCTCATGCAAATCAGGCTACACAGGGTGTTCTTTCATTACTCCAGTAATTAAAGGATATTTTGCAAGGCATATTTATATGCGTAAGAGACCAGACAGAATGTATCACATATATAGACATTCTGAAAGGAGCTGGCATAAAGCCGGCTCCTTTTTTTTGAATAATAAAGATGGAGGAATATTATGACTGATAGAAAAGAACAGATTCAAAACACTATTGATAAAGTACAGGAGGTAGTAGATCTGTTTTACCAGCAGAACGATAAAGATGCACTTGAGAAATTTATAGTTACACTTGAAGATATGACAAGTGCAATAGACAATCTTGCTGCATATAAAGCAGAAAATCCGGGATTTGAGATGGATGAAAAAAAGATATGCAATATCTTAAATGATGCGATGGGTGCATTACAGTCTGATGATAAGGTACTTATGGCTGATATATTACAGTATGATTTTGTAGAGTATATTGGTGGACTAATAGAAAATATGGAATAAAATCTAAAAGCCGGATGTGGTATTTCGGAGGAAATAAATGGGATACTTGAAAACAAATCTTGAAAAACTTAAAAATAAAGATGAATATATATATGAAAAACTAAATGAATATATCTATCAGAAAAGAGATATAAAAGAAGTTTATGGAAAGTTCAAGCTGGTGACAGGTCGTGATCAGAGTCAGACAGTTGAGGTGTGTGCCGGAGAAAAAGATGTACGGTTAAACAGTGTATATAATTCGTCAAGGGAAGCCGAAAAGTGGGCTGATAAATATAAGAATATATCAGAGATTACTTCGTTTATAATGTTTGGAATGGGAAATGGAGTATTCTTTAATGCCATAAAAAAACAGTTGAATGTTTCAGCGTACATACTTTTTTTTGAACCTGACATAGAACTGTTTTTGTTTTGTTTGGAAAGTTTTGACATGAGAGCTATATTATCTGATAACAGGGTGGCATTATACATAAATGGAATAAATGACAAAGAGTTTTATAAGGAGTTGTCAGGAAAGATAAATTGGGCAATGTTGTCTACACAGTTAGTATGTTGCCATCCGTCATATGACAGACTTTATAGAGAAGAATACATAAAATATCAATTTATATTAGAACAGCTTGAGAAAGCATTGACGGCCAATAAAAAAACATCTTTGAAATTTGCAAAAAAATTTACAATAAATGCAATACAAAATCTCAAACATATAAAGAACAGCAATTATATAAGCGAGTTTATCGGTAAGATAAAAGAAGATGTTCCTGTGATAATAGCAGCGGCAGGACCATCATTGGACAAAAATGTAGACATATTAAAAAAAGCAGAAAAAAAAGCTTTTATTCTTGCAACTGATACATCAGTGAAATATCTTCTGGCACATGGTATAAGATTTGATGCGATAGTAACCGTAGACGGAAGAAAACGGGTGGAACATTTAAAAAGTGAAGAATGTCTGGATTATCCGATGTTTACGATTCCTGATGCAAGAAGTGAGATATTAGATGAAAACCATGCAAGAAAAATATGGATAACAGGATCCGGTTATCTTGAAACTTTATATGACAGATTTGGGTATCATTTCCCTGAGTACAACAGTGGCGGTTCTGTTGCAACAGCGGCATTCTGGCTTGCCAAAACACTGAGATTAAAAACGATAATATTGATAGGTCAGGATTTAGCTTATGACGGTGATATGACTCATGCCGGAGGCATAAAAAGAAAGGTTCTTTCAGTAAATAAAAATACACCTGTCTATATTGAAGCTGTAGATGGCAAAAAAGTTCAGACAAGAGCCGACTGGCTTAATTATCTCAGATGGTTTGAAAATGAGATATTACAGTTAAATGGGGAAACAGAAGTAATAGATGCAACAGAGGGCGGAGCAAAAATAGCAGGGACTAAGATAATGAGTCTTTCGGATGCGATAGACTGTTATTGTAAATGTGAGTTTAACTTTAACAGTATCTTAGAAAATACTCCGGTTACATTTGATAAAGAAAAGTACACTAAAGTCTGTGAAGAAACAGCACATCTGAAAGAAGAATTTCAGACAATAGCCAAGGCAGGCGGCGAAGGTGAGGCAATGGCAGACCGCATAATGCTTATGCTTAAAGAAAAACAGATAAACCTGAATAAGATAGAAAAAGAGCAGAGAGAAATAAGAAAATTACAGGGAATCATAAAAGAGCAGAAAGTATATACACTGCTCGACGAGTATATTTCAGCAGATATAGCAGACAGGATAGAAGCAGCGGCAAAAAATTATGACAGTGAACTTGAACAGATTACAGAAAATATGATAAGTGTAAAAATATTGTTTGTGGCATTACAAAAAGCTGTCGATGAACTGATGCCGGTATTGGAGCAGACATTAGAACAGATGTAAGGAAAATTTACCTTTTGCTTCACCAATAATGTGGTGCGGGGGTTAAAAACAGATAGCAAAGAAACAATCCGGAGAATTAGATTAATATATAATTGGAGAAAAATTTTATGCAGGACATTATTTTATATATTGATAATATAATAAGAGCAGAATCAGAGATTATGTATTATAAGAGAAATAAAGAATCAGATACTTTTGATAAAAAAATTGAGCGACTGACTGCGGAAGTATCAGGTTATCTTAATAAAATGCTCGAAAGAGTAGTAGAAAAAAAAGACAGTCTGTTGGAAGAAAATATTAGGCAGATACTTGAATGTCAGGATATAAGTACAACCGATATATCAAAAAACATATATGGCATAAAAGAATATATATTAAACAATTATGATATAGATGTATGTTTCTACAGTGAAAAAAACCTTAAACTAATAAATAATAGAACCAGTTTTTTATATGAAAAGATTATTGATGAAAATATACAAAACAAAAACAGGCAGTATGAGGTTGGCTGGAACAGAATATGTGGTATTTCGTTGTCAGTAGAGTTATCTGAAAATGAAAAGACAAATATATGTTCATTTGGAGATCCGTGGAGAGAAGCACTGCTTTATGCCGAAAAGTTAAACGATGATGCACAGGTATGTGTTATTTTTGGCTTTGGCATGGGTTATCATGTTCAGGAGATAAGTGTGATGTATCCTGAAAAAACTATATATATTTTGGAAAATGACATTGAACAGATACGGGCTGCGGTATATTATAGAGATGTATCAGATATATTGCTAAATGAAAATATACATTTAATATATTGCAATGACACTGTTTCATATGCGGGATGGATTAAAAAAATCATTGAAAAAGAAGAAAATAAGAAGCTGGAATGTAAAATGTGGATGCCGTCAATAAAAGTTATTGATGACAAAAACTTAAGGGAATTGCTTGAACAGTATAGTGTATCGTTCTTTTCAATGGATTATTTTAGGGATAAATTAGTAGAAAATTTTACTAAGAATACAAAGTTAAAAGATGAAAATGTCGATGCAGTAAAAAATGATATAAGCGGAAAAGATGTGATTCTTATAGCCGCAGGTCCGTCACTTGATAATGAGACGGAAAATCTAAATAAAATCACTAAGCAGCGTGACAGAAAAAACACGGTAATATTGTGTGTTGGAAAAATTGTCAGAAAAGTTATTGAAAAAGGGATTATTCCTGACTATATCATAATGACGGATGCAAAAGATAAGACCAGATGGCAGATACGGGGGGTTGAAAAAAGCGGGATACCTCTTATATATATATCAACGGCTTCGGCAAAGGTGGCAGCAGAGTATCGTTCAAAGAGATATATTGCATATCAGAAAGGTTTCGAGCAGGCAGAAGAAAAAGCCGGACAGAATGGTGCTACATTGTTTGAAACAGGTGGGTCTGTTGCTGCCTTTGCAATAGATATGGCACTAAGGTTTAAGTGTAAAAGACTTATATGTATCGGCCTTGACATGGGATATACAGATGAGAGGACACATGCAGGGGGTATTGGAGGGAAAATCTCGGACAGGTCAAAACTTAAACAGGTAGAAGCGGTCGGAGGTGGAAAGGCATATACAAATAAAAGTCTTGACATATACAGGAAATGGATAGAGAAAAGAATAGCTGCAGAGAAAGATATTGAGCTGATAAATGCCTCACATGGTGCAAGAATACACGGTATGAGGGAAGTAGATTTAAAAGACATAGATGATTATAAATAAGTTTGTAAAAAATAAGCAGACTAAAATTAACAGAGTGTATATTTTACTAATATATAAATGTTTAGTGATGGAATGTATGCATTTGTATATATAGAAAATACAAAGTTATGGAGGGAAGATATGAAAGAATGTGAGGTGCTGGCGGTCATACCGGCAAGAAGCGGTTCAAAAAGTGTCGTAGACAAAAATATAAGGATAATAAACGGAAAGCCTATGATAGCATATTCAATAGAGCACGCACTGAAAGCCCCGGGGATTGACAGAGTTATCGTAAGTACGGACAGTGAGAAATATGCTGAGATAGCAAGAAAATATGGAGCAGAAGTGCCATTTATACGACCGGCGGAATATGCCACGGATACGGCACTTGACTTAGATGTATTCAGACACGCATTATCATATCTTAAAGAAAATGAAAATTATATGCCTGATATAGTCGTTCAGTTAAGACCGACATATCCGATAAGGAAAATTCAGGATATTGAAAATATGATACAATATTTAAAGGAACATCCTGAAGCTGATTCGGTAAGGTGTATAGCTCCGGCAAAAGAGATACCATATAAGATGTGGTTTATGGATGAAAAAAACATACTGTCGCCGATAATGAAAGATGTACCTGAATGTTACAATATGCCAAGACAGCAGCTGCCAAAGGTATATTATCAGAATGCGTGTATAGATGTATTCAGGACAACAGTTGTTACAGAGAAAAATTCAATGACAGGTGATGTTATAGCAGGTTATCAGATGGATGAAAATTATGACATAGATACGGAAGAAGATTTTCTAAAGGCAGCAGAGAAGCTGAAAGCCGACTTAGAAAAACTATAGGCATCAGCCAATAAAACCGATATAAAATATAGACAATTAATGAAAATGGGAACGGAGGATAACAAAATGAGCAAATTATTTAATGACTTATTTATTTTTGAGATGGCAAACAGTCATCAGGGAGATGTGGAGCATGGAAAAGATATTATTCATGAAATGGGAAAGATAGCCAGAAAATACAATATAAATGCGGCTGTGAAATTACAGTATAGAAATCTTGACAATTTTATCCATCCTGATTATGTAAACAGGACGGATGTACCCCATGTGCCTAGATTTATGAGCACAAGGCTTACATATGACCAGTTTACCGAACTTGTGGATGCCATAAAAGAAGAGGGCATGATAGCAATGAGTACACCGTTTGATGAGGATAGTGTAGACTGGTGTGTGAATCAGGGGATAGACATAATAAAAATAGCAAGCTGCAGTTCACTGGACTGGCCGTTGCTTGAAAAGGCGGCAGCTGCCGGAAAGCCTCTTATCATATCAACAGGTGGAAAGACATTATCAGATATAGACAAACTTTACAATTTCTTCTCACACAGAAAATGTGATTTTGCATTTTTGCATTGTATCGCAGAATATCCGGCACCTGATGACCACTTGCAGCTTGACTTTATTGACCGTATGAACAAGAGATACAGAGATATTACAATAGGCTACTCAGGTCATGAGAATCCTGATGATAATACGGTTGCAATGCTTGCCGTTGCAAAAGGAGCAAAGATACTTGAAAGACATGTGGCACTTCCGACAGAACAATATTCAATAAATGCATATTCCATGACACCTGCACAGGCAGACAAGTGGGTTGAAGCCGTTCTAAAAGCAAAGACTATCTGTACTACAAAAAAAGAAAATGACAAATATGTGAGCCAGGCAGAGATAGACTCACTCAATTCGCTTATGCGTGGAGTATATGTAAAGCATGATGTAAAGACAGGCGACACCATAGGTCGTGAGGATGTATTCTTTGCGATGCCTTGTCAGGAAAAGCAGATGAACAGTGGAGAATTTTATGACGGTATAGAAGCATCAAGGGATTATGCAGCAAATGAAGCACTTTTCGAGACCAGACATATCACACCTGCAAAGCTTGCAAGAAGTGTTATACATGATGCAAAAGGTATGCTCTATGAAGCCGGCATCGTACTTGGTGATGACATAGAAATAGAACTTTCACATCATTATGGAATGAAAAACTTCAGACAGACAGGTGCCATTATTGTGAGTGTCATAAACAGAGAATATTGCAAAAAGCTTCTCATTGTACTTCCAGGACAGAAACATCCGATGCATATGCACAAGATAAAAGAAGAAACATTCCAGCTTTTATACGGTGATCTTGAGATAGTTCTCGATGGAGAAGAAAAAGAACTTAAGGCAGGAGATGTACAGACCGTGCTTAGAGGACAGAAACACGCATTTACATCAAGAAATGGTGCTATATTTGAGGAAATATCTACAACACATATACGCAATGATTCGTATTATGATGATCCTAAGATAAGCAAACTCGACCCTATGGAGAGAAAGACGATATTGCGTAAGTGGTAATAAAGACAATGAATACGGAGTGACATGTTATGGGATATTTGGAAAAAAACATAGATTGTATAAAAGAAAACAGACCGGATTTATATGATAGAGTAAAGGAAGTGTTAGAAAAAGAAAAATATAATCCGGAAAAATTTGAGGTGATTGACACTAAAGACGGTGACAAAGCAGTTCAGATAAATGAAGCCGGCAAAACGATAAGATTAAACAGTTTGTATAGTCCAAAAAAAGAAGCGGAGAGATGGGTAAAACAGTACAAATTTGACAACATAGATGTTTCTGTTTTGATGTTCGGTCTTGCAAATGGTGCATTTGCAAATGCAATAATGAATAAAATGAAGGACGATGCGATTTTGATTATCATGGAGCCGGATGTTTCACTTTTTATTTTCTGCCTCAATAATTTTGATATGACAGGGATAATCTCATCAGACAGGGTTGAGTTGTATATAGATAGGATAAATGATGAAAACTTCTATTTCTGTCTGCATAAAGTAATAAATTCAATAATGATTCCAAACCAGATAATTTGTTTTTATCCTGAGATGGAGAAACTGTATTATGATAAGGCAAAAGAGTTTGAGAGAGCCATACAGGAGAAATATTCTTTTGATATGCTTGTTGCTTATGGCTTAGATGATGTGTATCGCAAAGGTATAGATAATACTTTAAAAAATCTAAAATTTGTAAGGAACAGCAATTATATAACCGAACTTATAGGAAAAGTTCCGGAAGATGTACCGGTTATAATAGTTGCTGCTGGTCCTTCACTCAGTAAAAATGTAGAAGAATTAAAAAAAGCTGAGGGAAAAGCATTTATAATTGCAACAGATACAGCGGTAAAAACACTGTTAAAGCATGATATACATTATGACATAATAGTAAGCATAGATGTTAAAAAGAGACTCAGCCATTTAGAAGATGAAAGATGTCATACATCGCCGATGTTTGTAGGAATAACATCAAGAAATGAGTTTCTGGAGCAGAATACAGGCAGAAAGATATGGATAATAACATCCGGATTTATGAGTAAGATATATTCAAAGTATGGATTAAAATATCCTAATTGGGTACAAGGGGGGTCTGTTGCAACAGATGCATTTAATATTGCAAAACATCTGAAATCTAAGCGTGTTATATTTGTGGGACAGGATCTTGCATATATGGGGAAACAGTCTCATGCAGGAAGAGGGGAAGTAAAAAAGTTTGTTGGAAAAGAGATATATACAGAGGATATATACGGTGGTCAGGTAAGGACCAGAGAGGACTGGAGGACATTTCTGTATTGGTTTAAGACGATGATAGCAGAACTTCACGGAGAGATGGATGTTATAGATGCAACTGAGGGCGGTGCAAAGATAGAGGGAAGCCGTATAATGACACTGAATGAGGCTATAGATGAATATTGTACGGGAAACTTTGATTTTAAAGAAATACTGGATAGTCTTAAGCCGACATTTGACGATGAAAAGTATGCCATATTTAAAAATGATATGAAGCATATGAAAATTGAATTGTTTGAAATGAAGAAAAAAGCTGAAGAAGGCATAAAGACCACAGAGTCAGTAATAAAATCGTTAAAACATAAAAAGAGAGATATGGCAAAGGAAAAAAAAGCTGTAAAGAAAATAAAAAAGCTAAACGAATTTTTCCCAAAGCAGCTTGTATATAGTTTGTTGGACGATTTTATTGAGATGAATATCGACGGAATTATGGAGGTTAATAGCTTGTCAGGTGATGAACAGGAGGACACTATCAGAGCATATGAGTTGTCAAAGGCTGCATTTGAATCAGTCATAAGAGCGGTTGAATTTACAACACCTTTGTTGGAGGCTGCGTTAGAAACACTGTAAAATAAAGGAAAATTATCAGATATAAGATAGGAGTGAATATGAGGAAGATAAGCTTTGCCTTTTTGGAAAAGAAAGCGTTGATTGGCTAAGTGGAACTTTAGAGAATATCTGATTTGGAATGAAATGGTAAATCTGTAGTTTGTCTGTTAGATTAAACATAATAAAAAAGATGTCGATATTTTAAATAGAGAAATTTATTAAAAAGGCACGGATGCCGTGACAAAAACTGATATTTCATGGAGGAAATAATAATGATAAACAAGATAACTGAAAGGCTGAAATATTGGAGGCAGCTATTGTTGCTGCCGGTCTGTTGGTTATCTTTTTTAGTTCCCGGAAATAAAAGGATGCGGCTTTATAAGAGGAAGAAACAAAAAAGAAAGATGGTATTTTAAGAGACAAAGTCTTTTCATAAGGACTGCAGAAATCTTCAAAACTAATAAAATAATTTCAGAAAACACAGGGGGACTATGATATGAATACAGATTATATAATTGTGCAGGCTGGAGGAAAAGGAACGAGAATGGAACATCTGACGGTAAACAAACCGAAAGCACTTGTTCCGATAAACAATCTTCCGATGCTTTTTCATCTGTTTAGAAAATATCCGGATAAACGGTTTATCATAATAGGGGATTATAAATATGAAGTATTAAAAAAATATTTAAAAGTATTTGCGGATGTAAAATATCTGCTGGTAGATGCAAGAGGAAAAAAAGGAACTTGTGCAGGCATACAGGATGCACTCGGACTTCTTCCGCCAAAAGAGCGTTTTATGCTTATCTGGTCGGATCTTATATTGCCTGAGTCATTTGAGATACCTGAGGATGATGAAAACTTTGTAGGTCTGTCAAAAGACTTTGAGTGCCGCTGGAAATACGAAAATGCTCTGTTTGAGGAAGAACGATCAAAAGAATATGGAGTTGCGGGATTGTTTGTATTTAAAGACAAGTCAGAGATAGCGGATGTGCCTAAGGAGGGCGAGTTTGTACGCTGGCTTCAGCAGACAGGCATGAAAATGTCTGAGGTGGGACTTTACCGCACAAAAGAGTACGGGCTTATCGCCGAGTACAACAAACTGGAAAGACAGAAATGCCGCCCGTTCAACAGGATGACGGTAGAAAACGGCAGACTGGTAAAAGAGGGCATCGACGAGCAGGGAAGAAGCCTTGCCGTAAGAGAAAAAGGCTGGTACAAATTTGTAAAACCGCTCGGATTTACCGATATGCCTGAGATTTACAGTTATGAGCCGTTTATTATGGAAAAGATAAACGGAAAAAACATATATGAATATGATGACCTTAAATTTGAGGACAAAAAGCAGATACTTGAAAAGATAGTTGTCATGTTAAAACGCTTACATTCATTAGGTAGCATACCGACCGACTATTTCAGTATGCAGCAGGCATATATGACAAAGACATTTGACCGCCTTGCAAAAATAAGGGATATGATACCGTTTGCCGACCAAAAGACGATAACGGTAAACGGAAGAGAGTGCCGTAATGTCTATTTTTATCAGGACGAGCTGGAGCAGAAAATATCAGAACTTACCTGTGATAAGTTTGTGCTTTTACACGGAGACTGCACATTCTCCAATATGATGCTTAGAGAGGACATGACACCGGTAGTCATAGACCCTAGAGGATATTTCGGTTACACGGAAATGTATGGGGATACCGCATACGACTGGGCAAAATTATATTATTCTTTAGTCGGTGATTACGACAGATTTAATTTAAAAGATTTCAGACTGGACATTGGCGGGGACAGCGTCAATCTTGATATAGCTTCAAACAACTGGAAAGACATGGAGGACACATTCTTTGAAATGGTTAAGGATGATGTGACTAAAGAACAGTTAAAACTTATTCATGCCATCATATGGCTGTCACTCACGACATACGCATGGGAAGATTACGATTCTATATGCGGAGCATTTTATAATGGTATTTATTATCTGGAAGAAATAATGTGAAGAATCCATATACGCAAAATTTTTTAAAAGCTAAATTTGTGCAAAGTACAGATTTGATATGCACAAAAAAGTGCAGGAATGGAGAGTATAATGACAACATATTTTGAAAGACAGCTAAAAGAGATAGAACACTCAATACATTCTATTGACATGGATGTATTTGAAAAAATGGTAAACATGGCAGTTGAGACTATAAAATTAGGTCACAAGATAATAGTTTCCGGACTTGGAAAAAATGTTCCTATCTGTGATAAATTTGTAGGTTCGATGATTTCACTCGGACTTGATGCCTACTTCCTGCATACAAACTCAGCGGTACATGGAGATATGGGAATCGTAAAAGACGGAGATATGGTGATAATACTGACAAAGAGCGGAGAAACGGCAGAGTCAATTTATCTGACAAATCTTTTAAAGGAGAGGAATGTCAAGATGTGGCTTCTGACATTTGTAAAAGAGAGTACGCTCACAAAAGAGATACCTGACCACCTCGTCATCGACCTTATGCACGAGGGCGATATGTGGAATATTATGCCGAACAACTCAACGACAATGAATCTTATCGTCTTACAGGGACTTGCGATGATGATAGCAAACAGGCTGGGTCTTGAGCTTGGTGATTTCAAGAGAAACCATCCGGGAGGACATATAGGAGAGGTGCTCAAAAATGAATAAAAAACACAAAGTATCCCCTCTTGGAAAGACCTGGATATTCGACCTTGACGGAACACTCGTAAAGCACAACGGCTACAAACTCGACGGTGAGGACAGTTGGCTTGACGGAGCCCTAGAATATCTTAGGCAGATACCAAAGCAGGATATGATAGTATTTCTAACATCGAGGACAGAAAAAGAAAAGGAACTGACAGAAAATTTTCTCGCAAAATATAATGTGCGTTATGATATGATAGTCTATGGTGCAGGCTACGGTGAGAGAATACTTGTAAACGACTGTAAACCGTCAGGCTTAAGGACTGCTTTGGCAGTCAATACACAGCGTGATAGGTTTATGGAGGATGAGTTTGAGATTGATGAAACTCTGTAATAAATATAAGTTTTAGGTGATTGTGAAACTAATTATATGTTGTGTTATAACTGTAAAATTTAATCATACAAATTTTACAAACAGGAAAAGGAGAGGAATATGGGCATTGGATTTGAAGAACGGATTATGAAAGCAAAGCAGGGAAGAGAACTCTGGCTTAAACTGGTTGACAAATACCACATAGACAATACAGTATATGTGATACTCATGCCGCACAATGGCGAAAAATACAACGGACCCGTTATAAAATATCTTGGTGAATTTTTAAAAAAGAGAGGTATAAGCCATGCTCTGCTCCTCACACAGGACGAGTGGGTATCAGAAAACACAGGGCTTTATAAAAATATTGCGGATGCCGTATTTTTGTCACAGGAACAGATAGAAATGCTGATACAGTTTTATCAGTTGTATGAGTTTGCACCTAATATTGTCATAGCATCGCTAAAGTGTCCTGCCGGCAGGATGGGAGAGAAACTTATAGGCAAAAAGGGACTGACGGCAGAAGAAGTAGTGAGAGGTATCGTCTACAGCCTTGTAGACTAAAAGGAATGATGCACTGATGGAAATCTATCGCATATCCCTATGTCAGTATAGGAGAGCGTCACAAAATATTCATGAAGAGGAGGAGACCAAATGGAATATAATGTGCTCATGGAAATGCACAAGAAAATAGATGAGTGTGCAAGTAAAGGTATATTTAAAAATCGTTTTGTGGTGATATTTGGGAGCAATGAGCCGGCAGAGCGTATTATGGAATACCTTACTGAAAAAGGCATCACGGTAAATGGACTTATAGACAACAATTCAAAAAAAAACGGTATGGTGATAAACGGTGTAACAGTTTCATTGCCCGAAAAACTTTTGCAGCCAAAAAAAGAAAATGCGTTGATTCTCATCGCATCAAAATATTATCCTGAGATGGTAGTACAGCTTGCGGGCATGGGATACAATGAAAAAGAGCATATAAGAAAGCTTATCGACTACATCAGCCATCGTGTAGCAACGCTCACTGAAGAAGAATTTCACTCCTGTGTTGATAAAGTAAAACGAGGAAAAAAAGTATATGAGAACTTGAAAGACAGCCGCGGTGATGTTGAGAAGATATTTGTATTTCCACTTATCGCTTTGGGTGATGCATATGTCGGCATGAGCTGCCTGCATGACTACATCAAAAAAAATAATATAAAATCTTATGCACTTGTGCTTGCAAACAAGGCCTGCTCAAAAATAGCATGGCTGTTTGGCTTTGATGACAATCTATTCAGAGTGGAGAGAAGTGAACTGTCAGACTTTATACAGTACGGTGTTTTTACAGACATGGCAGAAGGGAAAATGCTAGTCGTAAATCACAAACATCCGTACACCAGTAAAATAGGCGAGATAGGAAACTACCATGAAGTAAACTTTATGGATCACTACAGATACACGATATTGGGGTTGCCTGAGGGCACAAGACCAGAGTTGCCGTCGGCGATAAGAGACAGTGAGACAAGCCTTAAATATGTAAGCGAATTGTTTGAAAATGAAAAATTAGAGCGTGGAAAGACAGTTATATTGTTTCCTTATGCAAAGACGGCGACAAAAATGCCTGAAACATTCTGGGAAAAACTTACATCACTTCTGGTGCAGAAAGGCTATACGGTATGCACCAACAGCGGCGGTGACGGAGAGCCTGCGGTAAAAGGCACAAAGCCGTTGTTTTTTGATATAAGGTATGCGTTAGAGACGGTCGAGGCAGCAGGAACGGTGATAGGGCTTAGAAGCGGTCTGTGTGATGTTATAGCCTCAGCAAAGGCGAAAAAGATAATACTCTATCCGGATAGATTTTACGGACCGGACAGCTTTTTAAATTTTTTCAGCCTTAACCGCATGGAACTTTGTGACGATGCAGAGGAACTGCTGTGTGACAAGTCTGAGGAGGACATGATAAGAGAAGTACTTGACAGGGTAGGATGAAAGAGAGGAAAACTTTAGATGGACAAGATAGTACATTACAATTTTTTAAACGACATAATACAGAAGATAGAAGATGTTGTGGAAGATAAAAAAGAAAAAGAAATCGTATGGTTTGGCAGTACAAATTATGTGCCTATTTTAAATACATATTTATGGAGAAAAGGCAGAAATATATCTTGTGTTCTTGATAACAATAAAAATAAATGGGAAAAGAAAGTGAATAATTTCTGCCAGTTTTGCGACAGTTCAGAGTTTGAATCATTGCCGCCTGAAATTATTGTTGATTCGCCGGAAAGTATATCAGATAAAAAAAATAATATTATTGTTTTTATTATATCACGGTATCAAAAAGAAATGACTAAGCAGCTTTTAGATATAGGAGTTCCTGAAGGGAATATAATATGTCTGCCAAAAGAAATTGACGAGTATGTATTAAAAAAGCCGGAAATCCGTGAAATACTCACTAAATATGAACCGATAGGTATAGAAGAAGTGAAAAAAATTCAATTAAATATCCTGCGAAATTTCAAAAAATACTGTGATGAAAACGGACTTGAGTATTTTCTGCTTGCAGGTACTTTGCTCGGTGCAGTCAGACATAAGGGATATATACCGTGGGATGATGATATTGATGTTGCTATGCCTTTGCCGGACTATATAAAGTTTCTAAACAGTTATCCAAAAGACGGAAAATATAGAGTTACAGACTGGGAAAACGATGATTCATATACACATCAGTTTGCACGCATAATAGATACGGACACACTTGCATTTCACAATGAATTTCCTATACAGATTGTTTCAGGAGTGTTTATAGATGTATTTCCGTTTGCCGGTTATCCGGACGGTGAAAAAGAGAGAAAAGCAAAAACTGATGAAAATCTTGTACTCAATGAGATGTGGACAGAGTACTATTGTGCAAGGGATATACTTTCGGGCATAGAGGACCCAAGAGCACAGATAATGAAAAAGAAATGTTTTGAATATGATTATGATAAAAGTAATTATGTGGGTCTGATACATACACAATTTAAAGAACTGCGCTGGACGATAGAAAAAGAAAAGATAACAGAAAAAACTGAAATGATGTTTGAGGGAGAAAAATATAAAGTGCCGATAGATTACGATAAATGTCTTACTTTGGCATATGGTGATTATATGACACCGCCTGATGAAAAAGACCGTGTATTGCACTCAGTGACGGCATATAAAAAGATAAAATAGTCAAAAATTACGACGAAATAAGACATAGAGCTGTTTGAAGAATATGCTCTAAGAAAGAATAAAAGAAAATATAGATACAATGTTGAGTTAAATATGATAAAAAAATGTCGATATTTAAACTAAACAGATGTTAAAATATAATGCAGGAACTAAAGTTAAAATATTATTTGAATTAACATAATAGAACTTGGAATTTTAATAGAATTTTAGAAAATATTTCGGCATGGATGTTGAAAATATAAAAATGAATATTTCATGGAGGAAAGAAATCTTGAAAAATACATTATTACTTCACATAGGAACTCCTAAAACAGGAACAACGGCATTGCAAAAATTTTTGGCAGAAAATTCTGAAGAATTAAAGAAGCAGGGATGGGATGTCCCTGATATGCTGAAAGAGTGGCAGATCCAGTACGGTGAGAGGGCTTATAAATCTACTCAGCGGAATGGTATGTTGCTCAGATGGTCGATTAAAAAAAATTGGAGCGAAGAAAAAAAAGAAAAATTATTGCAAATGCTTTTAAAACATTTGCAATCATCAAATGTTATTCTTTCTGATGAAGTTATATGGGAGGATGATCCGTCTACGACAACAGCAGAAGTTATAAGAAGTATAAAAAACAGATATGATAATATTAAAATAGTATGTTATCTGAGAAGACAGGATTTATATATAGAGTCTTATTGGAATCAATGTATCAAGACAAAAATGGAAATAAGAGACATAGATCAGATGCTCTTAGAAGATACAACCATAAGATATAAAGAAAAATTGGATGAGATTGCAGAAATAGTAGGAAGAGAAAATATTATAGTCAGGGTATATGAGAGAGAACAGTTTGAAGGTTCAAGAGAAGATATTACATCCGATTTTTGTAAAGTTCTTGGAATAAAAGATACATGGGAAGGTATCGTATTACCGGGGATGGTAAATGAGAGAATAGATGCGGAATTAATAGAAATGAAATGGCTGTTCAATCAAGAATATAAAAAGCATCTTGACGAACCGTGTTATGTTGTTACGAGAAATGCCATGGAGTATGCGGCAAATCACAAATTTTCAAAAGTAGGATATATTTCTAATGAATGTAGAAAAGAACTTATAAAAAAATACAGTGATGATAATTATTATATAGCAACAAATTATATGGGAAGGAAAGATGGAGTATTATTCAAGGAAAAGGTTGTTGATATACCTGAGTATAAGATGAACTTTACAGATCGTGAAAAAGAGATAATAAAGATATTTGCAAATGTGGTCGCTGATTTGAGAAGTTATATAAAAGAATTAAAAAATGAGGATATAGAGCAGATTTAATAACAGGATATAAATTGTCTGCAAAATATGATGAATATGAAAAAATATATAAATAATATTGAAAATATATTAGATAAACTAAGTATAGATTGGAACAGATTTGATAATAAAAGTGTTTTGATAACCGGTGCGACAGGTATGGTAGGTCGTGCTGTTGCTGATATGATATATTATGGCTGCAATAGATTTGGTAAAAAAGTTAATATATATATATTGACAAGAAGTCTTAAAAAAGCAGAAGCACTTTTTGGTGATAAAATAAAAAATAATGTTTTAAAAAAGGAAAGCGAAGAAAAAAACATTGTACAGATAAAATTTATACAGGGTGATGTTTGTGAAAAAATGGATTATCCTAAAATAGATTTTATCGTTCATGCAGCCGGATACGGTGATCCCAAAGCTTTTAGTGTTATGCCGGTTGAGGTGATGAAGGCTAATCTTACAGGAACGGAGAGAATGTTAGAGCTTGCAAAGGCAAATGATGCAAGGATCATATATATTTCTACCGGTGAAGTGTATGGAAGATTTAATGCGGATGACGGATATAGTGAAGAAAATATTGGAGAGCTTGATTTTAATATGCTTCGTTCCTGTTATCCGGAAAGTAAGCGTGCTGCTGAAGTGTTTTGTAGGAGTTATAGTGCGGAGTACGGTGTAGATTTTACGATTGCAAGACTATGTCATACATATGGGCCGACCATGACAGAAAGAGATAGCAGGGTATTGTCATATTTTATACGTCTGGCAGCAGCAGGAAAAGACATTATTATAAAAAGTGCAGGTTTGCAAAAGCGTTCTATATGTTATGTTACAGATGCTGCAAGTGCAATTATAATGTTACTGCTTGAAGGAAAAAGTGGAGAGCCATACAATATAGCTTCACATAATTCACAGATGAGAATATATGAGATGGGAGAGATACTGTCAGAAATAGCAGGGACAAAATTAATATATGAAAATGCATCAGAACAGGAGAAAAGTGGATATTCCAAATCGGATTGTCAGATTTTAAATGGAGAAAAAATAAAAAAAATTGGCTGGAGGGCATTTACGGATCCGGTTTCAGGGATGAGAATAACAGTCGATGATTTAAGAGATATGAATAAGGCGGAAAGTATTGATGAATAAAATATCAGACAGAATAAAATACTGGTTACAGATTTTTTTGATACCGGTATATTGGATTTCTTTTTTGACACCGAGAAGCAGAAAAATATGGGTACTCGGTTCGACATTTGGGAGGAGGTATGCGGACAATGCACGATACTTTTATTTGTATCTTGACGAATTTGAAAAAAAATCAATTCGTCCAATTTGGATAAGCAGAAAAAAAGAAATAGTGCGATTTTTAAAAGAAAATGGGAAAGAGGCATATTATGTTCGTTCAATAAAAGGAGTTTATTATTGTCTAAGAGCAAAAGTCTATATTTTTGACAACTATTCTAAAGATATATGTTTTTGGCTTTCAGGGGGTGCAAGAAAAGTAAATCTGTGGCATGGAGCAGGAAATAAAGCAACCAATTTTGATAACAGATTTGATTATTTAAGACACCCAAGAAACTTTAGGGAATATATTTCGACAGCAATCACGCGTATGAGCAATGAAAAGCCGTCACATTATATACTTGCAACATCTCCAACTTACAGAGATATATTTGCATCAGCATTTCAGGTACCGAAGGAACATATTATAATAGAAGGATATCCGAGGAATGTGGCAATGTTGAATGAAAATATAGACAAACTTCTTACAGGAGCAGAAGAAAAAAATCTGCAAATAATAACCGGTCATAAAAATAAAGGTGAGAAAGTTGTAGTATATATGCCTACATTTAGAAATACGGAAACAATGTTTTTTGATGTTGTAAACTTAGAAAAATTTAATATATTTCTTAGAGAAAAAAATATATTTTTTATGACTAAAATGCATCCTAAATCAAAGGCAAAAAAAGAATTTCAAAGGGTGGAATTTACTAATATATACAATATTGATTCAGATGTTGATCCATATACTTTTCTTGAAGATGTAGATATGCTTGTAACAGATTATTCATCTGTTTTTTCAGATTTTTCACTATTAAACCGTCCTACCATAATATTTCCTTTTGATTATAAAGAATATTCAAGTGGTACAAGGGATGAGTATGTACCGTTTAATGAATATATTAAAGTTACGAAAGTATATTCACAGGCTGAGCTAGAAAAATCAATGGAAAGACTTTTAGAAAAGGACACCGATTATGAAGGAAGAAAATGGCTTTTGGAGAGAACTTTTTCATCCCAGGACGAAGAATCATCAAAACGTCTTTGTGAAAAAATAAAAGAAATAATTTAAAAAATATAATATTGATGGAGGAGAAGAAATGAATGTCGCAATGCTTATCGCAGGTGGAAGTGGGCAGAGAATGCACCAGGATATTCCAAAACAATTTTTGAATGTAAATGACAAACCTGTTATCATTTATACATTGGAAGCATTTCAGAAACATCCAAGTATAGATGCTATATTGGTTGTTTGTATCGATGGTTGGGAAACTGTATTGCAAGCATATGCAAATCAGTTTAATATAGATAAATTGAAGTGGATTGTACCCGGTGGTTTAAATGGTCAGCAGTCGATATATAACGGTATAAAAGAACTGGAAAAGCATATAAAAAAAGAGGATACGGTTTTGATTCATGATGCTATAAGACCTATGGTGTCATCTGAGATTATATCAGATTGCATAAGAGTATGTAATATGCGTGGTTCTGCTATAGCAGTGATACCATGTGCTGAGGCAATGCTTTTAAAAGAAAGTGAGGATACTGCTGTTTCGGAGATTGAACGTTCAAGTCTTGTGAGGACACAGACGCCGCAGGCGTTTAAATTGCAAAAATTGTTGTGGGCACATGAGGAGGCAGCTAAAAGAGGAATTACTAATTCGGTCGCTTCATGTACATTGATGGTGGAATTAGGGGAAAAGGTTTATTTCTCTGCCGGTTCTGAAAAAAATGTAAAGCTGACGACAGTAGATGACATAGAGATATTCAAAGCACTTTTAGCTACAAGGGAAGATGAATGGTTGAAATAGATATGAAAGAGGCTTACTATGAAGATAGAAATGGAAAATATAAATAGATATATGTTAGAGAATATAGACATATTAATAGAAGAAAAGAAGCTTGAAGATAAAAGAATAGTATTATTTGGATTGAATACATCATCATATGCTGCGAGGGAGTATCTGGAGAAAAAAGGATTCAGAGTGTGTGCATACATAGATAATGATCGTAAAAAGGTAGATGAATTAAATGATATAATCAATGAAATATTACCGGTACATATGCAGAGTATGGCATATGAATTTGCAAAAAAAGAATTTATAAGAGCTTATAATCCGGAAAATTTACTGAAAGAATTTTGTGATGACTATGTAATACTGATAGCATCAAAATATTACAGCCAGATGTGTGAACAGTTGGAAAACATGGGATATAAAGAAGGAAAACATATATATCAGATAGTTGACTTTTATAGTTTGGAGCAGCAGTTAAAAGATTTTAAAGTAGCCGATGATTATATACCATTGTCTCATGAAGAAGTCAGAAAATATCAGTTAGAGATATTGGACGAGGTAAAAAGAGTATGTGAACAAAATAATCTCAGATATTATCTGTGTGGCGGTACATTATTAGGAGCTATACGACACAAAGGTTATATACCTTGGGATGATGATATAGATGTTATAATGCCATATCAAGATTATTTGGAATTTATTGAGATAATTGACAAAGACAATGAGCATTATACTATATTGTCTCCTTATACAAATAAAGAACAATGTTTTACTTTTTTTGCGAGGATGATACACAATGATACATTTATGAAATGGTGGGAATATCCGTTTTTAATGACTAGCGGAGTGAGCATAGATATTTTTGCATTATCGGGTCTGCCTGATAGTGAAGATGAAATCCGTTTCTATTACAATAAAGTTAGAAGATTAAATACAAAATTTATCAGTTCGTATTTAAAATTGTCATATAATGATAACGACGAGATACAAGCAAGAGAGAAGATCAGAAGTGAGATACTTGAAATGTTAGAAAGATACCGCTTTGATGATAGCAAAAAGGCATTCTGTATAACAAAGTATAAAGAGAAGGATATACTTCCAACATCAATATATGATAAAACCATAAAAGTGAATTTTGAAGACAGGATTTATGATGCGGCGGGTGGATATGATATATATTTGAAGTCATTGTATGGAGATTATATGAAACTGCCACCGGTAAATCAGAGAACAGGCTGTCACAACTACAAAGCATATAAAATAAGAGAAAAATAATGAAAACAAAAAGCTCCTTTTGGGTTGAAATAATTCAAACCCAAAGGAGCTTTTAATCTGAACTTTTCAGTGTTTCTGAATTAAATATTAAGTTGAAAAGTATTTATTGAATATTTAATTTATTTCTTTGCCATATTCATCGATATATCAGTCAGACGATGTGCTGTGACATTTTGAAAACTGTATTTAAGTCCGTCCTCCAGTACATATGAAGTTATTTCTTCACTGTCTATTACTTCGCCTGTTACTTCATCTTTTGTTTCAGTAACGGTAGTTTTTACAGTATAAGGCATAGGCACAGTAACTATGGTAGTTTCACCGGCTGCCGCTGTGACGCTTTCAGCATAAATATCATAAGGTTTTGTTCCAGTCTTAAACAGCAGTTCAAAAGATACATCAATGTTGTCGATGGATTTGTTTTCAATAGTCACATCAACAGTAGGCTCATCGGTGAGGTTTCCGTATTCATCAAGATATTCATCAAGATGGTTAAGGTCGATGGAAATTCCGGTAATAGAATAGTCATAAGTTTCATAGTTTGCCTCTGATTTAGCCTCGCTGTATGAAAAAGTAGAATTATCTTCCTGTACACTTACATAAAACTGTGTTTTAGATAAATCTATCTGTGACAGTAGTTCGGAGTCTATTTTTACTGCCAGATGCTGCGTTTCATTAGGCATTATCGACAATAGTGCGGACTCATCGGTATAAATCTGTTCATTGTCACTGTTGTAGAATGTAGAGTTTACGGTGACCGTGCTGAGTGTTATGGCATTGTTGTTTGTAATGTTTAATTCAGCATGACCGAGATATTTAACTGTTGACGCACTGACAGAAACATTTTGGGCATATGTACGCAGTTCTTCTTCGTAGTCTCTCTCAACAAATGTCGATGCACTTATGAGAGGATTAAGCTGAGCAGCAGTTACAAGGCAAATATTTTTGAGTGATGTATCCGTGTAGTAAGGAAGCTGATATGTCGAAGTTGTACTTCCTGAAGCCTGTACAGATACTGAGTCTGCAATAGTATCAACAATCTTACTTTCTGCATTGTATAAATATACTAAATAAGATACCGTTGTAATATTGTCAGAACTGTTATTTACTGTGACAGGGATTGTAAGATGCTCCAAATCTGTATCACCTATACTTACATTTATAAGGTTTGAATCGACGGTCTTGTAGCTTCCCTGGGCTGATTCTTCATTAGTGACAGATAATGTGATATCTGTATCGGCAGCAGAAACATCGTATGGGTCATCAAGTTTTGAAGTGTCAACAGTTATGTATCGTTTCTCATTTGGTGCTATATCAGACTGTACAGAGCTGTCAGTAAGGATATTATAATCGTCTTTTTCATCTGCAGACGCTTTTTTTACATCTGAACTGTAAAAAGTACTGCTTATATTGAGTGTGTTTATCCAATCTGTACTCGTATTTGTAAGTGTGATAAGTATATGACCATAAAATGCCTGTACCTTTGCAGTTACTTTGCCTGCCAATGCATCGAGTGCAGTATCATCTGTCGAATCGACAACAGGTGTGACCACCTGAGCTTTTGTCTGGATTATTGAAGGTGCCGTGGCAGCAGGCTTTTTGGTAGGTAAGGCCGTTGCCGTAGGAACGGGTGCATTTGTTGTACCGGGTGTCTGTGAAGTGCCAGGCGTATCAGGCTTGTTCGTATCTGTTGAAGGCTGTGAAGATGCCGTACCCGGAGCGGCGGATGTGCCCGGAGCGGCGGAAGTATCAGGTGTTGATGGAAATAACGGTTTTTTAGTCGTGATAGGAACGGGCGTGTTTACAACAGGTGTAGCTGACGCAGACGGTTTTTGGGTCACAGATGGTTTTTTAGTCGGTGTTGTGTCAGGCTTTACTGTGACTTTTGGCATTGATGTTGTATCTGTATCGTCAGTATCAGGGCTTGCAGTTGCCTTTGATGTAGGTGCAGGTGTCTTTTTTACGCTTGGTTTTTTGGTAGCTTTCACAGACTTTTTCTTCTTTACGGTAAGTTTGCATTTATATTTTTTCTTACCGTATTTTGCGTAGATATTACATTTACCGTTCTTTTTTGCGGTAATCTTACCTTTTTTATTAATAGTAGCAATTTTTTTGTTGGAACTGCTCCATTTTATCTTTGATTTCTTTTTGGCACTTACACCTGAGAGTTTTAAGGTGTAAGTTTTCTTAACATATAATGAAAGTGTCGATTTGTTAAGTTTTATCTTTTTGCGGGCGGCAAAAGCCGTACTTCCCGGAAAAGATAAAGATGAAATAATGACAGACAATGCTATCATCAAAGATAAAAGAGTGTTTTTCTTCTTCATATGCATATCCTCCGTTTGTTATTTATGCTTCTATTCTAATAGGAAAATAGAACAAAAGTCAACAATATAATGCCATATTAAGGGAATAATACGGCAAAAAAAAGACCGTTAAAAAAGTATGGAGTATTTTTGAAAAAAAATAAAAAAAAGCTAAATGTTTTATTTTTTATGTCGAAATACATATTGTAAGATTATATGTCCCTTGTTCCAAGGACGATGCGTGGGGACAAAAAAACAACAAAAACAAGGAGGTTTTCGTTATGAAATTAGGAAAATTACTTTTAGGAGCAGGAGTTGTCACTTCTGCACTGGCTGTATCTGCCGGATTTGGAGTCCAGAGCGCTTCAGCAGAAGATGCTGCTACAGCTATTGATATCGCAAAAATCGCGATAAACTACGGCGAGCAGAATATTGTAGTAAAAGAAGCTGCTAGTGACACAGCAGACAAAAAATTATATGTAGGTATCGGTACTTACAGTGCCAAGACACCTACAGATGTCAAAGTTAAGAAATGGATTGAGTATGATAATGACACGACAAATGGTGTGACTATTGATACATCATCATTAGCAGTTACAAAGACACAGTATGTTGTTATAAAAGGTGACAAAAACACTAAAGAAGTTGCTATACAGTTAGCAGCTACACCAAGCAAACTTGCAGCATCTATCGACTATACTGACCCTGCAGCACCTGCACTTTCACTTAAAGATATTACTAAAGGAAAGAGTTCAGCTACAGCAGTGAAAAATGTAGAGTTTTCAGTAGCAAACGGAAGTAAATATACTACATATACAGCTAAAACAGATAGTGCAGCGGGCACAGATCTTACTAAGTATCAGAAACTCGGTGCAACACTTAAAGTACGCCAGGCTGCTTCAACAGATATCGATGCGCTTGACAAAAATGATAGTACTGGAAATTGTAAAGAAGTTGATATCAAGTTAAATGGTGAGGCTGCAAAAGCATATGCAGCTACAGGTACATTCGCAAGCAAAGAGTTAAAAGTAAAAGTTGCTAAGCTTGCATCAGGTCCTAAGATTACAGTAAACTACACAAAGAACACTGTTTCTATACCAAAGACAGCAGAGTACAGAACAGCAGTAGGTGTTTTTGCAAATGACCTCGTTAAGGGTGCAACAAAGAATACAGTCGTTGTACCATTGGCTGAGTTTAAGCAGGATGCAGCATTTACACTTGATGTCCGCACAGCAGCAAAGACAAATGATAAAGATAAGACAAAGTCTAAATCAGCATCAAACATCACAGAAGTAGTAGTTCCAGCAAGCACTAAATGCGTATCAAAAGTAGCAGGTGCTTCTGCTGATACAGATGCAGAGATTGATAAGACTAACTTTGGAACAGCAGATCTTGAGAAAGTTACTGCAAATGGAAAGGTTACTTTAAAATACACAGGTGTAGGAAAAACTACAGCTACATTGACAAATGCCGATACTGAAAATGCATATGATGTCTATGTAACAACAGACTCTACAGTAGGATTTGCAGGTGCTGAAAATGCATATGTAGCTCCTGCATCTACAGTAACAGGTGCAAAGAAGCTTGCAGCAGGAAAGACATTAAAGCTTACAAAACTCAAAGACGGAGACAAGATCTTTATCCGTGTAGCAGGTAATGCAAAGAAGAAGACATTTGCTTCTGAGTATGGTGCATTTGGTACAGTTAAGCTTCCGGTAGCGACACCAGCACCGACAGCAACTGCTACAGGTAAATAAAAATAGTGACACTGCTTCACAGAATAGTGGCAATTAAGACTAATTTACAGCAGAGTCAGATAAAGCTTTGAAAAAAGTTTTTATATGATAAGAGGATTGTTATAGAGTGGATATTATGAAATTTGATATTTGACTTTTGATGATCGTTACATATAACACTTCAGGATGTGGAGATTATATATCGAAACATTCTGAAGTGCTTTTTTTAGCATAATCATGTCGGGATTTAAGGTAAAAGTAAATATAATTTTGCGTTATCAGTCTTTTGATTATGGCGATGAATTATGTTAAAATTCATGGAGGAAATAAATATAATGGATAAAAAAAACAAAGGAATATATTTTATCATAATAGCATTGTTTTTGGCGATATGTGTAGTGTTTTTTATATTTCTCGGAAAAGAAGGGAAAAATACATCAAAAGATAATGCGGATGCGACATCAGATGGTACTGACTATTCTGCCATGAACGGGCAGTATGACGAAAGCCTTGGCGGAGTATTAAACGATGGTGTGGTTTATGAGATTACTGATGAGAAAAAAATGTTAATGTCAGCTAAAACTTATTATAATAATGACTTGGAAAAGTTTGAAATACCGGATGAGGTCACATATAAAGAGAAAAAATATAAAGTTACTGAAATCCAGAAAGCTGCATTTGAGTCAAATCAGTTTATGACTGAGATAAAAATAGGAAAAAATGTAACAAGGATAGGAAAAGAAGCTTTTTATTCATGCCCTTCATTGAAAACGGTCGATATGTCTAAAGGTGTAAAAAGCATCGGAGCAAGTGCGTTTGCCGAGTGTTCAAGTCTTGAAACGGTCAGTTTTTCAAAAAATCTTACGGATATAGGAAAAGAAGCTTTTTGTGACTGCACGGCACTAAAGAGCATTACAGTACCGGCTGGTGTAAAAGTGATGGGCGAAAGTGTATTTTTCGGATGTGACGGTTTGAAAGAATGTAAATTGGAAAACGGCATTGAGGTAATAGGTGCAAGTATGTTTACAAACTGTACTTCACTTGAAAAGATTGAATTGCCGGACTCAATACATTCAATAGGAAAAGAAGCTTTTTGGTCTTGCACATCCATAAAGGAGATGACAGTGCCTGAGAGTGTAAATACGGTGGGTGACAGTGCATTTTATGACAGTGGAATAGAGACCTTGAAGATATATTCAAAAGGAATCGCACCGACAGATAAGCTGCTGGATGGAGCAGATAATCTTGAGAAGCTGTATGTACCCGAACTTATGAGATCTCAGTATGAAGATTTTTATGATATAGTATCATTTGAGATATTGCAGTTAAAGAAGTAGGTGTGGAGTTGATACACACTTTATGTGAAAAGTGGGTGGAGATAAGGATAGGATATTTATTTGTTTAGCAGGTGATGCAAAGAAAAAGATATTAGGTTCTGACTATGTTGTAGTTAGGACAGTGAAGTTTACGGCGAAGTCAAAAATTAAAATTAAGGAGGAAAGTAAGTTGCTTATGTCGTAGTTGGAATAGCTAAGTTTACAGCAGCAACACCGGTGCCAACAGCTTTAGCAAGTACCGGTGCTTAATATTAAATTACGATTATGTCTTAATATAATTTAATGAATAGTACTTTAAATCCCCCCATTTGAAATGGGGGTTGCTAACTTATGGAATTATAATAATTGAAAAACACTCCAGAATGTGGATATGTAATGTATTGAAGCATTTTGGGGTGTTTTTTATTTGAGAGAGAAAACTATGCAGAAAACATAGATGAAAACCTATGCAGAAAATATAGATGGAAAAACTTTGCAGAAAATATAGAGAAGGAAAAATATGCAGAAAGCATAGAGTGGGAAAGCTTCGCAGAAAACATATTGACGAACATTTGTTTATATGCTATGATGGAAATACAAAAACAAACAAATGTTTGTAAAAGTAGGAGAAAACATTGCATTTTTATTATATGGTATGTATAATATAGGAAAGGAGACATTATGGGGAAAGAAAATGATATACAGTGGCATTTGGGATTTTGTGCAGCTATGGAACTGGAGCTTAGAGAGTACGCAGACAGACTGGAATTTCACAGGGAATATCCGCTAAGTAGAAAGCCGCTGCTTATAGATTTGCTTGTAGTGGAAAAAACAGGCGACTTTGAAATAGCGAACGATATAGGTCGGATATTTCAGAAACATAACATAATGGAGTATAAGTCTGAAAATGATACATTAAATGAAGACACATATTTCAAAGTAATGGCATACGCATATTTGTACAAAAGCAGTGAAAAATATGTAGGTGATATAGACATAAACAGCATCACGATTACGCTTGTAAGAGAAAGAAAACCTGAAAAGCTTTTGAGATGGTTTAAAGAAAACAGCTACAAAGTATATGAAAAAACGAGTGGCATATACTACATAGAAAAAGACGGATTTATAAAAACACAGGTAGTAGTCACGGCAGAAGTCGGAGAAAAAGAACATATATTCCTAAAGACACTGAAACGAGGACTGAAGAGAAGTACTGTAGATGATTTTTTAGATAAAGCATTTGAAATGCATGAGCCGTTTGAAAAAGATTGTATAAATTCATTGTTAGGGATAATGGTATCGTCAAACCAAGAATTATTTGACAGTATAAAGAATGGAGGGACAGGTATTATGAATGATGTATTAAGAGAGTTTTTTAAGGAAGAGATAAAAGCTAATGAAGAGCAGGCGATGAACAGAGGCTGGAAAAAAGGAATGGAAAAAGGGATGGAAAAAGGGATAGAAAAAGGAATTGAGAAAGGTAGAGAAGAAGGCAGAATAGAGACTTTATACACGGATTGCAATATGTCAGTATCTGACATAGCAAAGAAAGTGTCAAAATCAGAGGATTATGTAAAAGAGATTATAAAGAAAATATCAGCAGCGTGTCTCTAAAGTTGTATATACAACAGAGTATCATATGAGGAAACCAACCTATCCCCCGATGGATTCCATCGGGGGATTTGAATAAAAAATTTTAAATCAAATGAAGTCGTTCTTCTATGTCCTTTTTGTGTTTTCTTCCAAGTGGAATGGAGTGTTTTCCAACCTGTATTATGAATGTTGATTTATCATATGAATAAAAATGATGCAGGTTTACGATATATTTTCTGTGGCATTGTATGAAATTGTCTGGAAATATATCAAGTAGTTCATTTATTGTCATATTTGTGAGTTTAATATTTGCGTCATGTGTGTAAACGACAGTTTCTTTGCTGGTTGATTCAATGTAGTCTATGTCATCAAGCAGTAAATGGAGATATACACCATTACTGTCTTTTAAAGTTATCTTTTCTTTTTTGTTTTCTCTATGTTCACCTATTATATAGTCAAGTGTTTCTATGAGTTTATATGAGGTGAATGGTTTTACCAGATATGAGCTGCAATGTATCTCCTGAAGGGCAAAGAATATCCTATCAGGGAGTGCTGTCATATAAACTATCGGTGTGTAAAGGTAATGCTCGATGCTTCGTATATATTTTCCAAAATCAAGTCCGTCACAGTCCAGATCATTTTCGTTTTCATGCTTTAACTCAATATCAAGTAAAAAAAGATCAAAACATTTTGTTGATGTAAGGTTGCAGGCTTCTTTATATGTACCGGCTATAAAAATCTGCCAGTCTTTGTAGTGTTCATTTATTATTTTGCTGACAGCTTTCTGCTGTTCATAGTCATCTTCTAAAATAAGTACCGTAAACATAATCATCCTCATTCCTGAGCAACTTTTTTGGGGGATAGATACCGTAAAAGCAATTTGTTTTTTGCTCTGAAACTAATTGCTGTATTTCTCAAATCAATATCGTAGTCAAAATTTTACTTTATTTAATACAAGTATATTTAAACACTATTATATCACAGATTCATTCATTTTACAAAATTGCAATTCAGACCAGAATATATGTATTTCAGACCAAATTATGCGAAAAGTGTTGAGTTTTAGGCGAAAATGAGTAAAATAAAAAATGTAAAAAGTCATTGAGAAAGTCTAGTTGCCGGTGACAGTGAAAGTGTGAGCAGCAACTAAGTTAATGATGATTAAGAGAGACAAGATTGAAAGATTAACGGGTAGAAGCCGTTGATGATACTTATAGTGTGAACGGCAGCTAAATCTTTCAAGGATAAAAAGGGTATTGGAAAGGGTTATGGTGTTTTATCACGGTTGTATAAATGTCTGCTGCATCGGGTAATGTAGCTGGTGAGTCTCTCATACATATAAGTGTAGGACGTCATATATAAGGTATGATTGAAAATAGGGAGTCGGGAAAATTTAAAGGGTAGAAAAAAGGGTAGAGAAATGATGAAATTATTTTTGAATGATTTCATCATTTTTTTCTGTATAGTAAAATGCTCGTAATGTAGTGGTGGTGTTAAGGCAAAACGCTGGTTTTGCTCTTTTTTTTGTTTTTTATTAAATTTTAATGGAAAGAATTGAGATTATGTTTTATACTATGATGTTAGGGTCAAAAGTAGATAGCAATGCATGTTTATATGTAAATTGATATCTACTGGCTTGACCCACCAAACACCGACATGAAGCAGATTTGCTTGCAAATAAGCGAGAATTGAGGTGTTTGTAGGATTGCGAAAATTGCGTGGCAATGAAGCAATCCGGAGCATCAGTTTATATGGATATAATGAAAGGGAAGTATAACTGTATAAGAGGAAAATACAAAAACAAAGAACAGAAAAGGAAAAAACATGGCAAATAAGAAAAGAAAAAAGCCTTATATTGTAAGGCTGATGAGAAAAATTAAAAAAACTTTCAGAATGTGGAAGAGAAAAAATCCGTTAAAGGCATATAGATTGCATATTATCACAACGGTGTGTATTATTGCAATTGTGGCATTTGCAACTTTTAAAACCGGTCTGGCACATGATTTTGTGAGACATTTTTCAAAAAGCGAAGAAGCAAGTGTTACGGAAGCACCGGCTGATACCATGACCCCGCAGCCTACGGAGGAGGTTGTTCAGACTGCTGCACCTGCTCCGGTGCAGACAAAAGTTCCGGCAAAGAAAAACACTGTTGACACAAGATATCTTTATTCATATTTTCAGGGACCAAAGGCATGGAAAAAGAAGCTTGCGTGGTCGGGTTACTGGGGAGATGCATATATTGGCGGAAGAAAGTTTGGTGCGTATGGATGTGGTCTTTGCTGCATGGCAAATGTTTATTCATCTATCACTTCGGAAACATATAAGGCATCACCGGTAGATATGCGAAATTTCGTAAAGAAGAAAACAGGCTACTGGGGGGTAGGTGCAATCGACTGGAAATATATGGTGGTTGGTATGCGAAAGGCAGGTATTTATTGCGGACCTAAGAGAAAGCCGAAGAGATATTCTTCGTTTAGGCGGGATATTGCGAATTCAAAATGTGCTGTTGTGCTTGTCAGCAGTTATGATTCGACTTGTTTTTGGAAAGGCACGCCAGGACATTATGTTACTATTTTTGCATATGATAAGAAGCGTGACAGGGTATTTCTAGCTGATTCAGGTGATCCGAAGCACAACCGCAGATGGATAAGTCTTAAAAAGGTTTATCGTTCACTTAAAAAGGCGAGCAGATACCAGTATGTATGTGTGACAGGGTACAATAATAAGAAAGATGCTTTTAAGAACAGAAAAGCTAGAGGAAAGTGGATAAAGCCGGCATATATGCGGTAAAGCACAACAAACACGAATGAGAAAGACATATGTGCAAAGTGAAAAAGTGGATAAAAAGATATATGCGGTAAATGAAATAAAGATGCTTTATTGTGGAAGTTTGATAATGCCTGTCGTGGTATGATTACACATTTAATAATGAATTTTATAAAAACATTTGGAGATGAGGAGGAAAGATGAGCAGAAAAAAGGAATACGAAGAAAAAGAAAAACATGGTACGGCTCAGTTTCCGGTTGGACTTCACAAACTTGAATATTCGGCGGATACGGATGTAATGTTTTATGTTCACTGGCATCAGGAATTTGAGTTTCTTGTTCTGACTGAGGGGAAAGTGCTGTTTACGATTGAGGACAGGGAATATGTTATGAATCCTGGGGATATTGTATTTATAAATTCAAATTATCTTCATATGGCAAAAAATATTTGTGGCGGAGTATGTTCATTTTATGCCATTGATTTTTCATATCATGTGCTTAATGAGGATATACATAGCATTTTTTCTAAGAAATTTATAAGACCAATATTAAATGATAAGTATGTATTTCCTGAATTTATGCCCGTAAGTGAGGATGAAGATAAATGCTGGCAGAAAGATATAAGGAATTATCTGCATGAAATAGGAGAGTGTCCGGAGCATGAGCTAGAACCGTTTGAGCTTATGATAAGAAGCCGTATTTTGGCTATATGGGATATTCTTGATAAAAATTGTGTTCGTGCACAGAAAGACAACGATATAGAGAGCCGTTATTCTGAGAGACTTGAGCCTGTTATTTCCTATATAAAAGAAAATTATGCGTATGAGATAACATTAGGAGAGCTTGCGGCGATACTTCCTATGAGTGAGGGGCAGTTCAGCAGGGTTTTTAAGCAGACGATGAAACTGTCTCCGATACAGTATCTTATGAGATATAGGATATTGCAAAGCTGCAAATTGTTGCAGGATACGGAGAAAAAGATAGGTGAGATAGCAAATCTGTCAGGATTTAATAATATAAGTTATTTTAACAGGGTATTCTTGAATACGATAGGATGTACACCAAAAGAATACAGGGAAAACAGCAGTTATTAAATTTTAATAGTGAATTGCGAAAACGGATATAGGCTGTGTTAGTTGCACAATTTAATTATGTATTATAGGAGTTTCGCAAATGTTTATTAAACTGGGAATAGGAAGGAAAGTATAAGAGTGGTTAGAGAATATAACGATATTTTGGAGGCTGTTCGTAGTGTGAAGTCAAAGCAGGCGGTTATTTTTGATATGGATGGTCTTATTTTTGATACTGAGCGTGTTTTTATGGAACAGCTTGCGGTTGCGATGAAAGAACATGGCTATGTACTGACGAGGGAAATTTACACAGAGACACTTGGTCTTGGTGGAAAAAAGCTTGTTGATTTTATGCAGTCTAAATTTGGTTATGATTATCCTTTTGAGGAGTGTAGCAGAAAGGCACAGGAGAGAATGGCAATGATTTCAGAAACTATTGGTCTTTCGGTTAAACCTCAGATAAGAGAGCTTTTACAGGAGTTAAAAGCAGGGAATATTAAATGTGGGGTTGCTTCATCGACAAAGACTGAACTTGTTGAGAAATATTTGAAACAGGCAGAACTTGACGGCTTTTTTGATGTTGTGATTGGTGGGGATAAAGTTAAGGTATCAAAGCCGGAGCCGGATATTTTTATCTATGCCTGCGAGAGACTTAATGTATCTCCGATGAAAGCTCTTGTGCTTGAGGACAGTGAAAATGGAATAAGGGCGGCAAGAGCTGCAGGAATCCCGGTTATATGTATTCCTGACCTTAAAGAACCATCAAGAGAGGTTGAGAAACTTGTGACGGCTATTGTAAGGCGGTGAATAATCGGGAAAAAGTTATACAAAAGATTTTGTTTTGCCTAAACATTTGAAATTGGAGTTTATTATTAAAAATGTGGGGATGAGGTCATATGAAAAAACACATTATAATACTAAAAAAAGGAAATGTCTGTTACGGTTCGACATCATACTTTGCGGAGCGTATCAACGAGGAGTTTAAAAAGACTGGGATAAGTTCGGAGATAGTAGATATAAATTCTAAGGAAGATGCTGAAAGATTTGTGCAAAAGTATGAAAGATTAAATGAAGTTACGGATATAATAGATTTTAATACGGATATTTTTTCGTATATATTTCCTAAAAATTATTATGATAATTATAATGCAGAGAGTTATGTTGCCGGGACAGAATGTGCAGGCGGCAGCGTGAAGTATGACAGAGAAAATTACATATTTGACATTAAAAATGATAACAGCGGCAGCGACTATGTAAAGTTGTGGCATATTATTCTTGACCATCCTCTTTACCACAACAGTGTCTTGAGGCAGCCTCTTAAGAATATAAGAGTAGTGTGTCTTGATGAGACTCATGCAGAGTATATCAGAAAGCATTACAGTCATATTAAGGAGGTTATCGTGATGCCTTTGCCGGCTGATACGGCGAAAAATCTTGTCCCATACAATGAGAGGAGCAGGGATGTTCTTTTTACCGGAACTTATACATCATCGGAGGATATTGTTGCACTTGCCATGCGAAGTGGCGGAGATAGTGTGGAAATTAAAAATTTTCAAACTATGCACAAAGAACCGGCACAGGAATTTATAAATAGTATGCAGATATTTAACAAGATGGCTGGTTATCTGTTGGAAAACCCGTGTGAAACAATAGAAAAGGCTTACACTTTTGCATTGGGAGATATAACGGATGAAACGGCATTAAAAGAAACAGCTGCAGCTTTTGCAGATGGTCTTGAACTTAATTTTTTGGCGGATATGTTTATAAGAGCGGTTATCAGGGAAGAATTGTTAATGGAGATGTTAAGAAACGGCATCGATGTTGATATATTCGGACATGGATGGGAAAAGTTTGTAGAAAAGTGTGGAAATGTGGAAAAAAGCGAGGGTAGATTTAAGGGAAAGATAAATATATGTGGTGAGGTTGATTATAGACAACTTCCTGAATTATACGCTGATACTAAGATTGCATTGAATGTTCTGCCGTGGTTTAAGGCTGGGCAGCATGACCGCATAGCACTTGCTATGTGTAACGGTTGTGTCTGCGTGACAGATGAGAGTACTTATCTTGAAAAGAAATTTGTTGACGGTGAAAACATTTTTATGTATTCGCTTGAGGATATGACAGGGGCGGCTATGCTTGTCAGGGATTTACTGGCACATCCTTTAGAGGCTGCAAGAGCAGCCGCAAAAGGTTATGTCTGTGCCGTAAGTAGTCTCAGCTTTAAAAAATATATTGAGATTTTTATAAATTGATGCAAAGGTCAACAGAAAATGGCTTAGTGTATTATTAGCATAATAAAACTGAGCTGATATGGTATATATTATTTTTACAAAAAAGACCGTAGAAATTCATACTGGCTTTTCTGTTTTGGAGGGAGCATTTCAATGAAGATGTCAGTGAGAAGTTTATCTTCCTCAGCAGTGAAACTTATATGTTCTGTTCTTAGTTTGTCTTTCCAGTTTGCGAGGATTGGCAGTGCCTCGTTTAGGTCTTTGCCGTGGAGCGAGTTTACGAGAAGCTCCACCATATGCTGTTTACTTGGATCCATCTGCATAAAAGATTTGTTATTTTTCCAGTTATTCATATACTTTTTCTTCTCCTTTTTTATTGTTCATGACTTTGGATACCTGTTCAAATGTTGTACGCTGCTGTGGTGAAAGCTGTGACATTAGAAACTCCATCATAAAATTTTGTGTACTGTTTTCGCTGTATTCCTCACTTTTGACGGCAGAATGTGTTTTTGCAAAATCTCTGTAATTTTTAAACAGTTCGCCGGCGTGCAGGAAATTTAACAGCATACGGACTACCTCTGACTCGGCAGGTGTGCAATAGTCTTTTATGTTTAGAAGCAGTTTTTCATAAACTGCCGGAGTGGCAGCGGCTTCTGCCTGGGCTGCACGCAGTGTCATCTCGTCGTCATTTTGTGAGACTTCTGTTGCCAGCGAAATGAGATTATCAGCCTGGAGTATTATTTCCATGGCTTTTTTGTTATGTGGAGGAACATATGGCAGTGCCGCTTTGAGCATTGCAAGACGGCGTTGATGTTCGTTTGAAAATTCCAATATAATTCTCCTTTAAAGTATTTTCTAAATTGATTTTATGATATATAATTGATTTTATGCAGATATATTGATAACATTTTGAAAGTAATCATTATTTTGAGTAGCTTGCTGCAAAGTGATGCCGCCATTGTTTTGCGGCAAAATATTGTATCAGCAATATTTTTACATTATCTGCACAAGACATTAGAAGAAAGACTGGAGTGAAATAAATGGCGAAGAAACTTATTGATTTGGTAGGAATTACAAAATCTTATGGGGATAAGGTCATTCTTGATGATATGAACCTTTTTATGAATGAAAACAGATTTTTGACACTGCTTGGACCGAGTGGATGTGGCAAGACAACGACACTCAGGATAATAGGTGGTTTTGAGACTCCTGACAGGGGCAAGGTCATATTCGACGGAAAAGATATTACAAATATGCCGCCTAATGAGCGTAACTTAAATACGGTTTTCCAGAAATATGCGTTATTTACGCATATGAATATAGAAGAAAATATCGCTTTTGGACTTAAGATTAAAAATAAATCAAAGTCTTATATAAAGGACAAGATAAAATACGCGTTGAAACTTGTAAATCTTGACGGGTTTGAGAAGCGTATGCCGGACTCTCTTTCAGGAGGCCAGCAGCAGAGGATTGCGATAGCGAGAGCCATCGTAAATGAACCTAGGGTGCTTCTTCTTGATGAGCCGCTTGGGGCACTCGACCTTAAGATGCGTCAGGATATGCAATACGAGCTTATCAGGCTTAAAAATGAGCTTGGCATTACTTTTATTTATGTAACGCATGACCAGGAGGAAGCTCTTACAATGTCTGATACTATAGTTGTAATGAATCAGGGCTATATCCAGCAGATAGGCACTCCAGAAGATATTTACAATGAGCCGCAGAATGCATTTGTTGCCGATTTTATCGGTGAGAGTAATATTATAGCTTCGACGATGGTTCAGGACAGGGTCGTAAATATTCTCGGTACTAAGTTTGAGTGTGTCGATGAGGGCTTCGGTACAAACAAGCCGGTTGATGTTGTCATAAGACCTGAGGATCTTGTTATCACTGAAAAGGACAAAGGTATAATAAACGGCAGGGTTATTTCAGCAATATTTAAGGGCGTTCACTATGAGATGGAGATAGATGCCTGTGGATTTACATTTCTTGTGCACAGTACAGTCATGGCGGAGCCGGGAAAAGAAGTCGGACTCTGGGTAGATCCTTTCAATATCCAGATTATGAACAAGCCTGAGTCAGAAGACGAAAAGGTACTTGTTGAGGAGTAGGAGAGGAGTGATTTTATGGGTAAGTTAAAAAATCTCGGTTCCAAACTTCTGGCAGGACCGTATGTTATCTGGATGCTGCTGTTTACGGTGATTCCTCTCGGACTTATCATCTACAACGGATTTACAAATTCAGACGGAAGATTTACTTTTAAATATGTTGCAGCCATCGCAGACCCGGTTAATGCAAAACCGCTTCTGTTAAGTTTTGAAATGTCTCTTATCGTGACGGTTGTCTGCCTTTTGCTTGCATTTCCGCTTGCAGTAATATTGAGTAAATATTCGACGGACAAAAACAGCTTTATCGTTATGATATTTATCCTGCCTATGTGGATGAATTTCATGCTGAGGACACTTGCGTGGAGACTTATTTTACTAAATAATGGATTTTTAAACCAATTTCTTACAATGCTTGGTCTTTCAAAAGTGTATCTAATGAACACGAAAGCCGCCATTATCTTTGGAACGGCATACGATTATTTTCCGTTTATGGTTCTGCCGATATACAATGCTGTCGTAAAGATAGACAAGGATGTTATAAATGCGGCGAAAGACCTCGGAGCCACCAATTCGGTCGTGCTTAGAAAGATAATTCTCCCGTTGAGTGTTCCGGGGATAGTAAGCGGCATAACGATGGTGCTTGTTCCGTCAATGAGCGAGTTCGTCATAGCGGATATGCTTGGCGGCGGTAAGATATATCTTATCGGTAATGCCATTGAGCAGGCTTTTAATTCAGGATATGCTGATGTTCATGCGGGTTCGGGACTGTCCATGTCACTTATGGTGCTTATTCTTATAAGTATCGTTATATACAGGATATTTGATAATGGAAAGGAGTCAGAGAGTATATGGTAAAGAAAAAGAACATTTTTCAGAAAATATATCTTGCCGTTATCCTCATAATGCTCTATCTTCCAATAGGCGTTTTGATAATTTCTTCCGTCAACGCCTCAGAAAAGAATAAAGCCGTATGGGGAGGATTTTCTCTTGCTGCATACAAAAAGCTGTTCCATGACGGTACGATAATGAATGCACTTTATACGACCGTTATCCTTGCGGCAGCGGCAGGTTTTATAGCAACGATTTTAGGAACGCTCGTCTGTATTGGAATGATAGGCATGAGCAAAAAAGTACGCTCTGCGATAATGGGAGTTACAAATATACCGATGTTAAATGCTGATGTTGTAACAGGTATAGCACTTATGCTTCTGTTTACGAGGTTTACAGAGCTTAGTTTTTCGACTATGATGGTAGCACATATCACACTGATAATACCGTATGTGGTCTTGTCGGTCTGGCCGAAAGTTTTGCAGCTTAACATAAGCACATACGAGGCTGCACTAGACCTTGGTGCGTCAAGGCTGTATGCAATGTGGAAAGTCGTTATCCCTGATATAATGCCGGGCATAATGTCAGGATTTTTACTCGCATTTACAATGTCTCTCGATGATTTCTCAGTGACATATTTCACTAAAGCACCGGGAATACACACAATGTCTACAATGATAAATGCGGAGTACAGAAAGGGTATTCAGACGGAGATATATGCTCTGTCAACGATAATATTCATAATAGTGCTTATTGTGCTGTTTGTGATAAACAGAAAAAGCGTTATGTCTTTGAAAAAGAAGGGGGCAGCGGCATGATGAGAAAAAGCATAAAGAGACTTACGGCGGCAGTTTTGTTTATGAGCATAACGGTCTCATCAACTTTTTTTCTTACTGCGTGTAAAAATAATGATGTTTCTTCAAAAAATAAGATAGTAGTTTTTAATTATGGCGATTATATTGATTCCACGCTTCTTGATAAATTTGAGAAAGAAACAGGGATAAAGGTGGTATATGAGGAGTTTCTGACACCTGAAGCGATGTACACAAAGTTTAAAAATGGTGCGGTGGATTATGACCTTATCTGTTGTTCTGATTATATGCTCGACAAGATGATAAAGGAAAAAGATGTAAGAAAAATTGACTACGATAAGATGAAATATATCAAAAATATCGGTAAAAAATACTGGGATATGTCGAAAAGTTTTGACAAGACACTTAGTTATACAGTTCCTTATTACTGGGGAACAGTCGGCATACTGTATAATACTGAAATGGTGGATAAAGTACCTGACAGCTGGGATGTCCTATGGGATAAGAAGTATAAAAACAACATAATCATGCAGAACAGTGTCAGGGATAGCTTCATACCGGCACTTGTAAGACATGGGTATTCTATAAATACGACAGATAAAAATGAGCTGGGGACTGCACTCAATGACCTTAAGCAGCAAAAGGAGATAGTACAATCCTACCTTGTGGATGAGATTAGGGATGATATGGCGAACAACCAGGCTGCTATGGGACTTATATATTCAGGTGAGGCTAGTATCGCACAGGACTACAATGATAAACTTGAATATGTTGTTCCTAAAGAGGGTTCTGACATATGGATGGATAGCTGGGTTATACCAAAGAAAGGTAAAAATTATGATGGAGCCGTCAAATTCCTTGACTTTTTGTGCAGGGAAGATGTGGCAATGACAAACTTTGAATATGTATATTATTCAACACCTAATGAAGCGGTATTAGATCAGATAGACGACGAGGAAAAGGCAGAGAGAAATGCGATTTTTCCGTCAGATGATGTTATAGACAGGTGCAAGGTCTTTAAGTATCTTGGAAAGGATGCGGAGGAGTATTATAACAGGCTTTGGAAGGAGCTTAAAGTTTACTGATTGATTTTAAAATATAGGCTGTGAGGATTGTGCGGATATAACAATAATATAAATTTAGAAAAAGGAGAAATTGATATGGCAGCAGGTTCATCGTTTGGAAATTTGTTTCGTGTGACTACATGGGGTGAGTCCCATGGTAAGGGCATTGGCGTTGTTGTTGATGGTTGTCCGGCAGGGCTTGAGATTAGCGAGGAGGTTATCCAGAAGTATCTCAACAGAAGGAAGCCGGGGCAGACGCGTTATTCGACTCCGAGAAAGGAGGACGATCTTGTCGAGATACAGTCAGGTGTTTTTGAGGGTAAGACGACGGGGACACCTATCTCTATGGTTGTTTACAATAAGACACAGCGTTCAAAGGATTATTCGGAGATTGCTAAGTATTACAGACCTGGACACGCTGATTATACTTTTGATGAAAAATTCGGTTTCAGAGATTACAGGGGCGGCGGTCGTTCTTCAGGCCGTGAGACTATAGGCAGGGTCGCGGCAGGTGCCATTGCGTGCGAGGCATTGAAACAGCTTGGTGTTAATGTTATTGCATACAGTAAGGCAATAGGCGGCATTGAAGCAGATACGACAGATGTTTCATTTGATAAGATTATGGAAAGTCCTCTTTATATGCCTGACATTGCGGCATCACATAAAGCCGAAAAGCTTCTTGAGGAGAAGATGAATGAACAGGACTCAGTGGGCGGAATTATTGAATGTGTCATCTCAGGAATACCTACAGGTGTAGGAGAGCCGGTTTTTGAGAAGCTCGACGCAAATCTTGCAAAGGCTGTTATGTCGATAGGTGCAGTTAAAGGTGTGGAGATAGGTGCAGGTTTTGAAGTGGCTTCAATGTATGGCTCAGACAACAACGACGCATTTAAGATGGACGGAGAAAATGTCTCTAAAAAGACAAACAATGCCGGAGGGATACTGGGCGGCATAAGTGATGGAAGTGATATAGTTTTAAGAGCGGCAGTTAAGCCGACACCATCTATCGCAAGGAGTCAGGAGACCGTAAACCGTGACGGTGAGGATATTGAAGTTCAGATAAAGGGAAGACACGACCCGATAATTGTGCCGAGAGCGGTTGTAGTTGTCGAGTCTATGGCGGCGATATGTGCGTTTGATATGCTCTTAGAGTCGATGACATCAAAGATGTATAATATTAAAAAGTATTTTGAACGCATATAAGCATTCCGGTTTTTTAGTGCGTATAGTATAAAAACTTCCACTGACAGGTCACAAAGCGACTGAGTTCATGAGCAAGTAGCGAAGCAGATTGCGAATGTTTGTTTAAATAATAAAAAATTACAACGGTTAAGGTTTTCACTTCGATATAAAAGTTACATAAAATAATAGTGTATATCCTGATATACGGAGAAAAAATATGGGAAGATGCTATTATTATGGAAATGAGTACGCAGAACTTAAAGCTGTTGAAAAAAAAGAGAAAACTCCGGTTGAAAAAGAAAGTGATAATGTGATAAAAAGAATCATAATAGATGATGATACGGAGCTTGTTATAGAGAAAGATACGGTCTATGAGATAGACAGGAAATGTGTAGAGTGTAAGAAAAACAAGGGAAGATGCAGATAAAGCTGAGTTTGTGATAAAAACTGCATATGAGTTGTAAAACTTAGTTTAAATCAAAAACAGTATTTCAAACGAAATTTTATTTTGTTTCGGATAGTTGTTTTACTAAAAAACGGGGAGCCTTTTTAAGGCTCCCCAAATATTGTTAAATATTGTCGTTAAGTAATGTAAATGTTTTGCTGTTTTTGCGGATATTTAGAAACCACCGCCGCCACAGCAGCAAAGAATAAGTAAAATCCAGATGATTGAATTGCATCCGTTGTCAGAACCGCATCCGCAGCCGTTACCGAAACCAAAGCCATTTCCGTTGCCACAGCATGAGCAGAGTAAAAGAAGAATGATAATCCAACTGCATCCGCTATCTCCGTTGCTGCATCCGCCACATGTTGTTGCTGCTAAATCACTCATAAATCCTCCATTTGTCGATTTCATCGACTTAATAATTATCTACAATCTCATAATATGCGGTGTGGGTTGTCTTATTTACAAAAAATTGAAAGAAATTTGAAAAAAGGTTAAAATGACTTTTGGAGTGGCGAAAAATGGAGGATGAATTGATTTTATTTAGAAAAAATTAATTAAAAATCATAGGGCTATATGATATAATATCCGCGAAGGCAAAAATGAACATAGAAATTAACAGATATGGGTGTTTACACACAGCATCTGCTAATTTCTATGTGAATGCACCCGCGAGTTCGTAAAAGCAAAGCTTTTGCGAACTTTTTGCCGGAGCATAAATAAGATTTTGAGTTTTCAAGAGCGTTGTAATTAAAAACAGGAAAGAGGTAATTATGTTTAGAAAGAAAATAAACAGCACATATGGAATTATAAAGGCAGCGGTGAGTTTATTGCTTGTCATTTCGCTTACAGGATGTTCGTTATCCGGCGGTGATAAAAAAGCTGAAAATACAAAGGCACCTGCGTCTACCGTAAAACAGGCAGAGGTAAAAACTTTGTCAAAGGAAGATGCATTTGCAAAGGCAGCACAGTATCTTAAGAATATGAGTGTTGAACAAAAAGTCGGACAGTTATTTGTGGTAAATCTTGAACAGCTCGATTCATCTAAAGGAAGTTATTATGAGTGGAAAAAATGCTCAAAGAAGATGAAAGAAGCTATTAAGAAAAACAGCATAGGCGGAGTTATAATGTTTTCGAGAAATATCGGAAAAAGAAAGCAGACGAAAAAACTCATAAAAGAAATTCAGAAAGCTGCTGACATTCCGGCATTTGTAACGGTTGATGAAGAGGGCGGAGAGGTTGCAAGAATCGCAGGCAATCCTGATATGAAAACAACAAAGTATCCTTCAATGGAGGATGTTGGCAAAAAGAAAGATGCTGATTATGTAAACAATATGGGAAAAACCATAGGAAATGATATAAAAAAGCTGGGCTTTAATGTTGATTTTGCACCGGTTGCAGATGTAAAGACGAGTAACCTGAATCTCGAGATAGGTTCAAGGTCATTTGGAAAGGACCCGGACAAGGTGGCAGAGCTTGTGGAGGCATTTGTAAAAGGTATCCAGTCAACAAATGTTTCGGCAACACTCAAACATTTTCCGGGACAAGGTTCGTCAAAGGGGGATACTCATATTGAAAATGTAAATATTGACAGCAGTATAGCTGCACTTAGAAAAGTCGATTTTGTACCTTTTGAAAAAGGAATAAAGGCAGGTGCCGATTTTGTAATGGTATCGCATATATCGGTAAGCAGGGTTACGGAGACTGCACAGCCGGCAAGTATGTCAGAACTTATCATGAAGACCATACTCAGAGAGGAACTTGGTTTTGAGGGCGTTATAATAACAGATGCTATGGATATGGCATCAATAACAGACAAATACTCGTCAGAAGAAGCTGCACTAGGTGCATTCGAGGCAGGTGCCGATATAATCCTTATGCCTATGGATTTTGAAGAAGCATATAAAAATATACTTTCAGCGGTAGACTCAGGTGAGATAGGTATGGACAGACTCGATGAGTCAGTTCAGAGAATACTCACTGTTAAATTCATGAGGGGAATAATCCCTGAGAATGTGGATAGTCCGGTACAGGCTGCAACGGCACAGGCGGTAACAACAACACCGCAATAGATTTTTTTGTGTTTATATTTATGAAGAGTGAAAAGTAACCGTTTTTTGTTATATTTATACGAAAAATCAATATTAACTTGCGATTTTGTAAAAAATTGATATAATTATATTTGTGGTAATTGCGTTAAAATACAAATCCGGAGGAAACAATGAATAACGAAACAAATTATTGCGGGGAAAGAAAATCCTGTCAGAAAGGTGATTGCAAAGGTTGTCTTCTGAGAGGTATAGAGGAACCTAAACTCGGAGAAGAATGTGGAGTTTTTGGTATGTATGACCTTGATGGAAATGATGTTGCATCTTCAATCTATTATGGATTGTTTGCATTACAGCATCGTGGACAGGAAAGCTGTGGTATCGCAGTCAGCAGGACAGATGGTCCGCCGAGAAATTCAAATGTATGCAAAGGTATGGGACTTGTAAATGAAGTCTTTAATGCAGAAAATCTTGAAAAGATGGCAGGTGATATCGGAGTAGGTCATGTGCGTTATTCGACAGCGGGGGCAAGTGTTGCTGAGAATACACAGCCACTTGTTTTGAACTATATAAAAGGTACTCTCTCAATGGCACACAACGGAAACCTTGTAAATGCATTAGAACTTAGAAATGAGCTTGAGATGAACGGAGCTATTTTTCAGACAAGTATCGACTCAGAGGTTATTGCTTATCTTATTGCAAGGGAAAGACTAAAGACCGGAAAAGTTGAAGAAGCCGTTAAAAATGCGATGGTTAAGCTTAAGGGAGCATACTCACTTGTTGTGGCAAGTCCGAGAAAACTTATAGGAGCAAGAGATCCATTTGGATTCAGACCACTATGTATAGGAAAGAGGGACAATGCATATGTACTTTCATCAGAGTCATGTGCACTCGATACAGTGGGGGCAGAGTTTATAAGAGATGTAGAACCGGGTGAGATTGTAACCATCACACAGGATGGCATAAAATCTGACAAGAGTCTGACACAGGCAAAAGCGGCAAAATGTATATTTGAGTATATTTATTTTGCAAGACCTGACAGTTACATAGACGGCATATCAGTAAATTCGTCGAGGATAACAGCCGGAAGGATTCTGGCACAGACGCATCCGGTAGATGCAGACATCGTAGTAGGTGTACCTGAATCAGGAAATGCGGCAGCTATGGGATATGCAATGGAGTCCGGAATACCTTATGGCATTGCATTCGTCAAGAACAGTTATGTGGGAAGAACATTTATCAAACCTAAGCAGTCGGCGAGAGAGTCGAGCGTAAGAGTAAAATTAAATGCGTTAAGGGAAGTTGTAAGGGGCAAGAGAGTTGTAATGATAGATGATTCCATTGTAAGAGGAACGACAAGTGCAAGGATAGTAAAGATGATAAAAGATGCAGGAGCATCTGAGGTGCATGTACGCATCAGTTCACCACCGTTTCTGTATCCGTGTTATTTTGGAACGGATGTACCGTCAAGTGACCAGCTTATAGCATACAATCATTCAGTAGAACAGATATGTGAGATGATAGGTGCAGATTCTCTCGGTTATCTTGACATAGAAAGATTAAGTGAACTTATAGACGGAGACAAAGGTTATTGTAATGCCTGTTTCTCCGGAAATTATCCTGTAGAGCCTCCTAAGGAGGATATAAGAGGAGATTTTGAAAAGTAATCCTCAGACACAGGATACGATATGATACGAAAAGTTAAAAATTCAGACCTGATATTATAAACTATGGCACAAAGCTGATGATGTTTTATCATCACGGAAGGGAAAGGAATAGAAGATATGAGTTATGATAGATATACAAGCCCGCTTTCAGAGCGTTATGCAAGTAAAGAAATGCAATACATTTTTTCGCCTGATAAGAAGTTTAAAACCTGGAGAAGACTCTGGATTGCACTTGCAGAAGCGGAAAATGAACTCGGACTTAAAAATGAGCATGGAGAGCCGGCGGTAACTAAAGAGCAGATAGACGAGCTTAAGGCAAATGCCGATAACATAAACTATGATGTGGCAAAACAGAGAGAAAAAGAAGTTCGTCATGATGTTATGTCGCATGTATATGCATACGGTGTACAGTGTCCTAAGGCAGCAGGAATCATCCATCTTGGAGCAACATCCTGCTATGTAGGAGACAATACAGATGTTATCGTTATGACAGAGGGGCTTAAGCTTGTAAGAAAAAAACTTATCAATGTTATTGACGAACTTTCAAAATTTGCAGACAAATATAAAAGCCAGCCGACACTTGCATTTACACATTTTCAGCCGGCACAGCCTACAACGGTAGGTAAGAGAGCTGCATTATGGCTTCAGGAATTTGTTATGGATCTTGAAGATGTTGAATATGTTCTTTCTACTATGAAGCTTTTAGGTTCAAAGGGAACCACAGGAACGCAGGCAAGTTTCATGGAACTTTTTGACGGTGATGAGGAAAAGGTTAAAAAGTTAGATGATATTATTGCAAAGAAGATGGGATTTGAAAAATGTTTCCCTGTTTCAGGACAGACATATTCGCGTAAACTTGATACACGTGTATTGAATGTTCTTGCCGGTGTTGCTGCAAGTGCACATAAATTTTCAAATGATATAAGACTTTTACAGCATCTTAAAGAGATAGAGGAGCCATTTGAGAAAAACCAGATAGGTTCATCGGCTATGGCATACAAGAGAAATCCTATGAGAAGTGAGCGTATCGCATCGCTTTCAAGATATGTCATGTCAGATGTGACAAACACAATGTTCACATCGGCGTGTCAGTGGTTTGAGAGAACACTTGATGATTCGGCAAATAAGAGAATCAGTGTTCCGGAGGGATTCCTTGCAACAGACGGAATCTTAGACCTCGTGCTCAATGTTGTTGATGGACTTGTAGTTTATGACAAAGTTATAGAGAAACGCCTTATGTCAGAACTTCCGTTTATGGCAACTGAAAATATCATGATGGATTCAGTAAAGGCTGGCGGAAACAGACAGGAACTTCATGAGGAAATTCGTAAACTTTCAATGAAAGCCGGAGAAAATGTAAAGAAATATGGAAAAGATAACAATCTTCTTGAACTCATTGCAGACGATGATAAGTTCCCGGTAGGAATTGAAGAATTAAATGCAACGATGGATCCGGCAAAATATGTTGGACGTTCAGCTTCACAGGTTACGGAATTTCTTGAAAATATCGTAAATCCTATCTTGGATGCAAATAAAGATATATTAGGAGTTAAGGCAGAAATAAATGTCTGATAAAAATAATTAAATTAGGGCTTGCAAAAGGGTATGAATTGAAAATTTGGCAAGCAGAATGGAGGCTATATGGCAGCTAAGCGTATTTTGACTTCCAGGGCAACACAAAACATGATAGTGGCAGATGATGTTTATACATCAGATGATAAGCTGGTAATTCCTGAAGGTACGGTACTTACGGAAGATATTATTGATTCACTAAAAGAATATGGTGTCTTCGCAATTAGAATTAAAGTCGATGATGACGGAAACAATGCAGCAGCGGAGAATGAAAAAGTCACGCTTGCCGGGGACGAAGCCCTGAACGAACAGAGGCAGGAAATTAAAAACTCAGCAGAACAGGAACATGAAAGCTTTCTGAAACAAGTTAAAGAGAGCAAAGAGTTTGAAGTGTTTCACAGTGCATTTGTTGACAGCGTTGACAATCTTAAAAATGTATTCAGCAAGGTTGTAATGCACAATGAGCAGATAGATGGTGAGTCGATACTCAGCGATGTTGAAAATGTTGTATCGAAAGGAAGAAATAGTATTCATATTCTTGATATGCTTCAGTGTATGAGAGGGTATGATGATGTAACATATGTTCACAGTGTCAATGTTGCATTGCTCAGTAATATGATAGGGCGTATTGTATATCCGGACATTAGTGACGAGGAACTTAAGGTACTTACATTGGCAGGACTTCTTCATGATATAGGAAAAATGATGGTACCTGACAATATAATACAGAAAAAAGGCAGACTTACACTTCCGGAGTATAATCTTGTCAAGACGCATGTACTGTTTGGAAATAATATTCTTAAAGGCATTGACAATCTTGACCCAAGGATAGCAGAAGTTGCGATGCGTCATCATGAGAGATGTGATGGAACCGGTTATCCGGGGGGATACAAAAGAGAACAGATAGAGCCATTTGCGAGAATTGTCGCAATAGCGGATACATATGATGCCATGACATCAGACAGAGCATATAGGGCAGCAATATGTCCGTTTGATGTTATAGAGATGTTTGAACGCGAGGGAATCGTCAAGTATGATGTTGAGTTTTTGCTTCCGTTTCTCGAAAAAGCAGTACAGGCATATATGAATACTAATGTAAGGCTTTCCACAAATCAGATTGGAAAAGTAATAATGATAAACAAAAATGAATTTTCAAAGCCTGTTGTCCAGGTGGGAGATGAATTTTATGACTTATCAAAAGAAACAAATGATATTGTTATAGATAAGGTCTTGATATAATTCTTCAAATTAGGTATAATCCATTGTGGTCTTATAAATAAAGACATGAGAATGTTGTCTTACTGCCGGCGGTCATATCATAAGCACGAACAGTGGTATATTGTCAAAGGGGTCAGCAGACTCATCTATACATATCGTAAAATATATGGTGTCATACATATTATGACAGATTGGAGGATTTTTATGGTTACAGCTATCGTAGGTGCTAACTGGGGAGATGAAGGTAAAGGTAAGATTACTGATATGCTTGGAGAAGAGTCGGACATCATCGTTCGTTTCCAGGGAGGAAGTAATGCAGGTCATACAATTATAAACAACTATGGTAAATTTGCATTGCATTTACTTCCATCAGGTGTATTTTATGATCATACTACAAGTATTATCGGTAATGGTGTTGCACTCAATATCCCATATTTATTCAATGAAATAAATGAACTTGTTAAAAGAGGAGTACCACAGCCAAAAATCCTCGTATCTGACAGGGCTCAGATTCTTATGCCTTATCATGTCGCATTTGATGAGTATGAAGAAGAAAGACTTGGCAAGAAGTCATTTGGTTCTACAAAGTCAGGAATTGCACCATTTTATTCAGATAAATATGCAAAGATTGGAATCCAGGTTTCAGAGCTTTTCCAGGATGATGATGCATTAAAAGAGAAGATTGAAAGAATTTGTGTCCAGAAAAATGTTATATTAAAACATTTGTACAATAAACCTGAACTTGATCAGGCAGAGATACTTGATACACTTCATAAGTACAGAGATATGGTTGCACCATATGTATGTGATGTATCTGCATATCTTAGGAAGGCTATTAAAGAAGGAAAGAATATTCTTTTAGAGGGACAGCTTGGTTCACTCAAAGATCCGGACCACGGAATTTATCCTATGGTTACATCATCATCAACACTTGCCGCATACGGAGCAATCGGTGCAGGCATACCACCATATGAGATAAAAAGAATCGTTACTGTAGTCAAGGCTTATTCAAGTGCTGTTGGAGCAGGTGAATTTGTAAGTGAGATTCTTGATGAGGAAGAAGCAGACAAACTTCGTAAACATGGTGGTGACGGCGGAGAGTATGGAGCAACAACAGGTCGTCCTCGTCGTATGGGATGGTTTGATGCGGTTGCAACGCGTTACGGATGTGAGATTCAGGGTGCAACTGAGGTTGTACTTACAGTGCTTGATTGTCTCGGTTATCTCAAGGAAATTCCGGTATGTGTAGGTTATGAGATTGATGGAGAAGTCGTAAAAGACTTCCCTGTTACGGCAAAGCTTGCAAAAGCAAAGCCTGTTTACAAAGTTCTTCCGGGATGGAATTGTGACATAGGCGGAATCAAAGAATATGATAAACTTCCAAAAGAATGTAGGGACTACATTGAGTTTATTGAAAAAGAAATCGGAGTTCCTATTAAGATGGTATCAAATGGACCAAAGAGACATGATATTATTCATAGAGCTTAAAAATATATAAATCAAGAAAATATACGGGTTAGTTGGTTTTCAGATACGGCATAATGCTTTTGAAAAACGATTAGCCCGTATAGTGTTAAGTGGAAAGGAAATTATGAATTACGGCAAAAAAGAGATAGACAGCAAAATAGACAAAATTAATTCATCTAATAAAAAAGTATTCAACAAAATAAAGCTTAATGTAAAGATTTTTGCTGTTATCATTGTGTTTACCTTGATTTTGTGTGCGGTATTTTCGGGAGTCGGGATAGTAAGAGGACTTACGGACAGTGCACCTGATATAAATGAAGAAAATATAATGCCTGATGGATATCCTTCCATTATATATGATGCTAACGGCAAAAAGGTTCAAAAACTGATGGGCATAAACGCTAACAGAGAGTATAAAAAGATAACTGACATTCCTGAGTGTGTTCAGAATGCATTTGTTGCAATCGAGGATGCAAGATTTTACAAACACAGTGGTGTAGATCTTCAGGGAATTTTGCGTGCGGTGTTTTCAGCATTATCTGATGAAAAAATGACGCAGGGAGCGAGTACCATTACCCAGCAGCTTTTGAAAAATCAGGTGTTTGGCGGTGGAAATGAAAAGTCATTTTTTGGAAAAGTTTCAAGAAAGATACAGGAACAGTCACTTGCCATTAAGCTTGAAAGTACCATAGATAAGAAAAAAATACTTGAATATTATCTGAACACGATAAATCTTGGACAAAATACAATGGGGGTTGAGACGGCAAGCAAAAGATATTTTGGAAAATCAGTTTCAAAACTGACGGTATCTGAGGCAGCAGTGCTTGCGGGAATTACCCAAAATCCGACAGAATATAATCCTATCACAGAGCAGCAGAACAATGAAGCAAAAAGAAAGATTATATTGAAAAATATGCTTGATCAGGAATATATAACTGAAGATGAGTATGAGGAAGCATTGGGGGATGATGTTTACAGCCGGATACAAGATATAAATAAAGAAAAAAGGACATCTTCTTATGGTGATATAAACTCATATTATGTTGATGCGGTTATTGAAAATGTTGTAAGTGATCTTAAACAGAAACTTGGATATACGGAAACACAGGCATATAATGCAATCTACAGGGAGGGACTGAAAATATATACTTGTCAGGATCAGTCACTTCAAAAGATATGTGATGATGTTATAAACAATGATAAATATTATCAGAAAAATACAAAGTCGTATCTTTCATATCAGCTTAAGGTAAAAAAATCAGATGGTGAAACTGAATCATATACTGAGGGCGACGTAAGAGCATTTATAAATGATGCACACAAAAAGAGAATAAGTTTTTATTTTAAAAACCGTAAAAAAGCTGAGAAGTATATAAAATTGTTTAAAAAGAAAAATTTGGATAAGCATGATAAGATACTGAGTGAGAGCATCAATCTGATAAAGCAGCCGCAGGCATCTTTTGTTTTGATGGAACAGTCTACAGGAAAAGTTAGGGCTATAGTGGGAGGAAGAGGTGAAAAGACAGCAAACAGAACATTGAACAGGGCATCTTCCTCAAAGAGACAGCCGGGTTCTACATTTAAAGTTTTATCGACATATCTGCCTGCACTTGATACAAGTGGTTTTACACTTGCAAATGTTATGGATGATGCACCATATAAATATCCCGGAACAAATAAGCGTGTAAAAGACTGGGATTCATCAGGATACAAAGGACTTACATCACTGCGACAGGGTATTGTCGATTCGGTAAATATTGTTACGGTAAAAACTTTTCAGAAAGTTACACCCCAGACCGGATTTGATTATCTGTTAAATCTTGGATTTACGACATTAGTTGACCGGCGAGAGACTTCAGATGGGCAGATATATTCAGATATTCAGCTTCCGACAGCACTCGGTGGACTTACGGATGGTGTAACCAATGTTGAGCTTACGGCGGCATATGCTGCGATAGCAAATGGCGGAACATATATAAAGCCTGTATATTATACAAAAATAGTTGACTCTAAGGGAAATGTTCTGCTGCAAAACAGTAAGTCCGGTAAAAAAGTGATGAAGAATACGACGGCATGGCTTCTTACTGATGCAATGAAAGATGTGATAAAAAGAGGAACAGGAAAGAAAGCTGCATTTAAGAAAATCAAAATGCCACAGGCAGGAAAAACAGGAACAACATCTGACAATACGGACTTCTGGTTTGAGGGATATACACCGTATTATACGGCAGGAATATGGCTTGGCTATGATTCGATGTTTACGCAGATGTCAGGAAGTGCAAGCAAGATAATGTGGCGTGATATTATGGAGAAAGTTCATAAAGTCAAAAAATTGAAGAATAAAAACTTTAAGAAACCGGAAGACATAATAACTAGAAAAATATGTAAGAAGTGCGGCAAGCTTGCGGTTTACGGTCTTTGTGACAGAGCACTTGATGGAAATGATATAAAAACCGAATATTTTGCAAGAGGAACACAGCCAAAGGAAAGTTGTGACTGTCATGTGAAATATACTTTTTCAAATTCAACCGGTCATATGGCAGAAACAGGTGCATCTGCTTCGACTAATGATAAAGTGTATCTCAATAAAGACGAATCAACTTATAAGGCACAGACAAAAGATACACCGTATCTTATACCAGGCTGGTTGAAATAAAGTCAGCGTGTCCCTGCATCCAGATAACGCCCTTGAAGCGACGACCTATCATAGGTTCTCCTTCAAGGTCTTTTCTGTTTATGGAGATGTTCATAACAACATCATTACAGTTTATAAGAAGCTGGAAAACATCTTCATTTGTGTAAGGATTGGTCGTAAGTGACCAGTTAAGTATAGTACCTATTATCATATAGTTGTCTGATTCCGAGCCATATGGAATAAATGTGGAATCGACTATAGAGTACAAATCTTCTGTCATAATTCTTTTCATGAGTTGGCCGGAGAGGTCTATCTCATCGAGAGTTAGATTGTCGATGGCATCCTGGTCTCCGTTTTTTGCCTGAATGATAAGCTGTCTTTTCATGCGTGTTTCATGTCTTAATCTTTCGATGCTGTCATCAGTTTTCTCTATGCCAAGTAAGATGCGTCCAGTAAGTGAAAGACCTGAGAGTGCAAGATTTGCCCTGTGCGGAGTATTATCAGTAAAATTAAGTTTAATATAATCTACGGAATTTTGCAGATAAAAAATAACAGAAACAGCCATGCGTATATCATCACACATACCTGTAAAAGCACTTGTATCGACACGCCGGTTTATTGTGACTTCAGTTCTCATAGTGATAAGTGAACTGTAGCAATATGGAAAATAATGGTCAACATGAAAAAAGCCGAGCTTGTCGTATTCACCACGCACCGTAAGTCCTGTATTATGTGCAAATTCACGGCTCAGTTCCGTAATCTTTCTGCCATCCTTAGACAAAATCTGTTTGCTGACGGACGGTTTATCCATAGTGATACCAAGAAGTTTATCCATATCCTGTTTTGTTGTGATGTTGCTGAAACCGACAGCTCTTAAAAATCTATGCATATGATATTACTCCATTATTTATAAAAAATTTATTTAATACTATTTAATACTATCTTGCATCATATGATACTACATGACTGCCACAGCTACAAGTATAATATTCGGCTATTTTCTTGTAAAAAAGCGACTTTTAGGGTATAATCTAATGAGTTTCAGTGTAAACCGGTCGGCTTAAAAGCAGTTTGCACAAAAAACAGCACAAGAATGGAGATTAATATGAGCAGGATTGCGGTTATTACGGATAGTAACAGTGGTATAAATTTTGAAGATGCAAAAGAACTTGGGATTAAAGTTCTGCCTATGCCTTTTCTTATTGATGGAAAGACTTATTTTGAGGAGATAAGTCTTTCGCAGGAAGAATTTTTTGAGAAACTTGAAAATGATGTTGACATATCGACATCCCAGCCGTCACCGGAGAGCGTCATGAAGATATGGGATGAGGCACTTGAGGAGGCTGACGAGGTGGTTTATATACCTATGTCGAGCGGTCTTTCAAGTTCATGCCATACGGCATTGATGCTGGCAGATGATTATGATGGAAAAGTTCAGGTTGTTGATAACCAGAGAATATCTGTCACACAGCGTCAGTCAGTGCTTGATGCTATGGAACTTGCAAAAAGAGGACTTACGGCAGTTCAGATAAAAGAAAAGCTTGAGAAAGTTAAGTTTGAATCGAGTATATATATAATGCTCGATACGCTTAAATATCTCAAAAAGGGCGGCAGGATAACACCGGCGGCAGCAGCAGTTGGCTCTGCACTAAGGTTAAAACCTGTTCTTACGATTCAGGGAGAAAAACTTGACGCATATGCGATAGCCAAGACAAAAAAGCAGGGTGTCAAGAAGATGCTCGCAGCAATAGAAGATGACATAAACAAGAGATTTGGCGGTACTGACCATATGGAAAACATACACATGGAGATAGCACATACCAAAAATCCTGAGGCGGCAGAGGATTTAAAACAGCAGATAATCGAAAAATTCGGAGTGACTGAGGTTGACCTTTATCCGTTGTCATTAAGCATTGCGTGTCATATAGGACCTGGTTCTATAGCAGTTGCGTGCTCAAAAGTTATTGACTGAAAAAATTTATATAATTATTAAAATATTGAAGATTTTTATTGAAACAAATCGTTATATAGGTGTATGCGGAACTGTCGTAAAGATATGATTAGATTGTGCACCCGGCACAACACATTGGTTTTGCAATCACCTGAAATCGTTTATAGAATGAGGGGGAAAGACGGGATGAATTATATCGAACAGCTTGGTAAAGCAGCTAAGGCATCAAAAAAGAGTATAGCAACGGCAGGAACGGCTAAGAAAAATGAGGTTCTTGAAAAGATAGCAGAAAATCTCAGAAAAAATATTGATGTGATACTTAAAGAAAATGAAAAAGATACGGCTATGGCAAAGGAAAATGGTATAACTGATGCAATGGTAGACAGACTCCGGCTTACACCTGAAAGGATAAATGATATCGCTGATGCGTGCATATATCTGACCGGGTTAAATGACCCGGTCGGCGAGGTTATCGAGGGTTACACCAGACCGAACGGTATGCGTATCACAAAGACAAGAGTTCCGATGGGAGTTATCGGTATTATCTTTGAGTCAAGACCAAATGTCACGGTCGATGCGGCAACGCTTTGTATAAAAAGCGGAAATGCAGCGATACTTAGAGGTGGAAAAGAAGCGATAAACTCAAATAAAATTCTTATGGACATAATGAGGGAGTCAGTAGAGGAATGTGGTCTGCCGAAAGATATAATCCAGCTTGTCGAAGATACATCGAGAGAGAGTTCAAATCAGATGATGAGAGCGAACGGTTACATAGATGTGCTTATTCCAAGAGGAGGAAAAGGACTTATAAAAGCGGTGGTTGAAAATGCCACGGTGCCGGTTATTGAAACGGGAAGCGGTAACTGCCATATTTATATAGATGAGAGTGCCGATATTGACATGGCGGTATCAGTCACAAACAATGGAAAGACACAGCGTCCGAGCGTGTGCAATGCACTTGAGACTTGTCTTGTGCATAAGTCGGTTGCAAAGGAGTTTCTTCCAAAACTTATGGAGGAGTTTAAAAAGTTTAATGTCGATGTAAGAGGATGTGAGAGAACCGTTGAGATACTCGGAGAAGGCATAAAGCCTGCTACAGAGGAAGATTATGCCACGGAGTTTGATGATTATATCATGGCTGTAAAGGTTGTTGATGATATAGACGAGGCGATAGAGCATATATCAGAATATTCTACGGGACATTCTGAGTGTATCATTACAAATGACCTTAAAAATGCTGAGAAATTCCAGAGGGAGATAGACAGTGCGTGCGTATATGTAAACTGTTCAACGAGATTTACTGATGGCGGTGAATTTGGATTTGGAGCTGAGATAGGAATATCAACACAGAGGCTTCATGCAAGAGGACCTATGGGACTTAGGGAACTTACAACGATGAAATACCTCATAAACGGAGATGGACAGATAAGAAAATAGGGAAAGGGAAAGGGTTATGGAATTAAAAGTAGAAAATCTGATAAAGAGTTTTGAAGAAAAAAGAGTTATAAAAGGTGCGGACTACTCGTTCGAGAAAGGAAAAATATATGGGCTGCTGGGAAGAAACGGTGCAGGAAAGACAACACTTTTTAACTGTATAAGCGGTGAGATGGATTTTGACAGCGGAAAGATTTATATGACAGATGAAGAAAACAGTGAGAGCATGGATTATGAAAAGATAGGTTATGTCTATTCAACACCGATACTTCCGGAGTTTCTTACAGGTTATGAGTTTATCAGATTTTTTACTGATATAAACAAAAAGAAAATAAAAAATATTAAAACACCAGAGGAATATGCAGATATGGTGTGCTTTGACAGAAGTGACCTTGACAAACTTATAAAAGGCTATTCGCATGGAATGAAAAACAAGATGCAGATGCTTGCGACAGTTATTGCAAGCCCTGAGGTTATACTTCTCGACGAGCCGCTAACATCACTTGATGTTGTCGCCGCACATGAGATGAAAGAAATGCTTATGAATATGAAAAAGGATCATATAATCATTTTTTCTACACATATACTTCAGCTTGCAAAAGATCTTTGTGATGAGATAGTGCTTCTTCACGGAGGAAAGCTTGCAGGAGTGGCAGATGAGGTTTATCACAGTGCAGACTTTGAAGAAAAGCTTATACAGATGCTTAGTGCCGAAAGTGATGAAGATACAGAAAATATTGATATGTGGAGTGCAGATGCAGGTTTGTATGAACAAAATCTTTCGGATGATAAAAATAAAAACGAGAAAGATAATTTAATGACCGATGGCAATACCGAAAATCATACACAATCAGACAGCAGGACTGACGACTACGATCCATATGATTTTGATTGATAAATGTGAGAAATAAGTTCGAGAGTTTATTTTTTGCACGAATATTTGCTTATGAGAGATGACAAATAGATTTGACACCTGAATCTTTATAGCAAATTGCTCAGAAATTTCGTAGTCAGGAGGAAGAAGAATGTTTGAATTGATGTATCAGCAGATGCAGATTGCGTTTGCCGAGAGAATAAACAAATTTATATATACGGTTAGGAGAATACCGGTTATCGGAAAATGCATACCTGAGGAACTTTATGCGAGAGTATCTTTAAAAAGAGTGCTTGCGGTGTTGGCGGCAATACGGTCAGTGCTTGGAGATATGATAAATAAACTTTTATATTTTTTAGCCGCCATATGTTTAGGAGCTACTGTTGTTTATATTTTTTTGGACGATGGGAAAAATGCTTTCACGGGACAAAGTATCATGTTGTTCTGGATATTTTTCTTTATGAATTTTTTGCTGGGTTCATTTGTAAACAGTAATATATGTGCCTGTGATGAAAAAGATTATCTGCTTGTAGGTCTGCTGAGGATTGATGCAAAAAAGTATTTTTTATTAAAAATATTTAAATCGCAGATTACACAGATAATATATTACACGGTATTTATGAGCGTGGCACAGCATATCATATTTGATGAAAGTTTAATGACGGTGTTTCTTTATATGCTTGGATTTGCAGCGTTCAGGTTTATAGGAGAGGCGGTAAGACTTTTCTTAAACGACAGATTTGGTATGCCGTTTACGGATAAAAAGCTGCCGGGCATATTTTATAATATTTATACGGTAGTTATGTTTTTTGTGGCATATGGAACTTTTTATCTGTTGATATTTCTCAAATATGTACTTGACATTGACGGGATAGTTTACCCTGATATACGCATTGTAGCGACAAATCCGGTGTTTCTTATATTGTCAGTTGTACTGGCGGTACTATCAATAAGATATATTGTAAATTATCAAAATTATCCGCTTGTTGCCAAAAGACTTGCCGGTTTTAATACGGTTATGGAGCAGAAGGCTGCCGTAGATGCGCTTGTAAAGGTAAATCAGAATGTTGAGGCGGATGACCTTAGCAAAAAAGAAACAGGACAGAAGATTTTTGAAGAAAAAGAGGGATATGAATATCTCAATGCGATATTTTTTGAGCGGCACAAAAAGATTTTTTCAAGACCGAGAAAATTAAAAACGGTTATTTCATTTATCATAATGGCTGCGAGCATAGTGGGGCTTATCGTATTTAAGGCAGGCTCAACGGCAAAGGAGTTTAATTCATTTGCAAATGATATGTGGAATGCAATGGACAGGGTTATGACTATCTTTGTATTTCTTATGTATTGCATTACATCAGGAAGAAGCATAACGAGAGCGTTATTTTATAATTGCGACCATAGTCTTATGAAATACGGTTATTACAGAAGACCTGATGCCATACTTAAAAATTTCAGGATAAGACTGAGATTTATGTTAAAAGGCGAACTTCCTATGGTAGTTGTATTATGTGTCGGTTTTGTGATAGATACGATAATCATCGGAAAGGCAGACCAGTGGGTAAAGCTTCTTTCGATAATAGCCTGCATAGTATTGCTGAGTATCTTTTATTCAGTGGTATATCTTTGTATGTATTATATTTTCCAGCCGTACACAGAGGGCGGAAAAGAGACGGGAGTCGGATATTCAGTATGTAAGGGTGTTATATATGTGGCATCATATTCATGCTTGCAGATAGATACGCTTCCACAGTATTTTGCTGCAATAATAATGGTGATAACTGTTGTAGGGCTTGTCGCAGGCTATGTACTTGCATATTTTATGGCACCGAAACGATTTGTTTTGAAATAAATGCATATGTTTGTTAAGCGGATGCATACGGTGTTGATTTTGCAAAAATAGAAGCTGATAGAGTTATGGCAGGGAGCAGAGTGGATTGCGAATAATTAAAGGTGATGATGATTTTACCGGTGTATTACTGAAATGACAGGATGGGAGGAAGAATGGGCAAAAATAAAAAATACTATTTAAATGTAATATTTATGGCGGTTCTTTTAGCGGCAGTGTTTTATGTGCTTTTAAAAGACCAGGACTTAAATGACATATTAAATGCGATGAGAGGTGCTAAGAAATTTGATATGATTCTCTCGATGTTTGCGGCACTTGTTTATGTTATCATGGAGGGAGTTTCCATGCAGATAATATTACACTCGCTCGATTTCAAGAAACAGGGACTAAAATGTGTAAAATATTCGTTTATAGGATTTTTCTTTAATGCGATAACACCGTCGGCATCCGGTGGGCAGCCCATGCAGGTATATTATATGCATGAGGAGGGGATAAATGCGGGAGCATCTTCAGTGACACTTCTTTTCTGGACGATAATATACAAAGTCGTACTCGTCGTATTTGAGTTGTATGTATTTTTGTTCCATTTTGATTTTGCCGTAAAATATATCGGCGGATATATGTGGCTGTTTATTATTGGGATGGCGGTAAATGTTGTTTCGATAGTTTTATATACAATTATAGTTTTTTCAGAAACGGGTGCAAAAAAGCTTGCTTATATGGGAACATGGTTTTTACATAAATTAAAGATAGTAAGACATAAAGAAAAGGCAGAAAAGAAACTTGACGCTCTGCTTGATTCATACAAAGAGGGTGCAGTCTATATGCGTACCCATGTAAAGGTTGCAATAATTGTATTCTTAACGACTTGTGTTCAGAGGATTTCGTACTTTGCAGTAACATGGTTTGTCTATAGGGCACTTGGCGGCAGTGGATTTTCGGCATTGGAGATAATAATGCTTCAAAGTTTCGTGTCGGTATGTATAGACATCCTTCCGTTTCCGGGAGGTGTCGGAGCAAACGAGGGTTTTTTCGTGGCACTGTTTGCACCGGTCATGGGACACAGCATCGCGGTATCAGCAATGCTTCTCAGCAGGGGTTCAAGCTTCTATGTTTTAGTTATAGTCAGTGCAGCAGTATCAATGTTTGCACAGTTTCAGAATGTACGGAGGAGTAAATGTCAGAATACAAGATAGTTTATAAAGGCGGAACAGGGGAGATAGTTGAAAAAAAATCAAGATTTATAGCAAATGTGTTTAAGGTAGAGAGCGAAGATGAGGCTCTTGAGATTATTGAGCAGACAAGAAAAAAATACTGGGATGCAAGACACAACTGTTTTGCCTATATTATAGGAGAAAACGGGCAGACAAAAAGATGCAGTGATGACAAAGAACCGCAGGGAACGGCGGGAAAGCCTATACTTGAAGTTATCGATGGGGCGGGCATTATAAATATCCTTGTTGTTGTCACAAGATATTTCGGTGGAACACTTCTTGGCACGGGAGGACTTGTAAGAGCATACTCCGGTGCGGCAAAAGAGGGAATTGCAAACAGCAGTATAATTACTAAAGAAGCCGGAAAGAAATTTGTGATAGACACTGATTACAATGGTGTAGGCAAATTACAGTATATTGCAGCAAATATGGACATAACGATAACAGATACACAGTACACTGATAAGGTTGTAATGACATTTATAGTACCGCTTGATAAATGTGAGGAATTAAAGAAAAAGATAGTAGAAGCGACGGCAGGCAAGGCTGGGATAGATGACAGAGAGGAAATATATTTTGCAATGCTTGATGGCAGTCCGGTAATCTTTTAGAAAGGTAGTACATCATGGATTTATTTGATTATATGCGTGAACAGAGCAAAGAAGATGAATCTCCGCTTGCATCAAGACTCAGACCGAGAACGCTCGATGAAGTGGTGGGGCAGCAGCATATTGTCGGAAAAGGCAAACTTTTATATCGTGCAATAAAAGCTGACAAACTTGGTTCTATCATATTTTACGGACCTCCGGGAACAGGAAAGACAACACTTGCTAAGGTTATCGCAAACACGACAAGTGCAGAGTTTTTACAGATAAATGCGACAAGTGCAGGAAAAAAGGATATGGAGGAAGTTATAGAAAAAGCCAAAAACAACGCAGGAATGTATGGCAAAAAAACTATCCTTTTTGTAGACGAGATTCATAGGTTTAATAAAGGACAGCAGGATTATCTGTTGCCGTTTGTCGAGGACGGAACAGTCATTCTTATTGGTGCGACAACTGAAAACCCATATTTTGAGGTAAATGGTGCGCTTATATCAAGGTCAAGGATATTTGAATTAAAAGCACTTGATACAGAGGACATAAAAGAACTGATACTTCGTGCCGTAAATGATAAAGAGAGGGGAATGGGTTCGTACAATGCTAAGATAGACGATGAGGCACTTGAATTTCTTGCAGACATGGCAAATGGAGATGCAAGGGCAGCTTTAAATGCCATTGAACTTGGAATACTCACGACCGACAGAGGAGCTGACGGTATTATTCATATAACGCTTGAAGCAGCAGGGGAATGTATCCAGAAAAGACCTGTAAGATATGATAAGACAGGTGACAATCATTATGATACAATATCTGCATTTATAAAGAGTATGCGTGGTTCAGATCCGGATGCGGCGGTCTATTACCTTGCAAGGATGCTCTATGCTGGTGAAGATGTAAAATTTATCGCAAGGAGAATAATGATATGTGCAGCCGAGGATGTATCAAACGCAGACCCACAGGCACTTGTAGTAGCGGTAAGTGCGGCGCAGGCAGTGGAAAGACTTGGTATGCCGGAGGGACGGATAGTGCTTGCACAGGCGGCTGCATATGTGGCATCAGCACCAAAGAGTAATTCGGCAATAATGGCGATAGACGAGGCAATGCAGTCAGTTCGGAATGAGAAGATAAGCGGAGTACCAAATCATTTAAAAGATGCACATTACAAAAGTGCCGGGAAACTCGGTCATGGCACGGGATATAAGTATGCACATGATTATCCGAATCATTATGTAAGACAGCAGTATCTTCCGGATGAACTTGTGGGACGAAAGTTTTATGTGCCGTCAGACAATGGGTATGAGAGGAATATTTCTGAATACTTTAATAAAATAAAGGTTGAGAGCGAAACTCTTGAGTAGTTGTGAGGTGATTTGATTGAAAAAAATAAAACAGGTTGTGGCTATTGTTATGTGTGTTCTTTTGGTTGGCATGTATGTTGCTTCGTTTGTGGCGGCGATTTTTGCCAAGCCGCAGGCTCACGGTCTTTTTATGGCGAGTGTGGGTATGACGATTATGATTCCGTTACTTCTTTATGCGTACACGATTATTTACAGGGTTATTCATCCTGAAGTGCATAAGGAGGATGAAATGTATGAGGATATGGAAAAATATGATGATGGCGGCGGGCTAAATGGTGAGAATGATGGCGGCGAACCGGATAGCGAGAATAATGCCGGCGGGAATAATGATGATAATAGGGATAAGGGAAATTAGAGATATGAGAGATAAAAAAAAGAGTAAGACAGGAAGTACAAGGTTTGGAATATGGTATGAAAAATCTGTGGGAAAACTTATTCCTAAGCAGACGGTTGTCTCACTTATTTCATGCTTTGTGCTTAATTCGGCAATATATACAGGAACTCAGCTTCTTATGAAAAATGCTAAGCATTATGACTTATCGACTAAGTTTGATAAGAGTCTGCCGTTTGTTAAGGAATGGATATACATATATCTTATATGCTTTGCTTTCTGGGCGGTCAACTACATAATAATATCAAGGACTGAGAGAGAACACTGGTATAAGTTTGCAACAGGTGATTATCTGTCAAGACTTATCTGTGGCGTGTTTTTTATATTGCTTCCTACTACCAATGTAAGACCTGAGATTACTAGAAACGGTCTTTCAAGTATTCTTATGAGGTTCGTATATACGGCTGACCCTGCATCAAATCTGTTTCCGTCGATACATTGTCTTGTAAGCTGGATGTGTTTCATCGGGATAAGAAAACAGAAACATATACCGGTTTGGTACAAAGTTTTTTCGGCAGTGTTTGCGGTACTCGTGTTTGCATCAACGCAGTTTACGAAGCAGCATTATATAATTGATGTGTTTGCAGGGGCCGCGATTGCTGAACTGTCATATTTTATAGGGACACATACTAACTTTTATAAAAAGATATGGAGATTTTTTGATAAAGTTAATAATGTTGTATTTGGGAGAGATTAAATGTCAGGAGTAAAGAAAAATATTTTTAATGGTGCTTTTTTGTTGTTGGTGCTTCTTATCACGCTCTATTCGGTATTTCATGGAGAAAATCTTTCAGAGCTTCTAATTTATTTAAAGCAGGGAGATTTCAGATATTGGCTGCTCGGTGCGGTATTTGTTGTAGGATTTATCGAGTCAGAGTCGGTGATAATCTATTATATGATGAAAGTATTAGGCGAAAATGTAAAACTGACACATTGTTTTTTATATTCATTTGTCGGATTTTTCTTCTCGCTCATCACACCATCGGCTACGGGTGGGCAGCCGGCACAGCTTTACTTTATGAAAAAAGATAAACTGTCATTGCCTACATCGACAATGGTACTTCTTATAGTAACGATTACATATAAACTTGTACTTGTCGTGCTTGGTCTTGTTGTAATGATATTAAGACCTGAGCCTGTATGGAGACTTTTAAAACCGATATACGGCTGGTGTTATCTTGGAATTTTCTTGAATGTTGTGTGTGTTTTTGGTATGCTTATACTTGTATTTCATCCTACGCTCGCAAGTAATATTGTATTATTTTGCTTAAGATTGTTTGACAGGATATTTAAGAAAGATATGGAAAAAAAATATGGCGGACGCCTGGAGAGAGCAATGGAAAAATACAGGTATGCGGCAGAATTTTTCTATAAAAACATAAAAGTTATAGTAAATGTATTTCTGATAACCTGCGTGCAGAGACTTCTGCTGTTTGCAGTTACATATCTTGTATATAGGTCATTTTCGCTCAACCTTGCCGGGGCAGGTGTGGTTATAACGCTCCAGGGAATGATTTCTGTTGCAGTTGATATGCTTCCGTTACCGGGAGGGCTTGGGATAAGCGAAAAATTATTTAAAGATATATTCTTGCAGATATGCACAAAAAAATATACGCTTCCTGTTATGATAGTCAGCAGGGGATTAAGTTTTTATGTTCAGCTTGGAATAAGTGCTGTAATGACGGTTGTTGCGTATCTTAGGATTGGGTCAGCAGATAAGATACTAAGCCTGAAACGGTTGTATTTTAGAAAGAAATGAGGATTAATATGAAAGAGAATGTTGAAAAGAAAAAAATCACTGATAAGCTTATAGGAGTATATGATTATACAGTTATACTTACATATATAAGTCTTTTTATATCAGTTATAGGCATGACGCAGGCGATGAACGGAAGATTTAGGACGGCAGTTACCTGTCTTGCACTTTCGGGACTTTGTGATATGTTTGACGGAAAGATAGCCAGAAGCAAAAAGAACAGGACAGACGATGAAAAGCTTTACGGTGTACAGATAGACTCTCTCTGTGATGTAGTCTGCTTCGGTGTGTTTCCGGCACTTATATGTTTCCTTATAGGCGTGAGAGGACCGATAGGAATGTTTATTGTAGGATATTATTGTGTATGCTCAGTTATAAGGCTTGCATTTTTCAATGTACTTGAGACTAGGAGACAGCAGGTGGAGGAAGGAGCAAACAAGTATTATCACGGACTTCCGATAACATCAATGGCTATCGTACTTCCGCTCGTATTTATGCTCCAGGTATTTGTGAGTGACAGGGCATTTGTGCTTGTGTTATATTTTGCCCTTGCGATAGTTGGAACATTATTTATTGTTGATTTCAAACTAAAAAAACCGGATAATAAGACACTTGTATTTCTTGTTGTAGTGGTAGCGGCAGCAGTTATAATAGTTGTTTTATTTTCTAAATACAGAGTGCCAAAGCCGCATTTCTTTGAGAAACCTTTGTGGAAGATTTTCAGAGGGTGATATTGATTAAGATATAACAGTTCAGCTTTGCATTTAATAAATTCATAAACCTGCCAGCAGGCTGTCAGCAGGGGCATTTTTATAGTGTCCCTGTTTTTTGTAGGAGGAAACATTGAGAGGACTAAAGTTATATGAAATCAATCCAAGATATATAAAGTATCTGTCGCAGTATCAGGAACATATATTTATTTCGGATGGCGAGTATCGTTTGGCTGATATAAATGGCACAAAAGACCAGCAGTATAAATATTTGATGCAGGTTGAAAATTGAGAGATTAAGAGGCAAAAAATAGAATTCTAAAAAATGCAGATATTGTGTATAAGCATAAGCTGCATAATGGAACATCGACACCGCTTGCAAAAAGGACAAATGATTTTATTAAATTGGAAAAATGTTATAAACAATATAACGGATGAATGGAGTAAAAAATGGAATTTGAAAGAATAAATTGCAAATTACAGCAAAACAGTCAGGACAAATTACTTGAAAAAATGTATAAAAGTGATATAGGAAAGCAGTTATTAAAGGTACTTACAGGCAAAGCCGTGTCTGAACTTGGCGGAAGGTTTATGGACAGCCCGCTTTCAGTACCGGTAATAAAGCCATTTATCGAAAAAAACAATATTGATATGTCACAGTATGAAGAAAAAGGATATAAAAGCTACAATGATTTTTTTACCAGAAAGATTAAAGAGGGTGAGAGAGTCTTTGATTTGACACCGGAGTTTTTGTGTTCGCCATGTGACAGTAAACTTACGGTTTATAATATAGATGAAAATTCAGAGTATGAGATTAAGGGCACAAAATATTCATTTGAAAGCCTTACAAGGAGCAAAAAGCTCGCTGATTATTACAACGGCGGTCATATGCTTGTTTTCAGGCTTTGCGTCGATGATTATCACAGATATTCATATGTGGATAACGGTTATCTCGGACCGGTAAGAAGAATAAACGGTGTTTATCATACAGTAAACCCTGTTGCTATAGAAGCCGGAAATGATATATATAAGGAAAACACAAGGGAGTTAAGTGTTTTGCACAGCGAAAATTTTGGCAAGATACTTCAGATAGAAGTAGGTGCGTTGATGGTTGGACGGATTGTCAATAATGATGAGAAATGCCACGTGTCAAGAGGGCAGGAGAAAGGTCGTTTTGAATTTGGCGGCTCTACGGTTATACTTACATTTGCAAAAGACATGGTAAAGATTAAGGATGAGATAATCAAAAACTCAGCAGAGGACTTTGAAACCATTGTAAAGATGGGGGATGTTATCGGAGAGAAATTTTAACACTATCAGGTAAGTACACAATAGTGTTATGTGCAAGCAGCAAAGCGGATTGCTAATATACGCTTAGCAAGAGATAGAGAGATTAAAAAGGAGCAAGATAGATGGAAACACCAATCTGTGATTTTGTGAAAGAATACGCCGACAACGGCTTTTCAAGATTTCATATGCCGGGGCATAAGGGCAGAAAATTTATTGGTTGTGAGAAATACGACATAACGGAGATAGATGGTGCAGATGTATTAAGCCATGCAGATGGAATAATAAAGAAAAGTCAGGAAAATGCGGCAAAACTATTTGGAAGTGGTGCTTCTTTTTATTCAACAGAAGGCTCCTCACAGTGCATAAAAACGATGCTTGCCGTTGTTTTTGCCGATTACAGAAGAAAGCTTTTGCATGAAAAAACAGACAAGCCGGAAAATCTTAGTGAAGCAAAAAAAACAGATAAGTCGGAAAAGCTTTGTGAAAACAAAAATACAAGTGCGAGGCCTTTTTATGAGAATGAGATAATTGAAAAGCCAGAAGCAATAACAGAGCGTGCATATGTACTTGCAGCAAGAAATGTCCACAAGTCTATGATAGATGCACTTGCACTTCTTGACCTTGATGTGGAATTTATCTATCCCAAAGATGCGGACAGCATATGTGTGAGTATGGTGACACCGGCGGACATTATGGAATATCTTGAAAAAGTATCAGACAATACAGAAATAAAGACGGAGGAAGTTGAAATAAAATCAGACAATGCCGAAAGGGATGATATAAAGTTATCAGATACAGAGCGAAAGAACATATGTGGAAAAGATAATAAAAGAAATATGCTGCCGATGGCAGTATATATAACTTCTCCTGATTATCTCGGAAATACCGCCGACATAGAGGGAATATCAAAAGTATGTGAAAAATATGACATTCCATTAATTGTCGACAATGCACACGGGGCATATCAGGCATTTCTTGATGAGGAAAAATACGGAAACATTCATCCGATAAAAAGCGGAGCAGCCATATGTTGTGATTCGGCACACAAGACACTTCCGGTTTTGACAGGCGGAGCGTATATTCATGTTTCAAGGAAATATAAGGAAAGATTTGCACCTTATGTCGCATCCTACATGACAATGTTTGGCTCGACAAGTCCTTCATATCTGATAATGCAGTCACTTGATATGTGTAACAGATATATTGATGAAAAAATCAGACATGAATTAAGTGAATGTATCGGACGGATAGAAAAGACAAAAAAAGTTCTTGTTGAAAATAATGTAAAACTTATGGAAACAGAGCCGCTTAAGATAGTTATAGATACTGCGGCAGCAGGTATGGAGGGTGGGAAACTCGCCGAAGAACTTAGAAAATATAAGATAGAATGTGAATATGCAGACAAATATTTTGTTGTATTGATGATAACACCGCAGAATGATGAGAAAGATTTTGAACGGCTTGAAAAGTGGGCAGTTAAAACTAAGTATAAAAGAGTGGCGAAAAAGAAAATAGAACCTAAAAAACTTATATTGCACAGGGCAGAAAGAGTGATGAGCATAAGAAAAGCGGCATTTTCGCCGTACAGGAAAATAAAAGTTTCTGATGCCGGTGGCAGTATATGTGCATCACAGACAATAGCGTGTCCTCCGGCAATCCCTATAGCCGTGTGCGGCGAGAGGATAGACCAAAATATGATAAGTATATTTGAGGAGTACGGAATAGACTATGTAAATGTTGTAAGTTATTGATTAGGTAATTGCGAAAGGCGGATTAAAGATGAACATTTTATTTCCAACATGGAAAAGTTTTGGAGTTGAAGATATAAAAGAGACATTTGAAGAATTGGGACATAAGGTATCTTTATATGAAAGAGAACCGAAAAATTATCGCATTGACCCAAGATACAAATCAGAAATAAAAAAATATATTAAAGAAAATGACATAGATGCTGTGTTTACATCAAATTATTATCCGGTTATATCAGATGGCTGCAATGACATTAAGATACCGTATCTTTCATGGTGTTATGACAGCCCGCTTATACTTACATATTCAAAATCAGTCTTTAACGAGGTAAACAGGATTTTTATATTTGATTCGCTGATGGTTCAGGAACTTAGAAATCTGGGTGTGAAAAATGTCTGGTATATGCCTATGGCAGTGAATGAAAAAAGGCTTGCAGATTTAAGTATTTCACCGCAGGACAGAAAGATTGTTGAGAGTGATGTTTCATTTGTCGGCAGGCTTTATACGGAGGAACACAATCTTTATGACAGAATGGAACCAAAACTTGATGATTATACAAAAGGCTATCTTGAGGGGATAATGGAGTCGCAGAGAATGATATACGGCTACACATTTATTGAAGAACTCCTAACACCTGATATAGTGGAAAAAATGATGGCTGCAATGCCTATAAAAGTGCAGGAAAACGGGATGGAGAGTATAGAATATATCTATGCAAATTATTTTTTATGCCGCAAAATGACACAGCTTGACAGAACGGAGATATTCAGTTATTTAGGTGAGAAACTTCATGAAATAAAGCTTGAAAACGGAAGAAATATAGCTCCAATGAAACTTTACACATCAGAGCCGACACCACAGTTAAAGGGAATAAAAAACATGGGCGAAGTCCACTATATGTATGAAATGCCGCTTGTATTTAAGTACAGTAAGATAAATCTCAACATCACGCTAAGAAGCATAAGAAACGGAATACCGCTTCGTGCAATGGATATAATGGGTGCAGGAGGATTCTTGCTGACAAATTATCAGAATGATTTTTCAATGCACTTTGTGGATGGGGAAGATTATGTTAGTTACAGTGACAGAGAAGATATGCTTAACAAGATAAAATATTATCTTGAACATGAAGACGAGAGAAAGATGATAGCAGAAAACGGATGCAGAAAGGTGAGAGAGGAGCATACATATACACAGAGGCTGTCGGAGATAATTGGGAGTATTTAACACTATGATGCAGAACTTGTCAAACGAGGGGTGAGAGCAGAAAACATCCATCACTATGGTTTTGCGTTTAGAGGTAAAGAGGTGCTAATAGACGGACGGTAGATGTTTTCGGAACAGTTCCCAAATCTGCAATAAAATTCCCAAATCTGCAATATCTATTGAAAAGATAAATGATAAATGGTATCTTCTGGTAAATCAAACAGGAGGTATTTGAGGGATGATTGACAGATATATAAATCTTTTGATAGACAGAGGAATAATATGGCAGGGAGAAGAAGAAATATATAAGTATAAACTGACTTGTTTTCTTGAAAAAACATTTACGATAAGTATAATGATATTGATAAGTCTGATTTTCAGACAGACCATCAGTATTGTTATGTTTATCGTATCTTTTTTTTGGCTGAGAAGCAGAATGGGTGGCTTTCATCTTGATTCTTTTAAGGGGTGCTTTGTAGGCACCATAGGCACAGAGATAGTGCTTATACTTCTGATAAAATATCGTGTCGTACCGCTCATTATATCGGAAATATTGTCTGCAATCGCGGCAGTTATCATCTTTATTTTAGGGGCATCAAACCATCCCAATATGAATTATGACAAAGACGAATACCGTTTCAATAAAAAATATGCAAGACTTATAGTAATCGTAGAATTTTCGGCAATTCTCTTTTTTATCGGATTAGATGTATCAGAAATATATATCCAGGCAGTGGAATATTCGATTATACTTTCAGCGGTACTTCTTGTGATGGCATTTACAATGGGTCAGCATAAAAAAGTTTATTATTCATAAAAAAATTGTAATTTCGACAAAAAATTCCCAAATATGCAATAAAATTTCCAAATCTGCAATATCTATTGAAAAGTGAAAAATTAAGTGATATTTTTCTATTGCAGCGAAGATGAAGAAATTAAAGAGAAATTAATTTTAGTATGTAATCGCTGCACTGTGGGTCATAAAAAATGATGTGCCGGCAGAGATTTTTGTGATTTTGTGGGATGAAAACAGGAGAAAGACATTATCATAGATTTGTGACCCACCAATACAGAAGAAAGGAGAGTATAAGATTATGGGAATTAAAGACAGTGCATTAAAAATTTCTGGTTCTGTTCTTAAGAAGATGGTTGAAAAAGAACAGCAGAAGAAACCAGGATGTATGGGATTTTTGCATCAGCCTAAAAGACCGGCAACACTTAAAAAGATAAAGTAATAGCTGCTAAAAATTAAAGAAGAACCTCTCACCTTTTACCTCTACCCAGGTGAGGGAGTTCTTGATGGGATGGGTAGAAGAAAAGGAGTATTCTATGAATGATAGAATAAAGAAATTGGTTGCCAAAAGTACTATAATTGCATTGTGTGCATCAGTATTGGCGGGAAGTTCTGCATTTGCAAAAAATGGAGACATTAATAATATTAAGGTGAAATACGGTAATGGTGAAGAAGCAGCTAGTACATTGACAAAAAATGTTAGTAGACGAAATGGTTTTGTCAATTTGAAGGAGGATGCTAACAGTCGATGGATTACGGCAAGAATGAAAAAAGGAAAAAAAGTAAAAAAAAGTTATGTTGCCGGATCAGTAGTTTTACAGGAAGGTACGAGTGCTACATTTACCAATAGCGGAGTTGCTAATACTAATTACACATTATATATTACACGGACATATAAGGGGAATAATCCTGTTTCATATGTTAATGGGTATTGGAGAGCTGATTATTAAAAGTGTTGTGATTTTTTAATTAGTTTTGTTAATTACAGACAGGGGGACAAGATGAAAACGATTACTAAAGAAAGAATAAAAAATCCATTTTTATTTATTGCCGTTTTATCATTGATTACAGTTTTAATAGTTTCGTGGTTGTTTGGAAGTGAATTTCTAACGGTTATAACATACAGCGAGGATTATATAAAAGCTAATGGTGGAATGTCAAAAAAAGAATATCTTAATATGATATTGCCGCAGATATTGTCATGGGAAAATTCATGGATGGGTGCTTTTACATATCTTGTAAATTTTTTTACCTTGTTCCCTTGTTTGGTTGTTTTGGAATTTTCAAAAGAACTAAAGGGATATTTTCCCCATGCAGTGATTTATATGAAAAACGGAAATATGTCAATAAGAAAAGCGTGCATATTTTATGCAATACTTGGCGGAATTGTAGTATCGGTGTCATTGCTTCTTGGAGACATTATGCTTGCTCCGTTTGCTAAGGCGGCACTTACGGATATTGGTGGGGCAGATGATTTTTTTCCTAAAAATTTTTATGTACTTCATCCTTTTTTTGTTTTTAATACTCTTGCATGTACAATATATTTTTTAGCAGGTTTTGCTTTTGCCTTTATGGCATGTAGTGTTGCAATATGGAAGAATGATGCAGTTTTTATATTAGGCATTCCGTTTTTATTTTATCATTTGGAAAACTTTATTTCATCACAACTTGGTGGTTTTATGCCGTTATGGTCTGCTGATAGTATAGTTGCATTTAATACACCACATAACATTTTAGAGCTTTCATTGCCGTTGCTGATAATAATAGGGATAAGTATTGTGATGATTGAGGTAAAAATACATTCCAGGAGAGGAGTGATTGAATAATGTCAGGTTATATTGAATGTAAAAATTTGACTTTGCAGCTAAAAAATCAAAATAAAATTCTTGATAATATAAATATTTCTATGGAAAAAGGAAAAGTTTATGGATTTGTAGGGAGAAATGGCTGTGGAAAAACAATGCTTTTTAGGACTATATGCGGTTTTGTAAAGCCGGCAGCAGGTGAAATTATTGTAGACAATTTGAGAATAGGAAAAGATATTGAATACATAAGAAATACAGGGGCGTCAATAGGAGAATCTGATTTTTTAAGACATTTGAGTGGATATGAAAATCTTAAACTGCTTGCAGAGATAAATAATAAAATAACTGATGAGGAAATTTTATCTGTGTTAAAGAAAGTAAATCTTTTTGAGGAAAAGGATAAAAAATTTAAAAAGTATTCAGTTGGAATGAAACAAAAGTTACGAATAGCTCAGGCTATAATGGAAGAACCTGAGATATTGATATTGGATGAGCCGTTTAATGGGGTAGACAGGGAAAGTGTGTTAAAAATAAGAGAATATTTAAATGATTTAAAAAAGCAGAATAAAACAGTTTTGCTTGCAAGTCATATGAGTGAAGATTTGCAAGTATTGTGTGATCATATTTTTAAGATGGAATTAGGGAGAATTATAGATGAAAATATATAAATTGGTTCAGTATATTGGAATTTTATCATTTGGCATAATGTCTGTGATAGTAACAGGGTGTTCTAAGACTGGAATAGGTGGGAATAAAGAACTTTTTGAAAAAATGGAAATGAAGAGTGTTGAAGATAATGAAAAACAAAATAATTCATATGTATTTAAAGTTAAGTCAGAGAAAATAAAAGACAATTTGCTGTCATTAGGGTTCAATCTTGATGAGGAACAAATGGAAGAAGACATGAAAAATTGTTTTAGGTTGAAAGAAAAAGGTAATCTGTTTGTGATTGAGTTATTTGACGATATCTTGAATAAAAAAGCAAGTGGGTGCAAGGATATTGACATATATTATTCAGAGAAAATGATAAGAGATAATAAAAAAGAAAATAAAAGGTTGTTAAAGGCAATTTTTGAAGATATAGGGTATGAGTATAAAAGTATTGTTTTTGATAAATTAAAAGAGATGTTTGAAAAAAAACAGAAAGACAAGAGTATAGATTTAAAATATAATAATAAAATACAGTTAGAGTATAGCTGGGAGGGAGATGAGATTAAATTAAGGATAGTTGCAAACGATTTTGCAAACGAACAGGAAAAAACATTTGATTTTAATCGGAATGATGTTTGGGATAAATTAAAAAGTGAAGAAATAGTAGTGTCAGAGATTAAATCAAAAGGTGAGTTGGATTTTGTGAAAAGGATGTTGACATTAAAAAACAAAGTAGCCACAGTAATAATAAGAGACAATCAAGAGAAAATTGGTAAAGAAACTAGCACAGAGGCAATATATATTCAAACAACATTAGTGAGCTTAAAAGATGATAATGGAGTTTTAGAAAACTGTAGGATTTTAGGTTGTATTTTAAATATGGTATGTAATAATATTTCTAATAATAAGATAGAAAAATACATTTTACAGCTAAAGGAGCTTAAAAACGACAATGCTTCAAAAGAAATAAAATTAGAAGATGCTTCAATGATTATGAATAATAATTCAGGAAAAATAGAAATAAGTATAATTCCAGAATAAAGATGACTTGGAAGGTAATGAAACGGAGTTTGATATGAATAAAAAGATTACATATAAATATCTTATATTAAATTATATTGAGATGTTGTGTTGTGGTATTATCAGTGGGCTGGTATCATTAGTTGTGACCAATTCATATATAAATCAAAATATAGAAAATATACTGAAGAATAAATATTTTGACTATATTATAAATGTGATATTTTTTAATGATGGATATAAAGATATTGCATATATGAATGGAAGTATAACTAAGTTATTGACAATATTGTTGTATTTTTATATACCGCCATTAATGTTTCTCTTATATAAATATTCAAGGGAAACAGAAACATATTATCCAATGATTATGGTAAGGCTTAATTCGAATAAGGAGGTAATAAAAAATATAAGAAAAAGACCATTTTTTTTATTTTCTGTGTATGTTGTGGGATTTATGGTGTGTGTAGTATTAATAGGAAATAATATGTGTGAAATATCAATGAATAGTAGCATATTACATGATATTTTGATGTTTTCAATTTTAAGAATTGTAGTATTGACAGTATTTGGTAATATATTATTTTTAATCTATATAAAATATGGCACGGGAATATCATTTTTTATGGTAAATATATTATTTTTAATTATGTCAATGACAGATATAAATATAGAAAAAGTAAATATTTTGTTATATCATCCAGGGAGATGTTACATTGAAAATATAATTACATTATGTATTATATTATTATTTATTAAAATTATGCAAAATAAGAGTATATTATAAACAAAATATGCTATATATGTTAAAAGCAAACAAATATTTTGGGGTAATTAAATTTATTTTAGGAGGATATAATTACATGAGATTTGATAATGAAGAATTATTTAAGGAATTAGTAAAAAAATATGGAATGAATTTGTTTGTAGGAGCAGGGTTTTCTGTTTATGCTTATAATGAGGATAAAGAAAGTTTACCGTTAGGTGAAGAAATAAACAAAAAATTGATAAAGCTTTTTTCGTTAGATAACGGAAGAAAATTTAATTTGAGTAAAACATGCCAAAAGATAAAAATAAATAATTCAGATATGTTGGAAAAAAATTAAAGGATATATATACAGTTGAAAATTTTGACAAGGAATATTTCAAAATAACAAGACTTCCGATAAAGAATATTATAACTGTAAATATAGATAATTTGTTGGAAAAAATATATGATTCTCAAGAATCTTCAGTAAACATATCGGATACGGCAATTTATGGTTCATTGGAGAAAGAGAAAGTTGTTAGTTTATATAAACTGCATGGTTCAGTTACTTATCCTGTTGGTAGTAGAATGTCATTTACAGAAACAGAATTGACAGATTTATTTATTAGAGATAATAAATTGTTTGAAACAGTTTCATTTAAGCTTTCTACAGCACCTACTATATTTTGGGGAACCAAGTTAAGTGATAACAACATTATGCAAATAATATGTAATAGTGAAGCTTATGCAAAATCATCGATGCAAAGATGGTTAGTTGTTTATCCTGACGAAAAAAATAAAGAATTTATTGAAGATTACATAGATTTGGGGTTTAATATTATAGAAGCTGATACTAAAGAATTGATTAATTATCTTGGAGAGCAGAGTTTTGCAAGGGTCGACGAGGGGGATAAAAATATATATAAAGAGTATAGGGACAAGTTCCCAACAAGTTTTATCTGCAATGAGTTAAAAAAGTCGGGTGTAAAACGTCCGGTTGTGGATTTTTTTGCGGGTGCAGAACCTATTATCTCAGATATAGTATCTAGTAATGTTTCTAGAACTTCATATTATACTGTTTTGTTAGGTACAATATTAAAGGGGAATATTACTTTAATAACTGGAATACCAGGCTGCGGAAAGTCTACATTGTTAATGCAATTAGCCTTTTCGAAGGAACTCAGTGGTAGAAAATTTTGGTTTAACAATATTATAGAGCAAGAAGCCGTAAAACTTGTGAATCTTGTAAGAGATGATGAAAACGTAACTGTTTTTATTGACAATTTGTATAATAATGTAGATGCACTTAAAGTATTAAGAAAAAATGAAAATATTAAACTAGTATTAGCGGAAAGAGCATTAAATTATGAATATGTCAAGCGTTTTTTAAATATTTCATCAGATAGAATTGTGGACATTAGTGAACTGAATAAAAATGATGTACAAGTGATATGCAAGTCTATGAATCGTTCAAGTTCAGATGCATTTGATTTAATGGCATCAAATGAAAATATATCATTATTAGAAATTGTATTTTATACCGCAACATCAACACAAATTCAGGAGAGAATAAAAAGTTATGTGAGAGATTTAAAGGAATATAAGGATAATAGCTTAAAAATTGATTTACTGGAATTATTTGTATTGGTTAATTATACAAGTTATTGTGGAATACCATGTTCAATGGATATGATGTATTTTTATTTTAGTGATTGTATTGAGTCATATAAAGACATATTATATGCATTGAAAAAGATGAACCGAATTATAGTAGAAAGTACGGATTATGACAGTATTGGAAAAAACCAAGACTACAAAGAAATGAGAAGTAAATTGTTTGCAGAAAAATCATTTAATGTATTGGAGGCAAGTGTAATAGCAAAAGTTATGAATAAGTTTTTGGATAAAGTTGGAATTCATATAATATATAGGTATGATATTTTTAAACGTAGAGCTTATGACGCTGATTTAACTAAAAAAGCATTTTGCCTAGAAGATGGAATTGAATTTTATGAAAAAATATTAAAAAACAATAAATCTCCATATATAAGACATCAATATGCTTTGTTTTTACAGAGAAAAAAAGAGTATGATTTAGCATGGTCGCAGATAGACCAGGCATATACTGAAAGTAAAAAGAAAATTTTTTCAATTGCAAATACACATGCGATTATTATGTTTGAAAGAAATATTATAAGTGAAGCAAGTGATCAAAGGGAATTGGATATGTTAAAGAAAACGATAGAAAAATCGTTTTTAACATTAGAATTTTGCATTACTCAAGATGTTAGAGTAAATTATCATATTTTAACTTATGCTAGAAATGCTATAAGGTATTATGAGAAATATGATTGGGATAATTATGCTGAACAGTATGTTGAAAGTGCATTGAAACAATTGGATATATTGTTAAATTCTGAAGAATATATTTTTCATGGAACATTAAGAGAATTGAAGAATTTACAAAAAAAATTAGTGATGATTAAGAAAAGTATGTGATTTTTATAAATGGCATTTATTATTTTTTATAGATAAGTGCCATTTTTGCATTTCAGTCCATTATTTTGACCTCTCAGTCAGAATTTTGTTCATAATCTCTATTTTGTGTTATAGTTATTGTATAAATCACAAAGGAGGAAACATATTTGGGGACTGATATTATTAAAATAGCTATATGTGATGATGAAAAGGTTATTATAGACAGGCTGCGGGGATATATCGAGAAGCATATAAAAAAAGCAGGATTTCCATATAAGATAGACATTTATCAGTCGGGTGAGGAGTTTGCAGCTTTAGAAAAAGCTATGAGCGGGTATGATATTGTTTTTATGGATGTGAATATGAAAGAGATGGACGGGATAAAAACGGCTGAAGATCTAAGAAAATACAGTGACAGGACATTTCTTGTATTTGTGACCGGTTTTATTGAGTATTCACTGGCAGGATATAAGGTTGATGCCATAAGATATATAATAAAAGATGAGACAACTATAGAATCTGACATTATCGAGGCTTTGAATGTTATTTTAGAAAAAATGGGAAGAAGCGTCCATGAGCTTGTATATGATTTTGTTGAACAGAGAGAAAAAAAGGTAAATATTGACAACATAGTCTATATTGAAAATTTTTTACATAGGGCGTGTTTTCATTTAGTTGAGAATGACAGCGAAAAAGAATATACAGTTTATAAAAAGCTGAATGATATAGAGCAGGAGATTAAAGAGGAGAAGTTTGTCAGGATTCACCAGAGTTTTATCGTTAATATGGATTATGTGTGTGATGTAAAGAGATATTATGCAAAGCTTGTAAATGGAAGGGAACTTCCGGTATCAAAACAGAAGTATAAATCCGTTGCCAGTGAATATATAAAGCAGAGAGGAAAATTATAATGAATGTTTTACAGAGTTATCTGATTATACTTATTGAAATGTCATGCTTTTTGATATTCAGTTCGTCGTTTTATAAACCCGAGTTTAGATTTAAAAAATGGACGAGAGTTGTCTATGTATTTATTATGGCAACGCTGGTTCTTATTGTAAGTGATGTTTTTGGACAAAGTCCTATACTAAAACAGATATTAAATATAGTCATTCTTGTAACCGTGAGTATGATTATGGAAAAGAAAAAGTTTGAAAGGGCAGTTATAGTATCAGTTTTATTTATATTCTTGCTGCTTGCTGCTGATATAATAACAATATTGATAGATAGCAATGTATTTAAAATTGATACAAATGGCTCATATAGTATAAATGTGTTTGTAATACTGTTGAGCAAGTCGGTATTGTTATTGCTTATACTTATCTTCAAAAAATGTATGAGCAGAAGATGGCTTGAAAGTGTCGAGACAACAGATGTATTCTTTTTGATGATATTTCCCATCATATCAATAGCCTGTATTTTATTTACACTTAAAATAGAAATCGCAGTAAAGTTTCAAAATGAAATGCAATTTGTCTGGATAGTTATGGTAAGCCTTATAGCAATGAACATACTTGTGATATTTTTTATGGATGACATTGCTGAAAAAGCAAAGTTAAAGCGGGAAAAGCTTATGTTTGAGATGGATGTAAAGAAACAGCAGGAAATGTATGAGTCGCTCGAAGAGAATGTAAAGCAGCAGAGAAGTATATCACATGAATATAGAAATAACCTTTTATATATTGGGGGACTGCTTCAGAAAAAAGAGTATGATGAACTTTCGGATTATCTGAAAAAGTTGAGCGATGGAAATATGGCAGGGGAAGATGTCATAGATACAAATAATTCGGTGGTAAATATTATATTGAACACAAAATATTACGAGGCAAAGAGGGCAGGAGCTTCATTCATATGTAAAATAAATGACCTGGCAGGAATTACGATGATGGAGGGGGAGCTTATTTTAGTTTTGTCAAATCTTTTAAATAATGCCATCGAGGCAGTTGAAAAATGCAATGGCAGAAAGATGATAAAGTTAAAGACCGTTATTGAAGATGAAAAATTTATTGTATCCGTGAAAAATACTTTTGACGGAAATCTTAGAAAAGACGGGGAGAGATTTCTTTCGACAAAAAGAGAAAATAATGAGCTTCATGGTATAGGTATAAAAAATGTTATAAAAGTAGTTGAAAAATATGACGGATTTTATCTGTTTGAGCCGGAGGGTGATGAGTTTAGTGCGATTGTTATAATTCCGATGGATTTTTAGGGAGAATGATGAGAGAAATTATGAATAAGAAAAGCCGGCAGATTACTCTACCGACAATTCGCTGAATAAAAGACTGTAAATCTTTTCATTTTTCTTTTTAAAGTTTTTGCATACCTGTATCGCTTCTTCCTCGGTCGGTACATTGAGGGAGACTTCAAGGAGTACACTGCCTCGTTCTACTATTGAACAGCGGGCGATGTACTCTTTGTTTTTGACATGGGTGTAATCAGTATGTATCGAGGTATTCTCTACAATGCTTACCCTATTTTCAGAGAGATATTTTCGTATCTGTGCCTTTGTGCTGTCAGGGAGCTGTTTGCCAAAGAAAGTAAGTATTTCCTGACCGGCAGGCTTTATCTTATAATATGAAGTTGCGTGCGTCTGCTCACTCTCTATCATATCATCTTCAAGCAGGTTGGTGAGCGTTTCCTGTATTGAAAAATAATCCGTATAATTGTTTGTAAGGATAAAATCAGAGATGATAGCGTTTGACATTGGCTGTTTAGTCAGACTTAAAAAATAAAGTATTATCAGTTTATACAGCTTTCGTGATTCAGGTGTCATTAAAATCCCCCATTTCTTTTAAGTTTTTGTCCCTGATATATGCCACGCACCTTTAATTCATGGCTCAGGGTATTTAAAACCTGTCGTTTGTTTTTGCTCCATTCAGGTGCTATAAGTAAATCTTTCGGTCCGTCTCCGGTAAGCCGGTGTATAACTATGTCAGGCGAGAGTTTTGCTATACATTCACATAGTATGTCTATATATTCGTCCGGTGTCAATATATGAAAACTTCCCATAAGGTCAGCTAAAGCAGTATCTTTTAGGATATGAAGAAGCTGCAGCTTTATGCCCTGAATGTCCATTTGATTAAGATAATCGATAGTTTCATATAGATTATCGGCATTTTCGCCCGGAAGTCCGATTATGACATGGACGATAACGGTTATGTTTCGCTTTCTAAGTTCATGAACGGCTTTTTCAAATACCTCCAGTGTATAACCACGGTTTATAAACTCAGCAGTTTTTTCATGCTTTGTCTGTAGACCAAGTTCTACCCAGACCGGTTTTATATGGTTCAGCCTTTCAATAAGGTCATATATTTCAGATGAGAAACAGTCGGGTCTTGTGCCGATGGAAAGAGCTGATATAAGAGGGTGGTCTATTGCCTGCAAGAAAATATCTTCAAGATATGAAACGGGAGCATATGTATTTGAAAATGACTGAAAGTATGCTATAAATTTTTCTCCAACAAATTTTTCATTTGCCTTTAGTGAATTTATTCCGGTTTCAATCTGTCTTGTTATGTCATTGTCTTTATCATGTTTTATGGCAAAATCCCCCGAACCTCCGTTGCTGCAGAATATACAGCCGCCCGTGGAGACAGTGCCGTCACGGTTTGGACAGCTCATGCCTCCGTCAAGGGCAACTTTATATATTTTTTCACCGAAAGTTTTTTTCAAATAATAATCGAGAGAGTAGTAAGGTTTTTCGCCCCACCGTTTTATATGTTCATTTTTTTTCATATATTAAGTTACTTTATGTTTGCCTTTACTGCCTGAGATACCACATCTGCTACACGAGGGTCAAAGGCTTCGGGCATGATATTGTCCTCATTTAAATCCTTTTCGTCTACAAGCCCTGCGATAGCAAGTGCAGCAGCAAGTTTCATTTCTTCAGTTATCTGTTTTGCGTGGCCTTCAAGTGCACCCTTGAATATACCAGGGAAAGCAACGACATTGTTTACCTGATTTGGAAAATCTGAACGGCCTGTGCCGACAACTTTTGCACCGGCTTTCTTTGCCACATCAGGCATTATCTCAGGAACAGGATTTGCCATTGCAAAGAGGATGGCATCCTTATTCATGCTCTTAACCATATCTTCTGATACAATGCCCGGAGCTGACACACCTACAAAAATGTCCGCACCTTTGAGTGCGTCTGCGAGAGTACCTGTTTTTCCTGTAAGGTTTGTAACTTCCATCATTTCTTTCTGCATCCAGTTAAGGTCATCACTTGCTTTTGAGAGAATACCTGATTTGTCGCACATAACAACATCCTTAAAGCCGTATCTGAGAAGAAGTTTAGTAATGGCAACTCCGGCAGAACCGGCACCGTTTACAACTACATGACATTCTTCTTTTGTCTTTCCGACAACCTTAAGACCGTTTATTATTCCGGCGAGGACAACGATAGCCGTACCGTGCTGGTCGTCATGGAAAACAGGAATGTCAAGTGCTTCTTTTAATCTTGTCTCTATCTCAAAACATCTTGGAGCTGATATATCTTCAAGGTTGATGCCACCAAAAGCAGGTGCTATATTTATAACGGTCTTTATTATCTCCTCGGTATCCTGCGTATCAAGGCAGATAGGAAATGCGTTTACATTGCCAAATTCCTTAAACAAAACAGCTTTTCCCTCCATAACAGGCATGGCAGCCTCAGGACCGATATTGCCTAAACCGAGAACGGCACTGCCGTCAGAGACAACGGCAACAGTATTTGATTTGATGGTATAGTTGTATGCTTCTTTTTTATCTTTTGCGATTATCTTGCAAGGCTCAGCGACACCGGGTGTGTATGCGATAGCAAGGTCTTCTCTTGACTTTACATGACATTTTGGTGTTGTGTCGATTTTTCCGTTCCATTCTTTGTGAAGTGCAATAGCTTTTTCGCTGTTTGTCATTTTTATTTCCTCCGTTTGTTTTACTGATATATGATTTGAAATTTTTATATAAGTTTGCGATACCGCATATAAAAATGAATGTTACATAGATAAGAATACCATATATGAAAAGTTTGGTCAAAAATATAAATAAGTGTTGACATTTTATAAAAACTGTATTACAGTATTATTGTACTAAGTGAGTAATACAATGATACAATGTGGAACAAGGAAAGGAGGATATATGATTGGTTTGGAAATTCAATGATGAACAGCCTATTTATCAGCAGATAATCAGCCAGATAAAAGAGCGTATAGTGGCTGGGGAGTGGAAAGCCGGAAGTAAATTAAAGTCAGTCAGGGAGCTTGCCTTAGAAGCGGGAGTAAATCCAAATACGATGCAAAAAGCACTTGCCGAACTTGAGAGAGAGGGACTTGTATATTCGCAGAGGACGGCTGGGAGATTTGTATCAGACAATAAGGAAAAGACAGACAGGCTGCAGGAGGAAATGACAATGGAGTGTATAAAAACATTTGTGGCTCAGATGGAGAAAATGGGATATAAAAAAGAACAGATTATAGAAATGTTAAACAAATATATATCTGAAAATAAGTAAAGTCAGCGTGAAGAAATTAACTTTACCAAAGCGTGGGGATTTTGATAAAAGCATGGAAAATGAAATTTAGGCATGAATTTGGTAAGGAATTAGCATAAAAAATTTTTTCACATACAGGATTTGTGTCTGCATATATTTGATGCAGACTTTAGATGCACGGGAGTCTGTGCGGAAATGGAGGTCATGATGATATTAGAATGTGAAAATCTATCGAAAAACTATGGCAGTGTTAAAGCTCTTGATAATCTGACACTTAAGATTGAAAGCGGAAAGATAGTGGGACTTCTCGGACCGAACGGTCACGGCAAGACTACTCTTATAAAGACTTTGAGTGGTCTTTTAAGCAAAGATAAGGGAAAAGTTCTCATAGACGGCAAAAGGATAGGGGTCGGGACAAAGAAAATAGTTTCATATCTTCCTGAGAGGAGTTATCTTTCACCGGAGATGAAGATAAAAGAAGTGGTAAGCTTTTTTCAAGAATTTTATGAGGACTTTGATGCAAAAAAGGCGGATGCGATGCTTGGGGAACTTAGTCTTGACAAAGAGAGCAAACTAAAATCTCTCTCAAAGGGAAACAGGGAAAAGGTTCAGCTTATCATGGTAATGAGCAGAAAAGCAAAGCTGTATCTACTCGATGAACCGATGGGCGGTGTTGACCCTGCCGCAAGAGATTATATCTTAAAAACCATAATAAGCAATTATTCAGAGGATGCGACGGTTATCATATCTACCCATCTTATTCAGGATGTTGAGCAGATACTTGATGAGGTTGTTTTTCTGAAAGAGGGAAAAGTGATGCTTCACAGTGATGTGGATGAACTCAGGATGGAAAAAGAAAAGTCAGTTGACGCTTTATTCAGGGAGGTGTTTTCATGCTAAAGAAACTTATAAAACATGATGTAAAGTCAAATATAAAAGTAATTGCAGGGGCATATAGTTTGATAACATTGTTTGCCATTTTACACCTGATAATGGAAAAACTTTATAAAGCTTATCCGGGAGCGGTTCAATGGATTGTGCTGGAAAATATTTTATTTATACTGCATATTTTGAGTGTGGGAGCAGGATTTGCCATTACGATAATAACCAGTGTATTATATTACAGAAAAAGTATGTTTAAAGATGAAAGCTATCTGACACATACACTTCCCGTAAGCGAGACTATGATATTCACATCTAAATATTTGTCTGCATTGATACTGTTTATCATAAATATTGTGGGGGCATATATAACAATGTCTATATCGGTAGGCAGCCCTTTGTGGTGCATAAAATTCATAAAAGGATTTGCAGATGGCATGAAAGAGAGCGGTTTTACCATACTGAGCCAGTGGCTTGTTGTTATTTCATTAGTAGTGGGAGCATTATACGGAATAAGCCAACTATTTGGATCGATTACGATCGGTTATTCATTTGGAAAGAAAATGAATAAAGATGTATGTTCTTTTTTGACATACTTTATAGGTTATGTCGTAATGCAGGTATTTTCAATAGCTTTTGTTGTCATCGCAGCAGCAGGGAGAGGAATGATGACGCAGCTTGTGGAAAGTGCGGAGGCACCTGATATGGGAGTTCTCAATGCATATATAAGTGATGTTCTTATCGGAAGTATCATACTTATGATAGTGATGATGACATTTTATTGCGGAATGAGTGTGTACCTTTTAAACAAAAAGCTTAATGTTGATTGAGGAAAGGCTGTTCCGCCATAAAAAGAGAATTTAGTATTTAATTTATTGCATTGTCAATTATTTTTTTGGCTGAGCTGATGTAACAGGTCAGCCTTGCTTTTTTTATCCTTTACAAATGCTAAAAGATTGTGTATAGTAAATTGAAAGTATTATAAAATTATTCAGACACTATCGTGAAATTAAAATCCCGGAATCGTCAATATAATTTAAAAATTAAACAATCAAAGAAAAATCAAAATGTATTTGTAAAGGAGCAAAATAATGTCAGATTTAGAAAAAATGTCTCTTGTTGAACTTAGGGTTGCAGGCAGAAAGATGGGCGTGAAGAATGTAACAACTTATAAGAAAAGAGAGCTTTTAGAGTTACTTTTGGAAGTTGAAAAGAAGCAGTCGTCAAATGTGGCAGAAAGTGCAGTGGACAATGCTGAAAATGCATCAGCAGATGTTAAGATAAAAAAGACAGAAAACAGAAAAAAAGAAGAAAAGAAAGATGATATTCCGGCTGCAGAACATGATAATGTGGCTGAACAGGCAGGAACAGCAGAGTCAGATTTAAAGAACAGTGATAAAATTGAGAACGCAGATGAAAAAAGACCACAGTTTCAGAATTCGTATGTGAGAAATGATTATAATGAAGAACATAAAAATACATATAAAAACAGGAGAGAGGGTGGCATCCAGTCATCATACGGAAGAACAGGCAATGTGCGTGGACAGCAGAGAAACAACGGCAGAATGAATCAAAGACAGGGCAATAATCCTTATTTAAATCAAAATCCGGGTTATTCTCAGAACGGCTACCAGTCAAATTCTAATCATGGCGGTTATCAGAATAATTATAACCAGAATAACGGTCAGTCAAACGGCGGATATTCACAGAATGGTTATAACAACGGCTATCAGAATGGCAGTTACAATCAAAACGGTGGTTACGGTCAGAATGGCGGTTACGGACAGAACAATTACAGCCAGAGTAATAATTATCAGAACGGCGGCTATAATCAAAACAACAATTATCAGAACCAGTCAGGTTCATATTCAAACAACGGTTATCAGAATGGCAGTTATGGAAATCAGGGTTACCAGAATAATGCTGCACAGAACACAGCGGATATTGACAAGCAGCCTGATTTAAGTCAGCTTGACAGCGGTGAGTCAAGAGAGGGAATCCTTGAGATAATGACAGAGGGTTATGGATTTATCAGATGCGACAATTTCCTGCCGGGTGATAATGATGTTTATGTATCTCATGCACTCATAAAGAAATACAGACTCCGCACGGGAGATATTCTTAAGGGAAATTTGAAAGTCAGAAGCCAGAGTGAGAAATTTGCGGCATTGCTGTATGTTGTTACTGTAAATGGTTATCCGGTAGAAGATCTTTTGGCAAGACCAAAGTTTGAACAGCTCACACCTATCTTTCCAAATGAAAAGATAAGACTTGAGACGGACGGTGCGACTATCTCAACAAGAATGATGGATATAATTGCTCCTATCGGCAAGGGACAGCGTGGAATGATAGTTTCTCAGCCAAAGACAGGAAAGACAACACTTCTTAAGCAGGTTGCAAAGGCTATAAAGACAAATTATCCTAAAATGAACCTTATTGTTCTTCTTATAGATGAAAGACCTGAGGAAGTTACTGATATAAAAGAGTCTATCATGGGACACAATGTTGATGTTATCTACTCCACATTTGACGAACTTCCTGAAAATCACAAGAGAGTTTCAGAGATGGTAATCGAGAGAGCAAAGAGACTTGTTGAGCATGGCGAGGATGTTACGATACTTCTTGACAGTATCACAAGACTTGCAAGAGCCTACAATCTCACGGTGTCACCGAGTGGAAGAACACTTTCCGGAGGTCTTGACCCGGCTGCACTTCATATGCCGAAGAAATTCTTTGGTGCAGCGAGAAATATGAGAGAAGGCGGAAGCCTTACCGTACTTGCAACGGCACTTGTCGATACGGGAAGCAAGATGGACGATGTTGTATTTGAGGAGTTTAAGGGAACAGGTAACATGGAAATGGTTCTCGACAGAGGACTCTCGGAAAAGAGAGTATTCCCGGCTATAGATCTTCCAAAATCAAGCACCAGAAGAGACGACCTTTTACTCACACAGGATGAGAAAGATGCGGCTTACCGTATACGCAAGGCTTTCAGCTCAATGAGAAATGATGAAGCTGTGGAAAAAATCATAGATTTGTTCAGAAAGACAAGAAACAACAGGGAATTTGTTGAAATGATAAGAAAGATACATTTTTAAAAATAAAAATGTGCTTGCACTTTTATGTGAAGTGTGTTATAATAATGAAGTTGTGTTGAAAATTGAAATCGAAAAGATACAGTCCTACATTCTGGGTGTGATCTTTTTCGTGATATGTATTTGCTGTCGTGATGGCAGCGGAATGGAGGTCATAAGACATGAGAGAGGGAATTCATCCTAATTATTATCAGGCTAAAGTTGTTTGCAACTGTGGTAATGAGTTTGTAACTGGTTCTACAAAGGAAGAAATTCATGTAGAAATCTGTTCAAAATGTCATTCTTTCTACACAGGTCAGCAGAAAGCTGTTAAGGCTCGTGGTGCGATTGACAAGTTCAACCGTAAATATGGAATGCAGGCAAACTAAATTAGTGTACTGTATCAATGACTTTAGTATAAGAATAATGTAAGATTCGGTCTTATAGATGGTCACAGCAACCAAAAGGGGGCTGTGACCATTTTTCATTGTATAGGTAAATGCTCGTGAAGTAGTGTGAAACCAGGAGCAAAACGCTGGTTTTGCTCTTTTTCATTTGGAGGGTATTATATGAACAAAAAATCGGTAGTAAAACCATCAGGTATAGGAGGGCAGGCTGTTCTTGAGGGTGTCATGATGAAAAATAAAGACAGATATGCCGTTGCCGTCAGAAAACCTGACGGAGAGATTGAGGTAGAAGAAGGAACTTGCAAAAGTCTCAGAGATAAATACTTTATCTGCGACCTGCCTATAATAAGAGGTGTTGTGACTTTTGTCGAGTCGCTGGTACTCGGAATGAAAAGCCTTACGGACTCATCAAAATATTTTGAGGACGAGGAAGATGATGCAGAGGAGATTGACGAGGACAAAAAGGAAAAGCGTGAAAAGGTGGAAACGACTTTTACGGTCATTTTGTCGATAATACTTGCGGTTGGGATTTTTATGATTTTACCGTTTTTCATATCAGAACTTTTGAAAAAAGTTGTCGCATCAGAAAAACTTCTTGCAGTGATAGAGGGAGTTATAAGGATTTTACTGTTTATCGGTTATGTATTTGCGATTTCCTTTGTTAAAGATATAAAGCGTGTCTTTATGTATCACGGAGCAGAGCACAAGACAATAAACTGTGTTGAACATATGCTTCCACTGACTGTCGAAAATGTAAAAAAACAGTCGAGAGAACATAAAAGATGTGGAACAAGTTTCATTTTTATAGTATTATTTATAAGTATTATATTTTTTATATTTATAAGAGTTGATAATATGTGGCTTAAGATTTTGTGTAGGATTTTGCTGGTGCCTGTTATAGCCGGAGTTTCCTATGAGTTTATACGGCTTGCGGGAAAATCAGAAAACAGCATTGTAAATGCACTGAGTAAGCCGGGTATGCTTATACAGAAACTAACGACAAAAGAACCAGATGACTCTATGATAGAAGTTGCGATAGCTTCGGTAGAGGCTGTCTTTGACTGGAAAGAGTTTCAGAAAAATAAGGATGCAGAGTGACTATAAAAGATATATATGCAGTTTTTGTATCGTGTTCAGACAAAAGGTACGGAAGTGAGGATTACGATGATAACATATCAGTAATTCAAAAGTATGTGCAGGAATGAGGATTAACATGATAACATATCAGGAATTGTTAAAAAGCGGAGAAAATGAACTCGTGTCATCAAATATTTCAGATGCAGAGCTTGACGCATGGTATCTGCTTGAGTATATTACGGGGATGAGCAGGGCAAAATTTTTTCTTGATAGAGATATGGAAGTGTCTGATGAAATAAAAGACAGATACCTCTCACTTATCCATATGAGAAAAGAACATATACCATTGCAGCATATAACGGGAACTCAGGAATTTATGGGATTTGACTTTTTTGTAAATGAAAATGTCCTGGTTCCAAGACAGGATACGGAGTGCCTTGTCGAAAATGTCCTTCCCTTTGCACATGGAAAGAAGATACTTGATATGTGTACGGGTTCAGGCTGTATTATAATATCACTGAAAAAACTTGAGGAAACAGCAGAATGTACCGGTGCTGATATTTCTAAAAAGGCCCTGGAGGTTGCACAGAAAAATGCGGCTTCAAATGAAGCTGAGGTTTATTTTATAGAAAGTGATATGTTTGAGAAAATAAACGGAAAATATGATATTATAGTATCAAATCCGCCTTATATCAGACCCGATGTGATAAAAACTCTTGAACCGGAGGTGAGGGAGCATGACCCGATGCTTGCACTTGATGGCGGAGAGGATGGTCTTATGTTTTACCGCATACTTGCAAAAGAGGGAAAAAAACATCTTGCCGGTCCGGGGATGATGTTTATGGAGATAGGGCATGACCAGGGCAGAGCCGTAAAAGAGATTTTTGAAAACGAGGGCTTTAAAGAGGTTATCGTAAAGAAAGATTTGTGTGAAAATGACAGGGTTGTTATGGCTGTAAAATAAAAGTTGAAATTTTGTTATGCAAAAAAGAATACACAGGCTTTGCTTTAAAGATTTTTAGGATTTATACACTGAATATAAATATAAACAATATTTTTATATGGAGGAAAAACGATGTTTGATAAATTAGAAGAACTTGTAGGACGATTGGAAGAGATAAACATGATGCTCACTGAGCCGGAGGTTATCAATGACCAGAAAAAATACAGGGAGCTTATGCGTGAGCAGAACGAACTTACTCCTATCGTTGAAAAGTACAAGGAATACAAGGCTGCAAAAGATGGAATAGAGGACAGTCTTGCGATACTTGACGAGGAGAGTGACGAGGATATGCGTGAACTCGCAAAAGAGGAACTTAATGAGTGCAAGGAAACTGTTGAGAAATGTGAGCAGGAGCTTAAAATTCTCATGCTTCCAAAAGACCCTAACGATGAGAAGAATGTTATTGTCGAAATCCGTGGAGGTGCAGGCGGAGATGAAGCAGCACTTTTTGCGGCAGACCTTTTCAGGATGTATTCAAAATTTGCCGAGGCAAACCGCTGGAAAGTAGAAGTTATGAGTGCGAGCGAGAATGGAATCGGTGGCTTCAAAGAAATCGTATTTATGGTAATAGGTGCAGGTGCGTACTCAAAACTTAAATATGAGAGTGGTGTTCATCGTGTGCAGAGAATACCTTCTACGGAGTCGGGTGGAAGAATTCATACATCAACGGCAACGGTGGCAATTATGCCGGAAGTTGAGGAAGTTGATGTTCATGTAGACCCTAATGACTGTAAGATTGATGTGTATAGAGCATCAGGAAACGGCGGTCAGTGTGTAAATACAACGGACTCGGCAGTACGAATCACACATATCCCTACGGGAATAGTCGTAACCTGTCAGGATGAGAAATCACAGCTTAAAAATAAAGATAAAGCCATGAAAGTTCTCCGTTCAAGAATTTATGACATGGAGCAGGAAAAGGCAAACAGCGAGCAGGCGGCAGAGAGAAGAAGTCAGGTAGGAACAGGTGACCGTTCAGAGAAGATAAGAACATACAACTTCCCACAGGGCAGGGTTACAGACCACAGAATAAAGTACACAAGCCACAGACTTGGAGAGATACTTGACGGTGATATAAATGAGCTTCTTGAAAATATCATTGCGGCAGACCAGACGGCAAGACTTGCGAAGATGAGCGAGGAGTAAGTTTTTTCAGCTGCGAAATTATGTAGGTTGTGTTGATTGTGCAGCTATAACAGAATAATACCGCCGGCACGCTTTCGCTATGTTGTCACTCGTAGCAGTACATAAAGTCAGCAAAAGACGCTGACTGAGTACTGACGGTGACAAAAATGCCGGCTAACATTATTTGTTATAGCTGCACAATCCAAGCAAATATTACGACAGAATAATAATGTCGGTATGCTAATGTTAAAATAAATTTTGCTACAAAAATAATTGTATGCAACCACGCATTATATATGTTTGGGATTTGCATACATTTATGTATATATATTGTTTTAAAGAGGAGATTTGGTTTGAAATCAAAGGATTTAATAATCACAAGCGAGTCTAACGGACAGATTAAAGAACTTATAAAACTTCAGAAGCAGGCGAGGGAGCGAAGAAAGACTAAGAAATTTGTTGCAGAGGGGATTAAGATGGTTCTTGAAGCAATCAATTTTGATAAGCTCGATAAATTATATGTTTCGGAGTCTGCTTTTGACAGGACGGCACAGAGACTTGGTGATAAGCTTGAAAGAATACCGTATGAGGTTGTTGCCGATAATGTTTTTAAACAGATTTCCGATACGGTTACACCTCAGGGAGTTCTTGCTATAGTCAATATGCCCGAGTACGATGTTAAAGAAATTCTGTCGGATGAGAGAAAAGCGTGGGTACTTTTGGATGATTTAAGAGACCCCGGCAATCTAGGTACTATAATAAGAACATCGGAGGGGGCTGGAATGTCCGGTGTTATCATGAGTAAGGAGAGCGTTGACCTTTTTAATCCTAAAGTGGTGCGTTCAACGATGGGAGCAATATTCAGGGTTAAGTTCTGTTATGTTGAGTCGCTTATAGACATTATAGAAGAGATTAAAAAATCCGGATATGATGTGTATGCAACGGCAATGGAGGGCAGTGAGGTATATGACTGTGTTGATTACACAAAGGGTTCCGCCTTTATAATAGGCAATGAAGCAAACGGTGTATCTGATGCAGTGTTTGAAAAAGCATCAAAGCGTATCAGGATTCCTATGGAGGGAAAATTGGAGTCGCTTAACGCAGCAGTATCAGCCGCCATAATAATGTATGAGATGGCGAGACAGAAACGAAAATAGTCTGTTATTTAGTTTATTTGAGGTTGTGAATAATAGTTGAATAGAGAAACGAAAGTATCATTTAGTTGACAAATACAGTTGTTTGAGCTATATTCAGTGAATAAATGCGATAAAATCGTACAAATCATATACTCTCGGAAATCCAGCCAAAATAATTCGTTTTGAAAAGATACTGAGAGATTATGGTATAGGAGAGGAGGAAAATATGGAACCGATGTATTGGCTTATTGCTATGGCGATACTGCTTGTCATTGAGATAATCACTATGGGGCTTACGACCATATGGTTTGCGGCAGGAGCATTAGCAGCGGTTGTTGCAGCACTTTTTCATGCTCCGCTCATCGTGCAGTTTGCATTGTTTTTGACCGTATCGGTGGTATTGTTCTGTTTTACAAGACCTATTGCAGAAAAATACCTAAATAACAGCAGGACAAAGACAAATATAAACAGTATTATCGGTGAAGAAGCAAAGGTTACAGAGGAGATTGACAACTTTAACCAGAAAGGTGCGGTTGTTGTAAGAGGGCTTGAGTGGACAGCGAGGAGTGTTGATGACAATGAAATCATTCCTGAGGGTTCAAAAGTCAAAGTAAAAGAGGTAAATGGAGTTAAATTGCTTGTAGAAAAGCAGAATTGGTAGAAAGGAGATATGAAAATGCCATTTTTAGCAGCTTTAGTAATATTGATTGTAATTATACTTTTGTCATGTATAAATGTAGTACCACAGGCAAGGGCGTATGTTATTGAGAGACTTGGAGGATATCAGGGGACATGGGGAGTTGGAATCCACTTTAAAATCCCTTTTATAGACAGAGTTGCAAGAAAAGTAGATTTAAAAGAGCAGGTTGCAGATTTTCCACCACAGCCGGTTATTACAAAAGACAATGTAACAATGAGAATAGACACTGTTATCTTTTATCAGATAACTGATCCTAAACTTTATACATACGGTGTTGAAAATCCGATAATGGCTATCGAAAATCTCACAGCTACAACGCTTAGAAATGTTATCGGTGAGCTTGAACTTGATGAAACACTTACATCAAGAGAGATTATAAATGCAAAAATGCGTTCATCACTTGACACGGCGACAGATCCATGGGGAATAAAGGTAAACAGAGTCGAGCTTAAGAATATCATTCCGCCGGCAGCAATCCAGGATGCGATGGAAAAACAGATGAAGGCAGAGCGTGAAAAGCGTGAAGCAATCCTTCGCTCACAGGGAGAAAAAGAGTCGGCAATCCTTGTTGCGGAGGGAAAGAAACAGTCAGCAATCCTTGATGCGGAGGCTGAGAAGCAGGCTGCGATACTTAGAGCCGAAGCCAAAAAAGAGGCAACTATCCGTGAGGCTGAAGGTCAGGCTCAGGCTATACTTGCGGTTCAGCAGGCAAACGCAGATGGTATAAAGATGCTTAACGATGCGGCTGCATCCGACAATGTTATCAAATTAAAGAGCCTTGATGCATTTGCAAAGGCAGCAGATGGAAAAGCAACAAAGATAATCATTCCGTCAGAGATACAAGGGCTTGCGGGACTTGCAAAATCAGTAACCGAGATTGCAAAAGAGAATTAGGTTGTTGCGAAAATGATTATATGTTGCGAGAATTTCGCAAGTACCTGTTTTAATATTAAAAAGTAGGAGTCTGTCACTGGCAGACTCTATATGTGTATTATTACATCATAGTATAAAAAAGAAATGGAGGACATATCAATGGCTATCAATTTAAAAGGACGCAATTTTCTTACTTTAAAGGACTTTACACCGGAAGAGATACAGTATATGCTTGATCTGTCGGCTGATTTAAAGGCGAAAAAGAAAAACGGAGTATCAATTAAAAACTACACAGATAAAAATATCGCACTTATATTTGAAAAGACAAGCACACGCACACGATGTTCTTTTGAAGTTGCAGCAAATGATATGGGTATGGGAGTTACATATCTTGACCCGTCCGGTTCACAGATAGGCAAAAAGGAGAGTATACCTGATACTGCAAGGGTTCTCGGAAGAATGTTTGACGGTATCGAGTACCGTGGATATGGACAGGATATTGTAGAAGAACTTGCAAAATATGCAGGAGTTCCGGTATGGAATGGTCTTACAAATGAATATCATCCTACACAGATGCTTGCTGACTTACTTACCATCAAAGAGCATTTAGGAAAGATTAAAGGTGTAAAACTCGTATATATGGGGGATGCCCGTTATAATATGGGAAATTCGCTTATGATAGCGTGTGCAAAGATGGGGATGAATTTTACGGCTTGTACTGCAAAGGAATATTTCCCAAATCAGGAACTTGTTGAACAGTGTCAGGAATATGCAAAGGCATCAGGCGGTTCTATTACACTTACTGAGGATGTTGAGAGTGGAACAAAAGGTGCAGATGTTCTCTATACTGATGTATGGGTATCAATGGGTGAGCCTGACGAAGTATGGGCAGAGAGAATAAAAGCTTTATCACCATATCAGATAAATAAAAAAGTAATGGAAAATGCAGGCAGGGATGCGATATTTATGCACTGTCTTCCGGCATTCCATGACCTTAAGACCAAAATCGGTAAAGAAGTTTATGAGAAATTCGGAATGAGCGAACTTGAAGTTACTGACGAGGTATTTGAGTCAGAGCAGTCAGTTGTGTTTGATGAAGCCGAAAACCGTATGCACACTATAAAGGCAGTTATGGTTGCCACACTTGGAGAAAGGGAATAGTGTGAAAATTAACAGCAGGAAAACCTGTAAAATATGGTAAACAGCAATTTTCACACTCAAGATTTGTGCTTTGCACAAACTTGTTAATGTACAAAAAGGCACAGAAAAGAGGATGACATGAAAAGTGAGCTACTACGCATTTTACGCGAAGCGGGAGATGAGTGTGTTTCGGGGCAGAGTTTGTGTGAGCGTTTCGGCGTGTCAAGACAGGCTGTCTGGAAGAATATAACGCAGCTTAAGGAAAAAGGATTTGAGATAGAGTCAGTTTCTAATAAGGGATATAAACTTAAGAGTGAGCCTGACATATTAAATGCACCAGCGATAGAAAGTTATCTGCCCAAGGACTGCATTTGCAAGAAAGCCGTGACATATGACACGATAGATTCAACGAATACAAAGGCAAAGCAGCTTGCCGAGGCAGGAGAGCCGGAGGGGATTTTGCTGGTGGCTGACGAGCAGACAAACGGCAAGGGCAGGCGTGGCAGAAAATGGTGCTCTAAAAAAGGTGCAAATATTTTTATGACACTTCTCATAAGACCAAAGACTGAGCCTAAACATCTTTCGGGTATCACGCTTCTTGCGGCAATGTCTGTTGCAGGAGCAATAAAAGATGTGTGTGGTGCGGACACAAAGATAAAGTGGCCTAATGATATTGTACTTGAAAAAAAGAAAATATGTGGTATTCTTACTGAGATGAGTTCAGAGATGAACTATGTAAATTATGCCGTTATAGGAATAGGCATAAATGTAAACGATGATGATATACCTGACGAACTTAGAAAAAATGCTTCTTCAATATATCTTGAGACAGGCAAAATGACAAACAGAAATAAACTTACAGCAAAGGTTGTAGAGAAATTTGATGAATATTACAAAAAATTTCTTGAGACAAATGATTTGTCGCAGGTTGTCGATAAGTATAATTCTATGCTCATAAGCATGGACAGTGAAGTAAAAGTGCTTTATGGCATGGCGGAGACAGCAGATCCTAAGGAAGAAGAAACAGGTATCGCAAGAGGAATAGACAAGGACGGTGCACTGCTTGTCGAGACAAAAGACGGCATTAAGAGCATTGTGTCGGGAGAAGTATCAGTAAGGGGGTTGTATGGCTATGTATGATGAGGCTGACATAAACAGTGAAGCGGTGATATTGTGTGCGGCAAATGCCTATGAACAGAAATATTATCTCAATGAAAATTTCAGTTCACTTCCACAGACAATTAAGGATGAATTACAGATAATGTGTGTACTCTATACGGCAGAGATAGGCGGAATTTTTTCATTACAGTATGATGAAGAGGGCAACCTTTACATGAATGTCGTAGCAGAGGAAGACGATTTTTCATTTGACGAGATAGGAAGTGCATTAAAGATAAAAGCATTGCAAAATGAGAAAAGGGATCTTCTTGAATCACTTGAAAAATATTATAAAGCAGTGATATTACACGAAGATTTAGATGCTATACAGACGCAGGAATAATAAATTATATATGGCTTTGTGTGATAACATATATAGAAATGTGAGGAAAAAATCATGTTATTAGCAGTAGATGTTGGAAATACGGATGTGACATTTGGAGTATTTGATGGAGAGAGACTTGCAGCAAGGTTCAGATTTACTGTTCAGGTTCCGAGAACATCAGATGAATATGGAGAATTATTGTGCAATATTTTAGAGCAGAAAGGGTACAAGCCTGACGATATAACAGAGGTTATAATAGCATCGGTAGTGCCTAAGATGATGTACTCCTTTACGAGTGGTATAATCAAGTACCTCAACTGCCATCCTATAGTTGTCGGAGCAGGTACAAAGACAGGCATAAGAATAGATACGATGAACCCAAAAGAAATAGGACCTGACAGGATAGTGGATGCAGTAAGTGCGTTTGAACTTTATGGTGGACCTATAATCGTCGTGGATTATGGAACAGCGACGACTTATGATCTTGTGACGGCAGATGGAGCATTTAAGGGCGGAGTTATCAGCCCGGGAATAAGAATATCGGCAAATGCACTCTGGAATAACACGGCTAATCTTCCTGAGATAGAGATAAAATGTCCCGGAAATATTATTGCTAAAGATACTATTTCTGCAATGCAGGCGGGACTTTTTTATGGAACGATAGGTCAGACAGAGTATATCATAAGAAAGATTAAGGAAGAATCCGGACTTATGGATGCTAAAGTCATCGCAACAGGCGGGCTTGGAAAGGTTGTATATGAAAATACCAAGTCTATAGAGATATATGACGGTGACCTCACATTAAAAGGGTTGCAGCTTATACACAGCAAACAGAAAAAATAGAGAGTTATGAGTGAATTTTATATAGGAAATGTAAAAATAGACGGTAATCTTGCTTTAGGACCTATGGCAGGAGTGACGGATATGCCATTTCGCATGATTTGTAAAGAGTTTGGTGCAGATCTGCTTTACACTGAGATGATAAGTGCAAAAGGCATCTATTATAAAAATAAAAATACAGAACCTCTGTGGCAGATAGACGATACGGAGCATCCGGTAGCATTGCAGCTTTTTGGTTCAGAACCGGAACTTATGGCGGATATGGCGGAGCAGATAGAATACAGAAACTTTGACATACTCGATATAAATATGGGCTGTCCCGTGCCAAAAGTAGTAAACAACGGTGAGGGTTCGGCACTTATGAAAAATCCGGAACTTGCCGCAAAAATAGTGAGAGCCATATCAGACAGGATAAAAAAGCCTGTCACGGTCAAATTCAGGAAAGGTTTTAATGACGAAAACATAAATGCCGTTGAATTTGCAAGAATGATGGAACAAAGCGGTGCAAGTGCCGTTGCGGTACACGGCAGGACAAGGGAAGAATATTACTCCGGAACGGCGGACTGGGATATAATAAGAAAAGTAAAGGAAGCAGTAAAAATCCCGGTCATAGCGAGTGGAGACATATTTACACCTGAGGATGCGGTAAGATGCAAGAATGAAACAGGCTGCGACGGTCTTATGATAGCGAGAGGTGCGAGAGGAAATCCGTGGATATTCAGGCAGATAAAGGAATTTGAAAAAAGCGGTCAATATCAGGACAAGCCATCATTTGATGAGGTGGCAGCTATGATACTCAGACATACAAAAATGCAGATAGAATATAAAGGTGAATATCTTGGCATACGCGAGATGAGAAAACATGTCGGCTGGTACACGGCAGGCTATAAGAATTCATCATCAATACGCAGACAAGTAAATGAAGTAGAAAATTATGAGCAGTTAGAAAGCCTTATAAATGATTGCAGGAATTTATAAAAAACGATAGTTATAATTTATACTGGCTGTATTACAAATATTGAAAATTGCAAAATATTTATGACAAACTGCCATGATTTGGGAAAGATGCATTTAATTTAGCACATAATTAAAACGAAATGGAGATAAAGATGGAAGAACTTATTCAAAAGATTGAGAGATTAAAGAAAGAAAACGATTTTGTCATACTTGCACATTACTATGTAGATGGTGCTGTTCAGGATATAGCAGACTATGTTGGAGACTCATTTTATTTAAGCAAGGTTGCGACAAAAGTTGAGGCAAAAAACATATTATTTGCAGGTGTGTCATTTATGGGTGAGAGTGCAAAACTCTTAAATCCTGAAAAGCATGTATATATGGCAGATGTGACTGCCGACTGTCCTATGGCTCATATGGTAACGGTTGACCGTATAAAAGAAGTAAAAGAGCAGTATGACGATGTTGCCGTAGTCTGTTATGTAAACTCAACAGCCGAGATAAAGGCAGTATCAGATGTATGTGTGACTTCATCAAATGCCATCAAGGTAGTAAAAAATATAGAGAATAAGAGGATATTCTTTGTGCCTGACAATAACCTTGGAAGATATGTTGCAAAGCAGTTGCCTGAAAAAGAGTTTATATTCAATGACGGATTTTGTCATGTCCATAAGAGTATTGACCCAGAGCTTGTCAAAGAAGCAAAAGAGCATCATCCTGACGCACTCGTGCTCGCACATCCTGAATGTACTGAGGATGTACTCGAACTTGCCGATTATATAGGAAGTACGGCAGGAATACTTGATTATGCAACAGAGAGTGACTGCAAGAAATTTATCATCTGTACAGAGATGGGCATATTCTTTAAACTCAGCAAGCAGAATCCTGACAAGAAGTTCTATTCAGTAGGACACAGACAGTTCTGCCCGAATATGAAGAAAGTAAGCCTTGAAAAAGTGGCAGATGTAATGGAAAATCCGATGGAGGAAGTAATTCTTCCTGATGATATAATGGATGAAGCCTGTAAACCGCTTCAGAAAATGCTTGAACTTGCAAAATAGACAAACATTCAGCATTTGGATTATTATAAAATGAATGGCTGTTACATTAAATAAATAGCTTTGACGATACAATGAGCAGGTTCAGATATTGACATAGATAGTTTGTTCACCTGTTGTGCATAATTTGTGAAATAATCGTGAAATTGTACAATAATCATTAAAAAAATGATAAAATAATCCGATATTATTTATGGATGGCAAAAAGGTAAAATACTTACTCACGAGGTAAAACATATCAACATAGTCCGAAGTTCAAAGGATTGGCCGTACACTCTCCAGAGAGTTTCAGATTGTGAGAATATGATTTACTATATCAGTGTATATCGTATAATGGGCCGTACACCAATGATATATGATATACACAAAAAAACAACACCAATCGTTTAAAAGCAATTGGTGTTATTTTTTTATAAAACAATATATTTTGTTTTTTACTGTGTCACAGCAATAGTGCAAGCTGTAATTACTTTAATTTTATTGATTTATTTTGCGACCTCTTTAATCTGAGCTGTCCCAGTTTCTTTTTGGTCTTTCTTCAACTTGTAATTGATACCAAGTCCCATACCCGTAACTGCATAGAATACAGGAGCAACAGCTATACAGGAGTCGTTTGTGAGTGAGATTATCAGGTAGCCTATAACACCGACAAATATACTCACTCCGATTTTTGGAAGATAACCGCTAAAATCGTGTTTCCAGTAGAGTTTTAAGCTGCTGACAAGGTACCATATAAAGAATACCAGCCATGCGATAAGCGAGATAACACCAGTCTGTACACCAATCTGCATCAGCGTACAGTGGGGTTTTGTAATAATCTCATTTATGTGTCCTGAATTGTAAAGACCGACAAGGTCATTGTTAGGAAACGCAATGATAAATGTATCAGGACCTGAACCGAGTAAGAAATACTTCTTGAGAAGCGGAAGTGTTCTTGCCCAGATATATCCACGCATATTTGCAAAATGGAAATGGTTTTCAAGGAAAGAAAGTGATTTGGTCTGTTTTGTAAGTTTCATAATGGCACCACCCGGACCATAAGTATAAAATGTTGAATCATTTTCTTTCATCATATTTGTAAAGTACCATGTTTTATCATCTATCGTAATCTGATAACCATTGAAACTGTCAGAGCGGATAGAAGAGAATGAGAATGGAAATCTCTCATCATTTATAACATAGCTTGAAGAGTCCTCATTAAGTGCGAAAGCCACTTCTTTACCTGACTTGTCAGTAAGTGAAAACTGGTCAGTACCGTTAGCATCCTGAGTACACTTGATGATAAGAGTTTCATTATTATAAACAATGGAAACATTGTCATCATTTGTGGTAATCTCGCTGAGCGGATGATATTCAGCTTCAGTACTGAACATGGATTTCATTCTGTCAAGCAATATACCCTGGTTTGCCACATTTATTCCAATAAATGCAACTATAAAAACAGCGATTGCGGCAATAACGATTTTGATATTTTTAATAAACACTTTCCTCATACAGAGAAGCATAACTATAAGAGAAAAGATAACCGCAAGAATACCGGCACGCGACTGTGATGCAAAAAGAATAAGCATAAGAGATACTATCAAAACAGTACAGCCTATCTTCGCCCACACTTTTTTGAGTGCAAATATAAGACCTACAAGAATAGGAACTATAAGGCAGACATAAAATCCTACATAGTTAGGATTGTAGAGGGAAAGATAAGTACGCCCCTCCTCAAAATTAAACTTAAGAGGACCTCCCTTGTATGTAGAAGGTGTCATAAGTTTCTGACCGAGTGAAGTCCTGAAAAAATCGTGCTTTAATGCCTGGCTGAGTCCAAGCAGAACCATAACCGTAATACCGGCAACAAACCACGGCATTATACGCTTTACTGCTGCTTCTGTACGCATTATAAAGAAACAATAGTATGCGGTAAGGCAATATCCCATAAGAGCCCAGACAGGTTCAAACTGCTCATAGATACCTGAAAAACAGAAATCTCTGTTTGAGGATGCAAGAGCCGAAATAAAGGAAATGCCACAATAAATTGCAAGTGGTATAAGTATTTTGCACCATGCAGCCTTCTGTTCATCTGCAAATATCATATAGACAAGACAGAATATCATGCATGCACAGGCAACGAGAAACCATATGAGTTTTGTGTGAAGGAAAAAGTCGACTGCGGAAGTCTGGCTTGTGTACCATTCAAACTTGCCAAGTTTGGTTTCATAAGAATACATATAAGTGATAAGTGGTATCACGCTGAGTACGGCGATTATCGGGAGCAAAAGACCTAATGGGTACTTTGGCTCAGCCGCTGTGCCTTTTTTCTTAGCATTTTGAGATGCCATAGGTAAACCTCCTAAAAATTTTTTATGATTGCAAAAATAGCTGTATGCTGTAAAGATTGAACATATATAGACTATTTTGCAAACTGAAATATATGTATGTAAACATAGATTATGTTCAGATACACACATCTAATTATACATATATTTTAAAAAGAAACAACAGTAAAGTTGACATTAAATAAGGAAATTAGTAGAATAAGAAGTATTGTACCGTATATTTTTAATGATAATGCAGTTTTCTGCCTTATGGTAAGTTTATGAACATAACCATTTTTATTGCGTAGAGCAATAAACGACAGAGAGGATTGCGAATATCTGTTTGAATATACAATGAGTTTTGGAGGTTTTATAAAGAAACGAGGTTTAAGGATAAAGATGAGAAATTACGACCCATACAAAAAAACGATACTTTTTTTTGCATCGCTTGTTAATATAGTGCTTATGTCACTTGTATTTATGTATGTATGGTTTCATTACTATGCAGCTACGATGTTTGTGGCAACTTTTTACAGAAAAGGACATTATGCTATGATTGGTTTATACGCACTTATTCTTTTCTTTTTTTCAACGATGTATGGAAGCATGAAAATAGGGCAGTACAGGCGGCTTGAGGTTATGCTGTCGCAGTATCTCAGTCTGTTTTTGTCTAATATGGTGATGTATTTTGTAATATGCCTTTTGGCATTCGGAATAGTAAATCCCATGTATATGATTGCTGCAATGGCAGTTGAGATGACTCTTTCCACGATATGGAATTTTGTGATAATCCATTTCTACAACAGAATTTTCCAGCCGTGGAAGATTTTGCTTATATATGGTGAAAGACCGGCGGCAGACCTTGTATATAAGGTTGAGGCAAGGCGTGATAAGTATGCAATCTATGATGCGGTAAATATAGATGAGGGGATAGATAAGATAGCTGAGAAAATGAAAGATTTTCAGGCTGTCATAATCGGTGATATATCTGCCGAAAAGAGAAACGATATGCTCAAATACTGTTATGCACATAAAATGAGGGCATATGTTATACCGAAACTCTCAGACATAATACTTATGGGAGCAGACAGGATTCATGTGTTTGATACACCGTTTTTGCTTTCAAAAGGCTATACATTGAGCCTTGACCAGAGATTGTTTAAAAGAGCACTAGACCTTATCATTGCAATTCCAATGACAGTCATAGCTTCACCGTTTATGCTTATCACGGCAATAGCAATAAAATTGTATGATGGAGGTCCGGTATTTTACAAACAGGTAAGATGCACAAAATATGAGCGTGAATTTGAGATATACAAATTCAGGAGCATGATAGTAAATGCTGAGAGTGACGGTGTCGCAAAGCTTGCAAAGGAAAATGACGACAGGATAACACCGATAGGAAAATTTATTAGGGCGACCCGTATCGATGAATTGCCACAATTATTTAATATAATAAAGGGAGATATGTCATTTGTAGGTCCAAGACCGGAAAGACCTGAGATAATGAAGCAGTATTGCGAGGAAATGCCGGAATTTTCGTTCAGGACAAGAGTAAAAGCGGGACTTACGGGATATGCACAGGTATATGGTAAGTACAATACAACGCCTTATGACAAATTAAAACTTGACTTGTTTTATATAGAAAATTATTCACTATGGACTGATATAAAACTTATACTTATGACAGTAAAAACGGTTCTTAAGAAGGATGCAACGGAAGGTGTTTCAGACAATCAGGTTACAGCCGAGAAAGCAGATGATGCGGCACAGGAGCCGGTGGAGAAGATAGTTAAGGAAATAGTTAAGAATAACCAATGATGTGATTGCGAAACGCAGTTTTTCACTGTGAATATTTGCACATATAAAATGTAATTTATTGAGGGTTTCGCAAAAGCTTAATCAATAGCATAAGTTGGAGGAAGATTTTGAAAGAGAATTTAGATGTGGAAAAAACGGAAGAAGTGGGAAAGGTTAAGAAAGCACTTCTTGTTACAAGGGTTAGTGGCTTTATACCTCAGCATGAGATGAATAATGTGAAGATTCTTCAGGAAATGGGATATGAAGTTCATTATGCTACAAATCTTAATGTTGTTGTGTATGGAAAGGACAACAGCAGGCTTGAGGAAACGGGGATAATCACACATCAGATAGATTTTTTAAGAAAACCGTCCATAAAAGATATAAAGAAAGCATATAAACAGCTAAAGGATGAAATGTATCATGGTGATTATGATGTTGTTCATTGTCATATGCCTCTTAGCGGAATCCTTGCAAGGCTTGCGGCTAATGCAGTTAGAAAAGAAACAAAGAAAAATGTACCGGTAATATATACTGTACATGGTATGCATTTTTTTAGGGGATGTCCGTTGAAAAATTGGATCATGTATCCGGTGGAGAGGGAGCTTGCAAGATATACAGACAGGCTTATAACGATAAATGATGAAGATTATGGCAGGGCAGTAAGATTTCCGATAAGAGGAAAGGCGGAAAAAATAAATGGGGTTGGGCTTAAGACAGAGAGGTTTAAAGAGTTTCACAAAAAAAGCTGGGATATATATATGCCCGATAAAGAAGAAACACAGACTGTACAAAATAATATACGATTGAGATATGGAATACCTAATGATCATTATATATTGGTGAGTGTAGGGGAACTTGCACCGGGAAAGAAAAATATGGTTGTTATTGATGCGCTTGCGGAATTAAAGGATTTGAAAATATCATATCTGATATGCGGTGAAGGACAGATGAGAGAAGAACTTGAAAAGAGAGCCGCAGAGTTAGGTGTAAGTGACAGGATAGTTTTTGCAGGATATGTAACTGACACACCACTCATATTATCTCAGAGTGATGTATTTGTATTTCCGTCAGCAAGAGAGGGACTACCTGTTTCGGTAATGGAGGCAATGGCAGCAGGTCTTCCTGTGATAGCCTCAGATATAAGGGGAGTCAGGGAACTTGTGGTTCATGCAAAAGGGGGATATCTTGTACATGGTCATGCTCCGGAAGATTATGCTGTAAAGATAAGAAGAATATTTACTGAAAAATATGGGAAAAGTGCAATTCCACGAAATAAACGCAGACAGCAGATGGGTGAATTCAATATGGAATATGTAAAAAAATACAGTATAGAAGTAGTAGATAAACAGATGCGTAAAATATACGCAGACTTATTAGGAGGAGAAAACTAAAGTGATACAGGTACTTATGTCAACCTACAATGGAAAAGACTATTTAAGAGAACAGATAGACAGCATACTCTCACAGGATTGTGAAGAAAAAGCAGATGTAAAATTAAAACTTCTGATAAGAGATGATGGTTCAAAAGACGGAACACAGGAGATACTTAGAAAATATGCTGCAAAATATCCGGATCAGGTGAGCTGGTATCAGGGAGAAAACATAGGAGTAATAAAAAGTTTTTTTGATCTTATAGAAAAATCAGATGAAAAAGCAGATTACTATGCATTTTCAGATCAGGATGATTACTGGCATAAAGAAAAATTAAGGGCCGGCATAGAAAAAATAAAAGAAATGTCAAAAAAGTATCAACAGGAAAAAGATAAATATATAGGATTTAGTGAAAAAAATAGTGTATATTTAAAAGTCCCATTGCTCTATTGCTGTAGTCCATTGCTGGTAGACGAAAATCTTAAAGAGATAGATAATGAAATGACTAGGAAGAACAAAATACCAAGTTTTGAAAATGCTGTGGTGGAAAACATAGTTACAGGATGTACTATTGTGATGAACAAGACATTAAGAAACATGGCAAAAAAGCATCCGCCAAAATTTACGGTAATGCATGACTGGTGGTTCTATCTTCTGGCAAGCTGCTATGGTGAGCTATACTTTGACGGCAGGCAGTTAATAAGTTACAGACAGCATGGAACCAACACGGTAGGATACAACACAAGTAAGTTGAAAGAATTTAAAGACAGAGTAAAAAGATTTAAAGGAAACAGGAGAAACATAACAAATCAGCTTAAGGATTTTGTGAGAATATATGAATTGTATTTAAAAGATGAACCTGATAACAGTGTATTTAAGGCAAAAAAGACAAAGCAAAAGATTCATATTGCAAAAATGCTGGTAAAATACAGTGGAAAACCGGGATTTATCATCAAACGGGCAGGTTTGCTGAAAAAGACGGGTATATATCGTCAGAGGAAGGTTGATAATATAATATTTAAGATAATATTGTTGTCTGGCAGTTACTAAAAAGATGTATAGTAACATTTTTACTGTAAAAATAAAATCATTGTCTGTAAATTATAAAAACAAGATTTATGTATATGAAAATCTAACAGTATTGCAAGCAGGAAGCAGATCGGATTGAAAGTATCCGTCTGACTGTTTTAGATGGAAAGGCTGGGAATATGGGAAAAGCAGCAAAAATAAAAGGGTACTTAAAAGATTATGGTTTTACATACACTATAAAAAAAGTATATAACCGCTATATAATAAAATACCATAAAGGAAGAAAATACTGTCCGATTGATATTTCGTCAGAAGAAAGAAAACTCGAAGAACAGTATATAACGCATGATGATATAAAAATAAGTATAGTAGTACCCGTATATAATACTCCGGTTTCATATCTTGTACCGATGATAGAGTCAGTAAAAAAACAGACATATAAAAACTGGGAACTTTGTCTTGCGGATGCAAGCGATGAAAATGGAGCAGCAGTAGAGGGGGTTGTAAAGAAACTAGCACAGAAAGATGACAGGATAAAATATAAGAAACTGGAAACAAATGCAGGAATAGGTGAAAACACAAACAGGGCAGCAGAAATGGCAATAGGAAATTATATAGGCTTGCTCGATCATGATGATCTCCTGCACCCGTCAGCACTCTATAATGTAGCAATGGCAATAGAAGAACATGGTAGCGAATTTATATACACAGATGAATTATCCTTCGATGGAGATACAAGAAAAGTACAGAGTATAAACTTCAAACCTGATTTTTCATGGGAGACATTCAGATATAATAATTTTATATGTCATTTCACTGTATTTAAAAAGGAATTATTTGAAAAAGCCGGTGGGTATAGAAAAGAATATGATGGAGGTCAGGATTATGACTTGTTTCTTAGAATATTAGAACAGACAAAAAAGGTATATCACATACAAAAAGTGCTTTACTATTGGAGGATACATAGTGCATCGTCAGCAGCAGGCGTTGCAGCAAAACCGTATATAGTCGAGGCAGGCAGAAAAGCCGTAGAAGAACATCTAAGAAGAATAGGACAGCCTGGAAAAGTAGAAGCATCAAAAGAACATGGACCTTTTTACAGGGTTACATATGAAAATAAAATAGAAAAAGACCGGGTAAAAGCATATAGACAGGGTGATATAACTTCGGAGGAAATAATAGCAGATCTTGGTAAAAACAGTGGAAAATATGATATAATCATTCTTTCACGAAAAGGTTACGAGGCATTTATGCCGGATATAGTTTCAGCAGATAAAACAGAAACTAACAAGGGCATTGACGAACTTGTAAATTGTCTGATACCAAAAGAAAATATGGCAGCATCCAATACCGTTTTAGATAACAGGCAAAAATATATAAATGCAGGCTGGTGTTATAATAAGAAATGGAAAGAAAAATGCAGACCACTTTACAAAGGAGTACCCGTAAAAGAACCGGGATATATGAACAGACTTCATTTCCGGCAAAGTGTGTCACTATTAGATGGCAGCGTGCTTGCAATAAAAACAGAAATTGTAAAAAAATGGCTTGAAAAAAAGACACGGGGCATAAAAAAACAGGATAAAGAACGAAAAGATATAGATTTCTTTTGCCGCAGCAGCTGGTTTGAGATGTGCATGGAAGGAAATAAAACAGGAGGCTGCTGTGTGCTGACACCATACTTTCCGGCAGTTATAAGTAAGGTGAAGAAAATAGAATTGGAAAATGCAGAGTTTGTATCTGAGTTTGAAATGGCTGAAAAGGACAGGTATTATAATGAAGGAATGGAGAAATTTGGGCGAGAGCATTTTATGTGGTAAAAGGGGGAAACATACTTTTTGTTGAAAATTACCAATATAAAAATTTAATATTATATTGAAAAAGAAAAGAAAATTAGGTAAAATAATAGTTTGTATATAGTGTAGACAGGTATTAGACTATTGGAGGAAATGTTTTGGGTGATATAAAATCAAAAATTAAGTATATGATTTGTTCAAATGATTTTGCCAATTCACTGCTCAAGATATATTTTGGAGTAAAAAAAGATGGAATATCGCATTTGGGCAATGTCATTGGGGAAGAAAGATATAACAAATATTATAGAAAGCCGTGGGTAGTTAATAAAAAAGAAGTAATTAGGCAAAAAAAAGAGTTTGCAAATTCAAATGCAAATATTCTTATTGGTATTTCATGTGAGGAAAAAACAAATGCCAACATACTTTCAAGTCTTATATCATTATCTAGGCAAAGTGTTGACAAGGTGTTGTCAGTAGTATGCATAGGGACGGATATTAAAGACAGAGAGAGGTTAAAAAGTGTTTTTAGCAAAGAGTCAGAGATGTGTCTGTATTTTATGGAAGATGGAAAGGATGTTGTATCTTTTGTAGAAAAGAATAAATTCGACTATTATGGTGAAATTCAGGCAGGAGACCTGCTTCATCCATATATGACATACTTTTTGCTTAAAGAAATTAGTCAAAATAATAGAAAATTTCTCTATTATTTCGACGAGTGGTATTTTGAAGATGATGTCAGAAAAGCCAGGAAGCATAATTATAAAAGTGATTTTTCAAGGATTTCACTTTATTCCAAAAACTATATAGATGATTTTTTTATGACAAGAGCAGATGTTTTTGTAAAGTTAAGAGGGTTTGATGGAGAAACACGGGCAAGCTATTATAACTATTTATTGAAAACTGTAGAGTATATAGACCATTGTGCAAAAGAAACAAAATCAAATGACAGGGAAATTAAAAAAATGTTGGATGATGGTTTTGTACATATTAAGGAACCTATGTATTATAAACAGGACAACGATAAATCAGAAGAAAAGAAAATAGAAAATGATCTAATAGAAATAAAGGTGTTAGAGGAGCACTTTAACAGGTGTGATATATCTGCAAAGATTATGTATGATGATAGATTACACGAGAGACATATCATTTATCCAATAAACAAAGACAAAAAAGTATCGATAATCATTCCAAATAAGGAGCATAGGGATGATTTAAAGAGATGTATAGATTCAATTGAAACAAAGACAAGTTATACGGATTATGAAATTATAATAGTGGAAAACGGAAGCACTTCAGAAAATATAAAAGAGTATTATAAAGAATTGTCAGAGAAAGATAATATAACAATTTGTGAGTGGAAGAATGGTTTTAATTATTCAGCAATCAATAATTTTGGAGCAGGAAAAGCAAAAGGAGATTATCTTGTTCTTTTGAATAATGATGTGGAAATAATATCTCCCCATTGGATAGAGGAAATGCTTATGTATGCACAAATGTCAGAGATAGGGGCAGTAGGATGTATGTTATATTATCCTGATGATACGGTTCAGCACGCAGGAGTTATACTTGGTATCGGTGGGGTAGCAGGTCATTCCCACAAACATTTCAGTTCATCAGCAAGTGGGTATAATGAGAGAATGAACTATGTTCAGGAACTTAGTGCAGTTACGGCAGCATGCATGATGACAAGAAAGGATATATATAATGAAGTTTGCGGACTTGATGAAAAGTTTGAAGTTGCCTTTAATGATATAGATTATTGTATGAAATTAAGAGAAAAAGGACTTGGAATCATATTTACACCATATTCAAGGCTGTATCATTACGAATCTATAAGCAGAGGATACGAAACAACAGAAGCGAAAGAAAAAAGATTTCGCAGTGAAACTGAAAGGTTTAAAAATAAATGGGGAAAAGAACTGGAAGAAGGGGATTTGTATTATAACCCACATTTGACATTAAGATATGAAAATTTTGAACTGAGATAGATGAGGAATATTATGGAAAAGACAAAAAGATTACCAGCGGCAATAGGTATATTGAAAGAAAATTATAAAAGCAGGAAAATGATATTTAAACTTGCAAAAAATGATTTTAAAACAAAATATGCAGGCTCTTATTTAGGAATTATCTGGGCATTTGTACAGCCGATAATGACAATATTATTATATTGGTTTGTATTTCAGGTGGGATTTAGAAGCCAGCCATATGGTGATTATCCGTTTGTGCTATGGCTTACGGCAGGTCTTGTTCCGTGGTTCTTTTTCAGTGATGCGTGGAATGGTGCAACAAACAGTATGCTGGAATATAGCTTTCTTGTAAAAAAAGTAGTGTTTGACATAGGAATATTGCCAGTTATCAAAATATTTTCTGCTTTTTTTGTAAATATATTCTTTTCACTGTTTATGGTAGTTTTGTTTATGGTAAATGGGTATATGCCTACTATGCATACATTGCAGCTTATATATTGTCTTATATGTATAATTGCATTATGTGGTGCAATGTCATACTTTACATCATCAATAATAGTTTTTATAAGAGATCTCGGACATCTGCTAGGAATAGTATTGCAGGTGCTTATGTGGATGACACCTATTATGTGGAATATACAGATGGTACAGGGAAGATTTCCGTGGCTTGTAAATCTGCTTAAGTTAAATCCCGTCTTTTATATAGTTCAGGGATATAGAGATGCTATGTTTGCAGAAAAATGGTTTTGGGAAAGACCGATATGGACGATTTATTTTTGGGTGTTAGTTCTGTTCATATATATAGCAGGAACTCATGTATTCCAAAAATTAAGACCTCATTTTGCAGATGTATTGTAGAAATATATTGAAAGATGTTGCAGATAAAATGTATTTTGCATCCAATTGATGTTAGGAAAGGAATTCAGTAAATGGATAAGGGAACAATAGAGGTCAGAGATTTATCTAAAGTCTACCACTTATATAATAAACCGAGTGACAGAATACGCGAAACATTTAGTATAAGAAAGAAAAAGTATTCAAAAGAACATTATGCTTTAAAAAATATTAACTTAAAAATAAATAAGGGTGAGTCGATTGGTATAGTAGGGACAAACGGTTCAGGTAAATCTACATTATTAAAATTAGTTACTGGAGTTGTGACACCTACTACTGGAACTATAAAAACAGATGGTAAAATTGCAGCTTTACTTGAGCTTGGTGCAGGATTCAATCCTGAATATACAGGTATAGAAAATATATATCTTAACGGGACTATGATGGGATATACAGAAGAAGAAATGAAGAAACGTGTTCCAGATATAATAGAATTTGCGGATATAGGAGAATTTATAAATCAGCCTGTAAAATCATATTCAAGTGGTATGTTTGCGAGACTTGCATTCGCTGTTTCGATAAATGTTGAACCTGACATATTGATAGTAGATGAAGCATTATCAGTAGGCGACACCAGATTTCAGGTTAAATGTATAGATAAGATGCGTGAACTTCAGGAGAGCGGAACGACGATATTGTTTGTAACACATGCGATAGAGCAGATAAAAAGATTTTGCACAAGAGCAATATGGATAAAAAACGGTGAACTTATAGAAGATGGTGAAGCGAGTCAGGTTGTTGATTTATATGATAATTTCATGAAATACGGTGAAAAGAAAATAGAAAAAGTAAATAATGAAGATGAATTTAGACTACCTGAGAATTCAGATTACCTTGCTGTAATACAAAAAGTTTCAATAAATAAAAATATGTTTAAAACATTTGAGAAACTTGAAGTTGAAGTAACATACGATGTTTATGATAATCATATGGAAGATCTTCAGGTAGGGGTTGCATTTTACAGTCTTGACAGAAAGATATATGTATTTGGACCTAACACTAATCTTGACAAAATATCAGTACCTCAAAAGCAGGGGCGTCATGTGGTGAAATACATAGTACCTGAGCTTATGCTTATGGGAGGAGATTATACGGTTGATGTAGGAATATTTAACAGCGGTGGAATTGTAAATTTAGATTACAAAAATAACTGTGAAGGCTTTTCGGTTGCAAATGAATACTTTTCGGAGGGAATGTTTTACCTTAAACATGAATGGCAAATAGGAGAATAACAAAAGATGGGTATATTAAAGAAGATAAATACGGCATGCAGGATAGTTAAAGAAGAAGGCATGTATGTAATGTTATACAAATTTAAAGCAAAATTAGGAATAGGTTCAGCAGGGGAAAATGCTGGCATTGCATCAAATGATGAAAAAAACTATCAGAACTGGATAAAGAAAAATGAAACAGCTCTAAATGAGTTTGATGAAGAGAAAATTCCATATAAGCCGTTGATTTCGGTTGTAGTGCCTGTTTATAATGTATCAACTAAGATGTTAAAAGAGTGTATAATGTCTGTGATAGATCAGACATATGCAAATTGGGAACTTTGCCTTGCTGACGATGCATCTACGATGCCCGAAGTAAGAAAGTGCCTGAAATCATTTGAGGACAATCCCAAGATAAAAATTAAATACAGGGAAAAAAATGGTCATATATCACGCTGTACGAATACAGCGATAAAGATGGCAACAGGTGAATATATAGCATTTATGGACTGTGATGATGTTCTTGCTCCAAATGCGTTATATGAAGTTGTAAAGCTGCTCAATCAGGATAAAAGCCTTGACTTTATATATAGTGATGAAGATAAGCTGTCAGAAGATGGAAAACACAGACATCAGCCACATTTTAAACCTGACTGGTCACCTGATACTATGATGTCACTCATGTACACATGTCATCTTGGGGTATATAGAAAAAGGATAGGTGATGAACTTGAATGGCTTAGAACAGGCTTCGAGGGAGCACAGGATTATGACCTTACATTAAGATTTACGGAAAAGACAAAAAGGATAGGTCACATTACAAAAATACTTTATCATTGGAGAGAAAGAAAAGAATCTACTGCTATAAATCCGGAAGCGAAAGGGTATATAGTAGATGCTACCAGAAAAACGAAAGAAGAAGCATTAAAAAGAAGGGGATATGAGGCACAACTTGAATGGGTTGATAATATATATCAGTTCAGAGTAAATTACAAGCCTGTTGGAAATCCAAAGATAAGTGTGATAATACCGTCTAAAGACAATTTTGATGTATATAAAAGGTGTATAGAAACACTGACTGAAAAAACAAAATATAAAAATTATGAGATAGTAACTGTCGATAATGGAAGTTCTGAAGAAAACAGAAAAAAATATGAACAGTATAATAAAGATAAGGCTCAGAAATATATTTACAAGCCAATGGATTTCAACTTCTCAAAAATGTGTAATATAGGAGTAGAAAATTCAGATGGAGAACTTGTATTATTGTTAAATGATGATATGGAGATAATAGACGGAGAATGGATGGAGCGTATGGCAGGTCATGCGATGCTGCCATATACAGGTGCAGTCGGTGCAAAACTATTATATCCAAACAGTACGCTTATACAACATACTGGTGTATTTAGTTTTGATTGTGGACCAAGCCATGCATTATGCCGATATGATGATAGTATCTTGTTTAATTTTTGCAGAAATAAGATTGAATACAATTATAGTGCAGTGACTGCTGCGTGCCTTATGGTTACCCGTGAGAAATACTTAGAAGTCGGTGGACTTGATGAAAGCTTTGCGGTAGCGTATAATGATGTAAAATTCTGTTTTGACTTATTAGAGAAAGGCTATTATAATGTAGTACGGACAGATGCAGTATTATATCACCATGAATCATTAAGCCGTGGAAGTGATGTGCTTGACAAGGCAAAATATGAGAGACTTTTAAAAGAACGCCGCAGATTATATGATATACATCCATCACTGGAGGGAAAAGATCCGTTTTATAATCCGAATCTTACGATGAGGAGAGGAGATTGTACTGTAGAAGGCGGGCTTGATAATTTAGAAAATATAGTCTTAAATTTGCAAAGTAAAGATTGTTTAGAAAAAAGAAAGAGTAATTTTATTAAAGGTTCAATAGAGAATATAGTTGTTACAGGAAAGTATATGCTAGTTAGTGGTTGGTGCATAAATGAGAAATCGAGATGGAACAATTTTATAAGAGCGAAAATACTTTTGGTTTGTGATGATAAAATATTTGAATTAAAAACACAGAAAATGTATAGAGAACATATGAATGAGCTTACTGGTATAAATGGAAAAAATAATTTGAGTTGTTTTAGAGTATATTTTGATTCGAATCAGTTACCGAGTCGAAAATATAACATTTATATAAAAAAAGGAAAATATATTTTTGATAGTAGCAGAATATTGGAAAAAGTGAAAAGTGTTTACTGATTTAGTAAGAGGAAAATTTAAATTATGAATTTGAAGAAAAAATTAGAGGATAAAGTTAATAAAAGAAAATGCTTGATTTTATCTTATCAAACAATTATGTTAATAGCATTAATGCTTATTTTTTATGTAATATATCCGAGCATCAGATATGATTACATAAATGGAAAACAGGTTGTGGGGATTGAAAATATATCAGGTTACAATTCTTATAATATAGTTGACAATACATTTAATGTAATTGGAGATGATCCTAATTTTACAATAACGGATGATTTGGAATATATCAATATAGTGGATATAAAATTTGAACAAGCTGTGGAAGATGATATTGATATTGCTGTTTATTATGCAAAAAAAACAGAACAATTTAGCGAAAAAAATGTTAGGTATAGTAAAATAAAAAAGGGAGAAAGTGATATTAAATTTTATCTCAAAAAAAATAAATATAAATATATACGGCTAGATGTAGAAAAAGATTTTATATTAGATAAAATTGAACTTAATGGAAAAAGGTTGGAAAAAAATGATGTTAAGTTTACAATAAGTATATGTATATTTTTGGTTATTGCAATTTTGGGAGCAATAAATATTAAAAATAGATATGATAAAATTAATGCTTTTTTGTTTAAAACAGTGAAACAATTAGATGGAATTTTAAAACAGCTTGACAAGAAGATAGAAAAGATTTTCACTGTTGTTGGAATAATAATGGGATGTTTGTTTGCGGTATTGATTCCACCAGAACAGGTACCAGATGAACCTGCTCAATATAGTATGATTGAAAATGAATTTGGTTTTTCTGGTTATTATAATGAAATCTACAAATATTATGAAGATATTGGAGCCACTAATGTTGTTAGAAACTATGATGTAAAACAAAGTAAAGAATCGCTTAAAAAGCATAGTGGTGACAGATTTTCTAAGGAATGTAAATGGACAGGCAAGATAAGTATAAAAATGATAACACATTTGCCTCAGGGCATAGCATTTTTTATATTTGCATTGTTAGGAGCACCGATAGCAGTGTGTATGTATGCAGCAGAATTTGCAGCGGTATTATTTTTTGTAATAATAGGATATATTGCATTAAAGATTATGCCAGTCAAAAAAAGTTTATTATTTGCAATAATGCTTTTGCCTATGAATTTGCAGCAGTGTTCAAGTGTAAGTTATGATGCAGTATTGTTGCCAGTTTGTTTTTTGTTGACAAGTTACATTTTTCATTTAATATATGATTATATAACGGTAGGATATAAACAGATATTGTGTTTAGGTGCGTTATCAGTTGTTATAATGTTAATTAAACCGCCGTATTTACTTTTATTAGGGCTACTGTTAATGTTGCGATGTGAAAAGATTTCTTTTTTTGATAGTTTAGTATATCAGAAGATTAAAAAATTTAAATATTGTTTTGCAGTTTTAATTATATTTGCCATTATATTAGGATGCATATTATTTAGGGAGAATATGTATGTTAAAGTGGTTTTGGCATGTGTATTTAACTTTAAAAGATATGTTGTCATTGTGTTTAATACATTAAAGTCATATGCTGAGTTTTACACAGTGTCTACTATTGGAATAATGGGATGGCTTGATACAAAATTTTCAATATGTTATTATTTATTTATAATTATTTTCTTGGCAATTATAGCACAGAAAGACAATATAAATAATAGATACAAGAATGGTTTTGTATTAAGAGATAGGATTATTATGTTGACGATTGCTTTTTTAATAGTTGTTACTATAATCACTATCATGTTTACATGGACTTTTCAAATTGCTGAAATGGACATAAATGTATCATTTATAGAAATGGCAAAATATTTAAATAATACAGAATTGAGTTTAGGAACCCAAGGAAGATATTTTGTACCTATTGTATTTTTAATATATGCATTATTGTATGACCTTGTCAAGATAAAGGACAAAGTTATCAGCATTGTTGAGGTAATAGTATATCCGATAATGTTTATTTATGTGATAATGCAGTTGCTTCAAAGATTTTGGGGATAAGTTAAGAAAGGATACCGATATATGTTAGCACTTATTTTTTATATCACATCTATATGTTCAATTGCCGCTTCAATTTTCCTTATAGAAAAAAGTAAGGAAAAATTAAATGGTATATCGTGGTTTGTACTGACTATTATCACCATAATAGGTTATCAAGGATTTATTGGAGGAATAGTAAATTTAGTTAATTTACCTGTTGGTATAATAACTATAGGAGGAGCAAACTGGCTGGTTTCACTTATATTTTTTAAAATTATTTTTGAGAATAAAAAAATACAAAAGTATTATTATGATAGGATTGATATTATTTTTACCATAGTTGCCTTTTTGATTTTGCTGAATTTGGTGTATCATAGATTTGGCTTTGGTTTAGATATTAATTTTCAGTCTGTAGATGCAACAGTTCATATGAAACTGGCTACAGATACAGTCAAAAATCATAGTATTTCAACTAACTTATATTTATCATCTTTGAATGAAGCTTTGATAATAGAAGTATTAAAAGGAATTGTTCCTAAATTTTTCTATTATAAAATTTTTGTGTTATGTGAAATTTTTTACTTATTTTTAGCTGGGATGATTTTCTACACTATTGTACGCAATTATAGTAAAAATATATTTTTACAATTAGCTGCATGTGTTACAACAATTTTTTATTGGTTAGGTTATCCTTTGTATAGTACAGTTTTTGGTTTTTCATATTTTGGATTAGGAATAACTGTTATTGCATATTTGATTGCTGTTTGTGATATGTATGTTGATAAATTGATAAAGAGGGAAATATGTATAATAATGCTGGCATTAGGATGTTATTCGCTTATGGTTTGTTACACATTATTTGTACCAGTAGTTTTTTTGGGAATATTTATCTGCATTCTTAATGGACAAATAAAGAAAAAGATGATGATTTCACTTGAGACTATTTGGACTATGTTAAGTGTATTTTTAATTCCATGTATTTTGGGATTGATATATTCATTTAGAAATGTTAAGGAATTGGCGATAACATCTTCGACTACGACTGCATTTGCAAATGAAGGTGGTAGCTATAGAGATTTATATTCGGATTTCATATTAATATTACCTTTGATAATTGCTGGATATTGGTTTATTATAAAGAAAATAAAAAAAATTAATATGGTTATTACGACTATGCCATTATTAATAATTTTTATGATTATTCTTTTTAAATTAGGAATGGACGGAAAAGTATCGAGTTATTATTTTTGTAAAAATCATAGTTTGCTATGGTTATTGTCTTTTATATGTGTTTTTTGGTGCGTGGAAACATTATCTGAAAAACATAAAGAAATAGTTATAGGTTTTTTTGTTACTTATTTGATTTTATTTGGGTTTGATTTTAAAGGAGGAGATAATTATATTTTAAATAAGAATTCAAATTTTATATCTGTAACATCAAAAAATTTTATTAATATATATGATTTTACAAAATTGTGGTATGATCAGCCTAAATTTGATGGTGGAAAACTGGAATTATATAAATATGCAAGCGATGCATACCAACCAGATGTCAATAATAATGTGCTGGTTTTTGGAAATGAATTGGAAGAGGGATGGTTTCAGACATTAACTGATCAGGATTCTCCTAAATGTAATGGAGACATAAACACATATAATGAAATAGTGAGTACAGGAAAAGCAGAATATGTCTGTGTATTATATGGAGATGCATATCAGACTAATCAGGCATATTTTGACAGCTTGGAAAAAGTGTATCAAAATGGCGTAGGTTTTATTGCAAAGATAAAATAAAGAGGAAAAATATGAAACATACATTTGTGATTTGTGCATATAAAGAAAGTGAATTTTTAGAAGAATGTATCTTGTCTTTGAAAAAGCAGACAGTAAGATCAAATATTTTTATTGCAACATCAACACCAAATAAATATATAGATGATATTGCAGAAAAACATGGGATTGTTGTTATGGTAAATAAAGGTCAGGGTGGAATAACACAGGATTGGAACTTTGGACTTAGTAAAGTTAAGACCAGATATGCCACAGTTGCACATCAGGATGATATATATGAGCCTGAATATGCAGAAAAAATAATTAAGGAGATGGCTAAATCGGACAATTCGATTATTGCATTTTCTGATTATAGTGAGCTTAGAAAAGGTGAAAAGATACATGATACAACGATGCTTAAAATTAAGAGGATAATGTTATTGCCATTGAGAATAAGGGCATTTTGGAAAAGCAAGTTTATAAGAAGAAGAGTTTTATCTATGGGCGATCCAATATGTTGTCCTGCCGTTACATTTGATCTTAAAAATGTTAAAAGACCAATTTTTCAAGATGGATTCAGAAGTTGCGAGGACTGGGAAGCATGGGAAAAATTATCTGGATTAAAAGGAAAATTTATTTATATAAATGAACCCCTGATGTGTCACAGAATACATGAGGAATCGGCAACAACGGCTATAATACATGATAATGCAAGAGTTCAGGAAAATTATACCATGTATTGTAAATTTTGGCCGAAACCGATAGCGAAACTGATAAATCATTTTTATACAAAATCTGAAAAATCAAATGAGATATAGTAAATAGATAAAGATGAATTAAAGTTATACAAGATTAGGGAGTTAAAATACAATGAAAAAACTTGTAATAATTCCGGCTTTTAATGAAGAAGGAAATTTAGAAAAAACAATAAAAGATATAAAAGATAATGCACCGGACTTTGATTATGTTATAATCAATGACTGTTCAACCGATAAAACACTTGAAATGTGTAGGAGACATGGATTTAGTTATCTTAATCTTCCGGTAAACCTTGGAATAGGTGGTGCTGTCCAGACAGGATACAGATATGCGTATTATCATGGTTATGATATAGCAGTTCAGTTTGATGGTGACGGACAGCACAGTGCATCACATTTAGAGGATATGGTTACGACACTTATCGATACAGAGTCAGATATGGTAATCGGTTCAAGATTTATTGAAAAAGAAGGTTTTCAGTCCTCTGGTTTAAGAAGAATAGGAATTAAATATTTTACCGGACTTATTAAATTGCTGACTGGAAAGAAAATAACTGATCCGACTTCAGGAATGAGAATGGTTAATAAAAAGCTCTTGGAAAAATTTACAGATGAATATCCCAAAGATTATCCTGAGCCCGAAAGTGTAGTAACGATTTTAGCTGAAAAATATAAGGTAACGGAAATTCCTGTAGTTATGAATGAAAGAGAAGAAGGTGTATCTTCAATTTCATTAAAAAACAGTGTATATTATATGATTAAAGTTAGTTTTGCAATACTGATAGCAAGAATGAAAAAATAAAGGTGGATAAAAATGTCGATAAAATTACAGATTTTGATAATAGTTGTCATTATTTTGGCAATGTTATATATTGTTAATCATGTTAGAAAGAAAAGCATAGATTTTAAATACGCATTATTATGGCTTTTTGTATGTATATGTGTATTGGTACTAGCGATATTTCCTAAATTGTTGAATGTGGTTGCAAAAGCATTTGGGATAGCATCACCGGTAAATATGTTATTCTTTTTTGGATTTTGTTTGTCCATAGTAGTTATATTTACATTGTCTATAGCATTGAGTAACCTGACTGACAAGGTTAAAAAAATGGCACAGGAGATTGCTATTATCAGAAAAGATATGTATGAAAGATACAATTCAAATAAGGATGTATGATAATTGTGAGGATAAAATGAAAAAAATATCAATTGTTTTACCGGTGTATAATGGTGCAAAAAGTGTAAAAAAGTGTATAAAAAGCATATTTGCCCAAGATTATACAAACTTAGAAATTATAATTGTAAATGACGGCTCTACAGACAATTCTGAGGAGATAATAAAAAGTGTAATAGAAGAGTATGGCAGAAAAGATGTTATATATATATATAAAGAAAATACAGGGGTTGCAGACACGCGAAATTATGCCATAAGTATTGCTTTAGGTGATTATATTACTTTTATAGATCAGGATGATATGTATTCTGAAAATTATTGCAGCAGTTATATGGGACTTGTTGACGAAAATACGGATATTGTTGTTGGCGGATATATAAGAGTTGATTCAGAGGAGAAAGAACTTTATCGTGAACATTTAGCAGAAGCGGAGTGGAGTAAATATATAGTTACCGCACCGTGGGCTCATATTTATAAGAGAGATTTCCTGGTAAATAACAAAATAGAATTTTTAAAGTCGGCAATCGGAGAGGATGTGTATTTCAATATATTGGCATATGCGTATGCAAAAAATGTAAAAATATGTGAAGAAGAATTATATTATTGGACAAACAATCCGGAGTCGGTTTCAAATTCAAAGCAGGCTAAAATTGATGAAAATATAGATCCATTGTTTTTATTACAGTCAATATACGACAGGCTGCCGGAAGTATCAGGTAAAAAAAAGGAATTTATAGAATATTATTTTATTAGGTATATTGTATGGTATATATTGTTTACATTGAAAAACAGTGAGTGGAAAAAAGTCAGGGAAAAGAAAAAGGAAATGTTTGATTGGCTTGAAACAAAATTTCCATACTATAGGAAAAATCCAAACATAAAGATGGGACTTCCGAAAGGGGATTCATTAAGAAACAGGTTAAGTGTGTGTGGGATAATCAGATTAAATATGTTGAGAGCTGATAATTTGATATTAAAGATATTAAAGGTTGTGTTGTAGAAGAAAGGAATAAAATGAGTAACATATTATTTTCTGTTTTATTAGTGACATATAATTCAGAATTGAGTGATATATTTAAGACATTAACTTCAATTATAAATCAGGAGTTTGAGCATTTTGAGATTGTTTTGTCTGATGATGGTTCTGAAGATAACAAATTTAAACAGATTGAAGAATTTATGAAAGAACATAAATTCTTCAATTATAAGATGGTTGGACATGATAAAAATCAGGGAACAGTTAAAAATCTTATAAGTGGTCTTGAAAATTGTTCCGGGAAGTATGTAAGAGATTTTGGACCTGGTGATATGTTTTATACAAAAGATTCATTAAAAAAGTTATATGAATTTATGGAAAAGAAGCAATGTGACAGTTGTTTTTGCAGAGTACAGGGTTATATTGAGAAAAACGGAACATTGACAGAGAAAGAATATATACATCCGTTCGACATAAACGCATATAAAAAAGGTAAAAAAGACTTAATTATAAAAAACTTGATTTTGTATAGTGACAATGTCTCAGGGGCATCTACATCGTATAAGACGGACTATTATTTAAGTTATCTTAAGAAAATAGTTGGAAGTGTAGTATATGAGGAAGATATTTTTCAGGTATATGCGGCACTTGAAGGAAATAATTTTGAATTTTTAGATGAATGTTTGATATGGTATGAAACCTCAGAAGGTATTTCTACAAATAAAAATAGTCCTTTCAAGAAAAAGATTGCATTGGATGTAGAACATTTTTTTGACCTAATGAATTTAAAATTTGGAGAAAATAAATATGTGCAGAAAAGGATGAGATTGTCAAAACTGTACAGAATAGATAATTTATATCTAAGAACGATTGTACGTTTTTTGTATGATCCATATGCAATCATCTATTTGGTAAAGCATTATGTATCTGTTATAAGAGGTGATTACAAAATCAATAGTAAAGGTGAACAGTGGAATAGCTAGGGAGTGATAAAGATGGAGATAGTAAAGTATAGATTTCAGCAACATGGTGATGAGAGAGGACAATTGGTAGCTCTTGAAGAAAATAAAGATATACCATTTCAGGTGAAAAGAGTATATTATATGTATGATACCGTGAAAGGAGTCAGGAGAGGATACCATGCACATAAGTGTTTGAAGCAAATTCTTATAGCAATACATGGAAACTGTAAGATTCATTTGGACAATGGAAAAGAAACCGCAGAGATTTTATTGGATAAACCATATGAGGGATTATATATTTCAAATGATATGTGGAGGGAAATGTATGATTTTTCGGAGGATGCTGTTCTGATGGTACTGGCATCGGAATATTACGATGAGAGTGATTATATAAGGAATTATGATGAGTACATACAATATATAAAAAATGAGGTGAAAGAATGATGAATATACCGTTTGTAACATTTGAGCATATGCATAACGAGATAAAAGATGAAGTATTAAAAAAAATAAAAGATGTATATGAAAAAGGATGGTTTATACAAGGAGAAGAAGTAGAAAAATTTGAAAGTGAATTTGCAGAGTATTGTGGAACAAAGTATTGTGTAGGCACAGGGAATGGTTTAGATGCGTTATTTTTAACTTTGAAAGCACAGGGAATAGGAGAAGGTGATGAGGTTATTGTACCGTCTAATACATTTATTGCTACTGCACTTGCGGTTTCTTATACTGGTGCAAAACCGGTTTTTGTAGAACCTAGAATAGATGATTATCTTATAAATGAGGAATTGATAGAGGAAAAAATAAATAGTAATACTAAAGCTATTGCAGCTGTACATTTATATGGACAAACAGCTGAGGTAAAAAAAATAAATAAAATTGCAAAAAAACATAATTTGTTTGTTTTGGAGGATGCTGCTCAGGCTCATGGTGCAAGATTGTACGGACAGAAAGCTGGAGCATTAGGTGATGCGGGCGGATTTAGTTTTTATCCCGGAAAAAATCTTGGAGCATTAGGTGATGCGGGGGCTGTGGTTACAAATAATAAAGAGCTTGCAGATAAAGTAAGGGCATTGGGAAATTATGGTTCTGATTATAAGTATCATCATATATATATGGGAAATAATTCAAGGCTTGATGAAATTCAGGCAGCAGTTCTTAGAATTAAATTAAAAAATTTAGATAAATGGAATAAGAACAGACAGGAAATTGCAAATGCATATTTATTAGGAATAAATAACAGTAAGATTATTTTGCCTAAAATAAATCAAAACTGCGAGCATGTTTTTCATATTTTTGCTATAAGATGTGAAGAAAGAGCAAGTTTAGAAAAACATCTAAATGACAATGGAATTGGAACAAATAAACACTATCCTATACCAATACATATCCAGAAAGCATATAGTTATTTAGGATACAAAGAAGGGGATTATCCGATTGCAGAAGAAATTTCAGATACGGAACTTAGCATTCCTATGTATTACGGAATGTCAGAAGAAGAAGTGGATTATGTAATTAATACAATTAACAACTGGAGGTAGTAAAATGTTTCATTTTGAAAAATATAATGAAAAGGATGAGAAAAAATGGGATGATTTTGTTATGGAAAAATCAATAAATGGAACTTTTTTACAGACAAGAAGATTTCTTAACTATCATCCAAAAGACAGATTTGTAGATGAATCAATAATAATTTATAATAAAAAAAATAATATTGCAGCGGTTTGTCCGGCCTGCCTTATTGAGGAAGATGGAAAGAGAATTTTCTTTTCACATAAAGGGACAACTTTTGGAGGAATAATAACAGATAAAAAGCACTACAGAGCGAAATATATAATAGATATGGTCAAAGAATTTAAAGAATATCTATTACAGGAAAAATTTGATGAGATGTATCTGAAAATGACATCAGATATATTTTCAGATGCGGAATCAGATTTATTTCAATATGCATTTCAATATAATAACTTTAAAGAATTTAAGGAGTTAAGTACATATGTTGATTTGAATAATTATAAAGAAGATATTTTATCTAATTTTGCTCAGGGTAAAAGGACAAATGTTCATAATTGTATTAAAGAAGGTCTTGTGACAAGAGAACTTGAAACAGATGATGAAATAAAAGTTTTTTATGATATTCTGTGTGAAAATCTTGCTAAATATGATACTAAACCTGTCCATACGATTGAGGAATTATTAGAATTCAAAAATGACAGGTTAAAAAATGAATGTGGATTTTTTGGGACATTCTTGGACAATGAAATGATTGCTGGTTCAATGATGTTTTATTTTCCTAAGGTATCCTGTGCACATACACAGTATTTAGCAGCAAGACAGGCATATAACAAGCTAAGTCCAATGACATATATGTATTATAGTATGATTGAAAAAATGAAAGATTTGGGATATAAAAAAGTTTCTTGGGGAACAGCAACAGAAAATTTAGGGCAGTACCTAAATACTGGCTTAATAACAAGTAAGGAAGATTTTGGAAGCAGATATTGTAATAATCTTACTTATTACATAAAAGGAGAGTAACGAATGAAATTGAGCGTTCTTGTAACATTTTATAATCAGAAAGATTATGTTGATAGGGCTTTAAGAAGTATTTTATTACAAAACACTGATTTTGAATATGAGATTCTAGTCGGTGATGATGGTTCTACAGACGGGACACTAGATAAAATAAAGGAATGGCAAGCAAAATATCCTAATAAGATAAGTGTATATATTATGGATAGACAAGAGGGAAAAAAATATAATAGCAGTTTTAGGGCATCAAGGAATAGAATTAATCTATTAAAGTATGTAAAGGGAAAATATTTTACATATTTGGATGGTGATGATTATTTTTGCAATAATAATAAGTTTCAAAAGCAAATTGCATTTCTTGAAAATGATAATGAAAAACGATTTTCGATGTGTGCACATAATGTTTATTCAGTTGACGGTAAAAGTGGTACAAAAACAATATTTCTAAAAAAAATGGAAAGAAATATGAAATTAAAGGCTAAAGATTATTGGAAAAAGTATTATTTTCATCCAGATTCAATTATTTTTAGAAGTGAATATATAAAAGAGATAAAATATAATTTAGTAAAAGATTATTTTAATGATAATATGATAGTTTACTCTTTTTTACAGCATGGAGATATTTATTATATGGCTGATATAATGGCATGTTATACTCAAACTGGCGATGGAATATGGACAGGAAGTTCAAAATATGTTGGTTGTCTTAGAAATTTAATGGATATGGATTTGGAGATAAAGATAAATGATGATTTTTGGGTATCAAGTTTAATAAGACATTTTTGGGATATTTATTATTTTGTGTTTAGGAAAAATGTAAACAATGAAAGCAATGACAAAATAAAGTTTTATTTAAAGCAGATAGCTAAAGATAAATTGTATAATACGGAAATACTGTATCGCTATAATGTAGGAAAAAAAAGATTTAGTATAAAAGCATATTCTTTATTTTTTAAGGCGATGATTGCTTATATTTTATTTAACATGAAATGGATTGTAAAAAGAAATAGGTGATAAAATGAAAAAATATATATATGCATTTGTGATATTACATTATGGTGAAGCTAAAATGACAATAGATTGCGTGAATAATTTGCTAGATAAAATCAAAGATGAAAAAAGTGCCATAATTGTAGTTGATAATAATTCGCCATTACAGACGGGAAAACAGGTTGATGGAGAATTTGAAAGTAAAAATAATGTTTTCTTTATTTACAATAAGAAAAATTTAGGTTTTGCAAATGGAAATAATGTGGGATATAAATTTGCAAAAGATGTACTAAATAGTGAGTATATTTGTGTCATGAATAATGATGTATTTATTCTTCAAGAAAATTTTTGGGATTTAGTAAAAAGAATTGATGAGAATAATTTGGCAGTTGTTGGTCCACATATCTGTTTAAAAAATGGTGAAGAAAATGCTATGTATTATAAAATGAATAGTGTAGAAGAATTAGAAAAAGAGCGTAATGCATATATTAAACAACTTAGAAGAATTAAGTCATCTATATGGAGATTTTGGACTAAGTGGGACAAATTCAAATTGGTAGTAAGAAAACTATTAGGTTACATAGGAGTAATGGACAAATTAGTTTTACATGAAGAAATGATAGAAGGAAGTTTAGACAAACATTATAATATAATATTACATGGATGTTGTTTGATTTTTATGCCATCGTACATAAAAAAGTTTGATGAGGGATTTGATACAGAAACTTTTATGTTTAGAGAAGAAGAATTGCTTTATTTAAGGTGTAGAGATAAAGAATTGAATATGTTGTATTATCCAGAAATAGAGGTTAAGCATTTAGAAGATGTTTCTACAAATTACATTTATAATAATGATAGAAAGAAACTAATTTTTAATTATGAAAATCAGATTGTATCGCTAGGGATACTAATAAAAAAGTGTCATAAATTGAATGAGGAGAGATAGCTTGAATAAATATAAATCAATAAAATATAATTTTATAATGAATTTTATCCGTGTGTTAATGACTATAGTATTTCCAATGATTACTTTTCCATATGCATCAAGGGTATTAACGGAATATGGTTTAGGTAAGGTTACATATGTTACTACTATGGTAAGTTATTTTCAGCTTATTGCTGCATTTGGAATAAGTAATTATGCTATAACAGAAGGTGCTAAAATAAGAAATGACAGACAAAAATTAAATAGATTCGTTTCTGAGATGTTTTATATTAATTTATTTACAATGGTTATAGCATATATAGGATTTATAATTATATTTTTCTTTCCACATTTTAAAACATATAGATATTTATTACTGATAAGTTGTACAACGATATTCTTTTCTACAGTTGGAATAGAATGGTTATATGAGCTTATAGAGGAATATCAATATATAACAATAAGATCTATAATATTTCAGGTAGTTTCTTTAGTTTTGTTATTTGTTTTTGTTAAAAATTCAAATGATGTAGCATGGTATATAGGTTTAACAGTATTTGCTACGGCAGGATCTAACATATTGAATTTTTTTCATAGTAAAAATTACATTAAAATATCTATTAAGGGAATACGCTATACGGATATAAAAAAGCATTTAAAACCAATGACATATATGTTTGGAGTATCTGTTGCATCAGTTATTTATTTAAATTCAGATATAACAATGTTAGGAACAATGAAAAATAATAGAGATGTTGGAATTTATACAGCAGCAACAAAGATGAATCAGGTACTGTGTCAATTGATAAAATCAATAAGTACGGTTGTATTGGCTAGATTATCTTTTTATAAGAGTAATGACAAGGAAGATGAATATTATAATTTATTAACAAATGTATTTAGATTTTTAATACTTTTAATTATTCCTGCGATGTTTGGAATGTATTTGTTAGCACCTCAAATTATTATGTTAATATCAGGTGAAAGATATATGGATGCTGTACCAACAGTCAGAATACTGGTTTTAAATTTGTTTTTATCTCCAATAAATGGTTTTATAGCTTATCAAGTTTTTATGCCAATTAAAAAAGAAAAAATAATATTTTGGGCAACATGTGGAGGAGCAGTATCTAATATTATAATGAATTTGTTTTTGATTCCATATTTAAGTTACAATGGAGCTGCTATGGCGACGGTAATTGCTGAAGGAATAGTAATGTTAATATCCGTCTTTCTTGGAAAAGAGTATATAAAGATAGAAAATAATGGAGCATCTGAATATGTGAAAATGTTTATATCAGCATGTCCAATGGTAGTATTTTATGTTGTATTAAGAAAAATGGTAAGTATGAATTTTATAATATATACATTTATAATGGTTTTATGTTGTTCAGTAACATATTTTGCTTTACTAATTATATTAAAAGAAGATATAGTGTATAGTGAATTTGTGAAAATATTAAAGGAAAAAAGGAGGAAATTGAGATGAAAATAGCAGTTGCAGGAACAGGATATGTAGGATTATCAAATGCAGTATTGCTTTCACAGAATAATGAAGTTTGGGCAGTTGATATAATTAATGATAAGGTTGAGATGATAAATAATAAAAAATCTCCTATAGTAGATAAGGAAATTTCAGAATATCTTGCAAATAAAAAGCTGAATCTTCATGCGACAATGGATGAAAAAAAAGCTTATATGGGGGCTGATTATATTATTATATCTACACCTACAAATTATGATCCAGTAAAAAATTATTTTGATACTAGTTCAGTAGAAACAGTTTTAAAGCTTGTAAAAAAATATAATACAAATGCTATTATAGTTATTAAATCAACTATTCCTGTCGGATATACTAAATCAATCAGAGAAAAATTTGATATGGAAAATATAATTTTTAGTCCTGAATTTTTGCGTGAAGGTAGAGCTTTATATGATAATTTATATCCGTCTAGAATTATAGTTGGAGCGCCGTTAGAGGATGAAAGGTTAAGAAAAGCGGCTGAAAAGTTTGCAGATTTATTAAAGGAAGGAGCAATAAAGGAAAATATAGATGTTTTATTTACCGATTTGACAGAGGCAGAGGCAATAAAGTTGTTTGCAAATACTTATTTGGCGTTAAGAGTGTCATTTTTTAATGAACTTGATACATATGCAGAGGTTAGAGGATTAAACACTAAACAGATAATAGAGGGAATAGGTTTAGACCCTAGGATAGGCAATCATTATAATAATCCGTCTTTTGGATATGGAGGGTATTGTTTGCCGAAAGATACTAAGCAACTGTTAGCTAATTATGAGAATGTTCCTAATAATATAATAGCTGCAATAGTTGACGCTAATAAAACAAGAAAGGATTTTATAGCAGAAAGAGTTTTAAAAAGAGCGGGGTATTATGATGAAACAAGTGCAGGTTATGATGGAACTCCAGGGCATGAATGTACAATAGGTATATATAGATTAACGATGAAGGCAAATTCTGACAACTTTAGACAGAGTAGCATACAGGGAGTAATGAAAAGAATAAAAGCTAAGGGAGTAAAGGTTGTTATATATGAACCTACTTTGAAAGAAAAGGAATTTTTTGGAAGTGAAGTTATCAATGATTTGGACAAATTTAAAGTTATGTGCAATCAGATAATTGCAAATAGATATAGTGATGAATTAAGTGATGTTATGAATAAAGTATATACAAGGGATATCTATTTTAGAGATTAGATATAGTAAATGGTTTCAATTTTGAAGGAGAAACTTCAAAATTGTTGGAGCGGATGTTTCAAATTTTTGAGACACTCTAATTATGGCATAATGTTTGTTGCTGTGCTAGCCGTAGGGATATTTTGTGCTTACGGAGAATAAGTATTCTTTAGAAGTATGCATTATTTTTGACAAAAACAATGCATACTTTTGTGTTTTTATTATTAATGTTAGGAGTTATTGAATGAATTGAGTATTTCGATAATTTTCATTGAAATGCATAGAGATGTAGATGATAGAGAGATTATTAATAAAATGACAGTATAATATATACACCACTTTACAACTTTTTTCAAAAAAACAAAAGAGGAACTATGGCTAAAGAGAACCGATGGCTACATTCTTCTTGTGCATCATCCCGGTGAAGGCCAGGCAGATTTTGGAACTGCTGATTTTTGTGAAAACAGCAGGCTTCACCACGAAGCAAAGTATCTTGTGCTCAGTTTTCCATACAGCAACGGCGGCTTTCTCCAGCTTAATTACGGGGAAAACATGGAGTGTCTTCTAGAGGGACTGGTTGCCATATTTGAGCACATCGGTGGAGTTCCTACTGAAAGCTGGTTTGACAATACCAGAACCATTGTCACCAAAGTTATTAAAGGTGGCGGTCGCAATGTAACAGAGCGTTTTCAGCGTTTCTGCGAGCACTACCGTGTTAAGCTGGTATTCATGAATCCCGAATCTGGATGGGAAAAGGGAAACGTGGAAAACCAGGTTGGTTATCTGCGTCTGTTTTTTGCAAGCACTTTTTGGACAAAGTTGCAAAACATTTTTGGACATTATTGCAAGTCCAAATTGGACAAAGTTGCAAAAAACAGTTATGGAATTTCATTCTTCAAAAAGCGTTGTGTGGTAAAGAAAAAGTGAGAAAGTAACTTATACAGAGGCAGGACTTTTATGACAATACTACGATAGTTATTTCAGGTGCTCATCCTACAATGGATAATGATTATATGGAAAATTATTATGACGGTTCTAAGGACAGAAGAGTTTATAACTGTTTTATAAATTCTGCCATTGAGACATCAAATAACAAAAATCGTAAATTTACAAGTATGAATATGTTCCCTACAACACTTGCAGTATTAGGCGTAGACATAGATAGTGACAGACTGGGTCTTGGAACTAATCTGTATGCAGATAAGAAAACATTAGCAGAAAAATATGGTTATGAATATATAGAACAGGAATTATCTAAAAATTCAAAGTTTTATAATAAAGATATTTTGGGTGAATAAGCTGCTTGGAAATATAAGGTCAATATTATAAAGTAAAAAAGAATGTGAAAAGGCGGATGCAGTGAGCATCTGCCTTTTCACATTGAAATTTTTCCCCTAAACCTACGCACTTGACATATTTTAGTTGCAATTTACAGATAAATTAAATATAATAGACTAAGTTTATGATTTTTAATTGCTTTAGATAATGTTGATGATAAAGGAGACTATAAAATATGTGTGGAATTGTTGGTTTTATTGGTAAACATCAGGCAGCACCTATTCTTTTGGACAGTTTGTCTAAGCTTGAATACAGAGGGTATGATTCAGCAGGGCTTGCTGTGAGAAACGGGGATGCAGATATAGAGGTAGTTAAGGCGAAAGGTCGTCTTAAAGTGCTTGCCGAAAAGACAAATGACGGTAAGGCTATGCAAGGAACTTGTGGTATCGGTCATACAAGATGGGCTACACATGGTGAGCCGTCAGAGACTAATGCACATCCGCATCACAGTGATGATGGTAATGTTGTTGCAGTACATAACGGTATTATTGAGAATTATCAGGAACTTAGAGATAAGCTTGCCAAAAAAGGATATGAGTTTTATTCACAGACTGATACAGAGGTTGCCGTAAAACTTATTGACTATTATTATAAAAAATATGAGGGAACTCCTGTCGATGCCATCAATCATGCGATGATAAGAATCCGTGGTTCGTATGCACTCGCAGTTATGTTTAAGGAGTATCCTGAGGAGATTTATGTTGCAAGAAAAGACAGTCCGATGATTCTTGCTACGGCAAATGGGGAGTCTTATGTTGCATCTGATGTTCCGGCTATACTCAGCTATGCGAGAAATGTTTATTATATAGGAAATCTTGAAATCGGAAGACTTAGAGCCGGTGAGATTACTTTTTACAATCTTGACGGTGATGAGATTGAGAAAGAGCCTAAGGAGATTAAGTGGGATGCACAGGCAGCAGAGAAAGCTGGTTTTGAGCATTTCATGATGAAAGAGATACATGAGCAGCCAAAGGCTATAAAGGATACGCTTGGTTCAGTTGTCAAGGATGGAAAGATTGATCTTTCTAATGTAGGTCTTGCAAAGGAAGATATTGAAAATATCAGTCAGATTCATATTGTTGCGTGCGGTTCTGCATGGCATGTTGGTATGGTTGCACAGTATGTTATTGAGGATCTTGCAAGAATACCGGTAAGAGTTGAACTTGCTTCAGAGTTCAGATATAGAAATCCTATTATTGATAAAGATGCACTTGTTATTATAATCAGCCAGTCAGGTGAGACGGCAGACAGTCTTGCAGCACTCAGGGAAGCTAAGAGCAGGGGAATAAAGACACTCAGTATTGTTAATGTTGTCGGTTCTTCTATTGCAAGAGAGGCTGACAATGTATTTTATACACTTGCGGGTCCTGAGATTTCAGTTGCCACTACTAAGGCATACAGCACACAGCTTATAGCAAGCTATATTCTTGCTATTGAGTTTGCTATGGTAAGAGGTCAGATAAATCAGGAGCAGTATGACGGATTTTTGTCAGAACTTAGTGAACTTCCTGATAAGATTCAAAAGATAATAGACGATAAAGAGAGACTTCAGTGGTTTGCTTCTAAACAGGCAAATGCAAAGGATATTTTCTTTGTAGGCCGTGGAATAGATTATGCTATCTCACTTGAGGGAAGTCTCAAGCTTAAGGAGATAAGCTATATTCACTCTGAGGCATATGCGGCAGGTGAACTTAAGCATGGAACTATAAGTCTTATCGAGGATGGAACGCTTGTTATAGGTGTGCTTACGCAGAATGGTCTTTATGAAAAGACGATAAGCAATATGGTAGAGTGTAAGAGTAGAGGTGCATACCTCATGGGACTTACTACATATGGCAACTATAATATAGAAGATACAGTAGAATTTGCAACATATATTCCTAAGACAGATGAGCATTTTGCAGCAAGTCTTGCAGTAATTCCACTTCAGCTTTTAGCTTATTATGTTTCTGTAGCTAAAGGTCTTGATGTTGATAAGCCTAGAAATCTTGCAAAGAGCGTTACCGTTGAATAAATGTTGTTTGGACGGATATGAACAGGAATGTATGATAGATTATTAACGGAAAGCCGTAATGGAATGGAGACTAACAGATAAGATATGATTAAAAAAATATGGGATTTATATTTAAAGTATAAAGAGCCAATCCTTTACCTTGTGTTCGGAGGATTTACGACACTTATAAACATTGTGGCATATGCGGTTTGCAAGCATCTTATAGGGATAGATACTATCCCCAGCAATGCAATAGCGTGGGTGCTCGGTGTTGCGTTTGCGTATGTGACAAACAAGATTTTTGTTTTCGAGAGCAAAACTGATACACTTTCGGCATTACTCAAAGAGTGTATGTCATTTGTATGGTGCCGTCTGGCTACCGGGGTTATGGATATGGTTATAATGTATGTGACTGTTGACTGCCTGCACTGGTCGGATATGATAATGAAAATATTGTCGAATGTCCTCGTGATAGTTTTGAATTTTGTGTTCAGTAAACTTATTATTTTTGCTAAAAAGGCTGAGAGCGTATAAGGGGCAGTCACACCTGCTTAATTAGGCATTTGTGAAAATGGCATAATCCTTGATTAAATAGAGAAATTAACACAGGATATAATTAGTTTTGCATTTACCTACATGACAAATAGGTGTAAGGAGAAAAAACATGAATAAATCAAAGAAAACAATAATATGTATAGCAATAGCAGTTGTTGTGATAATATGTGCCGTTATCTTAAAAAATACGGTTTTTGCACCAAAGGGTGCATTTAAGGAGGGCAGTTCAGGTGTCATTGAGTATTCCGGTTATAATGTTGAGGGGCTTCACTATGGGTTTAACACCCAGCAGGAATGTTATCTGAAAACGGACAATTATAACGGAGTAAAAGAAATTGATGTTAATTTTGCTGAAACAGCAGAACAGGATGTTGTTTTAAGTCTTAAATTTTTTGACAAAGATGGTAATAAATTGACTGATTACATCAATGCAACATGGAAAAAAGGAACAAATTATTGCAGGATTCCTGTTAAGGACAGCGAAAAATATTCGGGTTATAAGATTATGATACCGCATGATTTTACACTTGACAGTATCAATTTTTCTTCAAAAGAAGGCGGAGACTTAAAGAACCCTAATTAAGATTTAAAATCATAAGAAATGCCTTTGATAAAATTTTTAAAAATGTGTATGCAGTTAAAAAGACTGCTGGTATAAAGCGTGTGAATAAGTTGTCTGATTATGACGGAAAAGGGGAAAAATATGAAATACGATTACTTAATAGTAGGTGCGGGACTGTTTGGTGCGGTTTTTGCACATGAAGCACATAAAAAGGGAAAGAAATGTCTTGTTATCGACAAGAGAGAGCATCTTGCAGGTAATATTTATACTGAAAAAATTGATGATATTGATGTTCACAAATACGGAGCACATATTTTTCATACTTCTGACAAGAGGATATGGCAGTATGTAAATCAATTTGCAGAGTTTAATAATTATATAAATTCTCCGGTTGCCATATATGGGGATGAACTTTATAATCTTCCGTTCAATATGAATACTTTCAGCAAGATGTGGGGCATTAAGACTCCGGCTGAAGCTAAGGCTGTGATAGAAAGGCAGATTGCTGAGTTAAATATAGGTGAGCCAAAAAATCTTGAGGAGCAGGCTTTAAAACTTGCCGGTAAAGATGTGTATGAGAAACTTGTAAAAGGATATACCCAGAAACAGTGGGGCAGGGAATGTAAGGAGCTTCCTGCATTTATCATAAAAAGACTTCCTCTTAGATTTACTTATGATAACAATTATTTCAATGACAGGTATCAGGGTATTCCGGTTGAAGGTTATACAAAAATGATTGAGAATATGCTTAAGGGCATTGAAGTTAAACTTTCAGTCGATTATTTTGATATAAAAAATCAGATTGATGCCGATAAAATAATATATACAGGTATGATAGACCGGTTTTTTGATTATAAACTCGGTGTTCTTGAGTACCGTTCAGTCAGATTTGAGACTGAAAAGCTTGATATGGAGAATTATCAGGGAAATGCAGTTGTCAATTATACTTCTGCGGATGTACCTTATACGAGGATAATCGAGCATAAGCATTTTAATTTTGGAAAACAGCCCGTAACTATTATAAGCAGGGAGTATTCTTCTGAGTGGAAAAAGGGTGATGAACCGTATTATCCGGTCAACAATGAAAAAAATGACAGTCTTTACCGGCAGTATGAGGAGCTTGCAAAAAATGAGAAAAATGTTTTATTTGGCGGAAGACTCGGTCAGTACAAATATTATGATATGGATAAGGTTATTGCGGCAGCACTTGAAATGTGTGATAATGAGTTATAGGAAAAGTGTATGAACATATGAGAGATGTTTTGTATCACATTGAGTGTGTGGTTTATGACATTGATTGATAAATTAAGCAGAAAACAGACGGAAAAATAATAGATTAACGAAATGAGGTGCTTTATGAAGATTTTAGTAACCGGTGGAGCAGGTTTTATTGCAAGCCATACAAATGTGGAACTTTTAAATGCAGGTTATGATGTAGTAGTTGTGGATAATCTTGTAAATTCCAGCAGGGAGTCTGTTGCAAGGGTTGAAGAACTTACAGGAAAAAAGATTTCTTTTTATGAGGAAGATCTTTTAAACGAAAAAGCCATTGATGCTATATTTGAAAAGGAAAACATAGATTCTGTAATTCATTTTGCTGCACTTAAAGCAGTCGGTGAATCATGCCAGATACCTCTTAGATATTTTGATAACAATCTTACAGGTACATTAAATCTTTTAAAGGTTATGGAAAAGCATGGTGTTAAGTCGATAGTTTTCAGCTCATCGGCTACTGTTTACGGAAAGCCTGAATCTGTGCCTATTAGAGAAGATTTTCCACTGTCGGTATCAAATCCTTATGGACGAACAAAGCTTATAATAGAAGATATGCTCAGAGATATATACAAATCTGATAATGAGTGGGATATAGCACTGCTTAGATATTTTAATCCTATCGGAGCACATGAGAGTGGAATGATAGGTGAAAATCCGCATGGCATACCAAATAATCTTCTGCCATATGTAGCAAAAGTGGCTGCAGGACAGCTTGAATGTGTAAATGTTTTTGGCGATGATTATGATACACCGGATGGAACCGGAGTGCGTGATTATATTCATGTTGTTGACCTTGCAACAGGTCATATAAAGGCTCTTGAGAAACTTGTCACACATCCGGGACTTGTGACTTACAATCTTGGAACAGGCGTTGGCTACAGTGTTCTTGATATAATTAAGAATTTTGAAAAAGCTTGTGGAAAAGAGATACCATACAAGATTACCCCACGCAGACCGGGAGATATTGATATGTGTTATGCCGACCCGGCAAAAGCTAAGGAGGAACTTGGCTGGGAGGCAACGAGAAGCATAGATAAGATGTGTGAAGATGCATGGAGATGGCAGACTAAAAATCCTAATGGTTATGAGGGATAAGATGATGTGTGGACAAAGTCAGGTAGGTATGTATGTTTAAATACAAAGTTTTGGCTAGAAGTTTGTCCCCGGTTTAATAAAATATATTGCAGGAAAATGTCTGATACTTTGTGACAGCTTTGAAACGGAGAATCAGAGTAGGATTGTTATTTTGATTTTGCAGATTGCAGGAGGACTAAAAGTTGGAAAAACAAAATGCAGAAATGATGGAATATCTTAAATCCTTAGAAAATATTGTTCAGTTTCAGAGTTATGTTTTGGAACATATACACGATGATTTTTCAGTTTTGTTTAAGGTGCTTTCAAAGTGCTTTGGAATGGATGCAATGTTGACATATTCGTGTACAGAGTCAGGTATTGTTGACAGTGTGGTTTACAGAAAAGATTCGGATGATGTGACAAAATATCAGACATATCTCAATGCAGGAATGGGGAGACTGTTTAATACCAGACATTATATATATACATCTGTTGCTGAAATGTCAGATGATATGAGAGAAGAATTATTGAGTTGTTATGAGTTTATTGAAAACAAAAGGATAGTAGTTTGTTCAGGAATAGTAGAGGGTGTTTTATATAGCATTGTTCTTGTGCTTGGTGAGCAGGATGAGGAAGTGGGAATTGATTTTAATGATTGTTCTGATATGTTTTTAAACGCTGTGCATCTTATGATGGAAAATAAGATAATGAGTGAGAAAATGCGCTATGACAGTGAACATGATCTTCTCACGGGACTTTATAACAGACGAAGTTATTTCACGAAAAGCAGGGAAGAATATACTATGCTTGCATCAGTCGGTATATTTTTCATGGATGTAAATCATCTGAAAGAGACGAACGACAGATATGGACATGATGCCGGGGATGCACTTCTTAAAAAGGCTGCCGAGAGTATTAAGGCTATGTTGTCTGAAAATATACACGGTTTCAGAATGGGTGGCGATGAGTTTATAATGGTTGCATTAAATTGTGCTGAAAGTGATGTCACCAAGATAAAGGAAAGATGGGAAAAAGAGCTAGAAATAGTCAATGAAAAGTATGGTATGAGTCCGTGCAGTGTGGCTGTTGGAACAGCATTTGCAAAAGGCTCATTCAGAATAGAGGAATTGTGCAAGATAGCAGATGACAGAATGTATGAGGATAAAAAAAGAAAGCATAATTGCAGATAAATGGAGGAATTATAATTATGAAATTATACGATGAGTTAGTGGCTCGTGGTCTTATAGCACAGGTCACAGACGAGAAAGAGATAAAGGAACTTATAAACAATGGTAAGGCAACTTTTTATATCGGTTTTGATCCGACAGCTGACAGTCTTCATGTGGGGCATTTTATGGCTCTCTGTCTTATGAAGAGACTCCAGATGGCAGGAAATAAGCCAATCGCACTTATCGGTGGTGGTACGGCAATGATTGGTGATCCATCAGGAAGAACGGACATGAGACAGATGATGACTGTCGAGACGATAAATCATAATGTTGAATGTTTCAAGAAACAGATGAGCCGTTTTATTGAGTTTGGCGAGGGTAAGGCAATGCTTGTAAACAATGCTGATTGGCTTACAGACTTAAATTATATGGAAGTTTTAAGAGATATAGGACCACATTTTACAGTCAATCGTATGCTTGCCGCTGAATGTTACAAGCAGAGAATGGAGAAGGGACTTTCATTCCTTGAATTTAACTACATGATAATGCAGAGTTTTGATTTCTACACATTATATCAGAAATACGGCTGTAACATGGAGTTTGGTGGGGATGACCAGTGGAGTAATATGCTCGGTGGTACTGAGCTTATCAGAAGAAAGCTTGGTAAGGACGCATATGCAATGACTATAAATCTTTTACTTAACTCTGAAGGAAAGAAGATGGGTAAGACACAGTCAGGAGCAGTTTGGCTTGACCCGGACAAGACTTCCCCGTTTGACTTCTTCCAGTATTGGAGAAATGTTAGTGATGCTGATGTACTTAAATGTCTCCGTATGCTCACATTCCTTCCATTAGAGCAGATTGATGAGATGGACAAGTGGGAAGGCAGCAAGTTAAATGAAGCTAAGGAGATACTTGCATTTGAACTTACAAAACTCGTTCACGGCGAGGAGGAAGCAAACAAGGCAAAAGAGGGTGCAAGAGCATTATTTGCAGGTGGTGGAAATACATCACAGATGCCTGTTACTGAACTTTCTGGTGAAGATTTTGATGTGGATGGAAATATAGGAATACTTACACTTCTCGTAAAGGCAGGACTTGCTTCGTCAAATGGTGAGGCGAGAAGAAATGTGCAGCAGGGTGGAGTTTCTGTCGATGGTGAGAAAGTTACAGAGCCTAAATCTGTTATCAATAAAGATAATATCACGGAAGATGGTATTGTACTCAAACGAGGAAAGAAAAAATTTATGAAAATTGTTGTTAAATAATTGAAAAATGAATAACTTTGCTAAACTCGTAACATACTATGTTTAAGAGATGGGATGATTGCACTGATTGACCTGTTTCTAATGCGTGGCTGTTGCTGGAATCTTATGGCAGCGGTAATGCTTCACTTAAGTACAAAAATATAGTTGTGTTAGGAGGAAATTATGCGAAGAAGAATTGTGATGTTAATAACTACATTGGCATTATCTACTATGATGCTTGCCGGTTGTGGAAACGGTAAGAACAATAATTCGGTTACATCATCTGCTACACAGGAACCTGAGGCTGAAAAGACAGCTGGACCTGTTGTAAATGAGGATGACAGTGATTATGATGAGAGTGATATGACCGGTGATGATGACGGTGTTGTGGGTGATGTTGTTGATGATGCAGCAGATGTAGTTGACGATGTTGCGGATGATACGGCGGATGTTGTCGATGATGCTACAGGAAATCAGGGAACTGATGGAACAGCAAATAATGCGGGACAGGCAGGGACAACTGGCAATGCAAATGGAAATACTGCAACAGCAAAACCTAAAACGACAAAGAAGCCAAACAAAAAGAAAGCAAATAATAAGAAAAATACAAACAAGAATACAGACAAAAACAATAATAAAAAGAACAACAAAAGATAATGGTAACATGAAATAAGCCGGGGTGCACTTATTGTTTTTACAATCGGTGGCATAAAAACAGACGGTTTCTGGTATAAAATTTATAATAAAAACGGGTAAAATATTAAGTTTTACCCGTTTTTTCAAATAAATAATTTTAGTAGTTAACAGATTTATGAGCAATTAGTGAAACAAATTGCGAATATCCCTGAATATAAATAGTTTTACTAATTATTGCAAGCAGACGCTTTGCTGATTATAATTGAATCGAAAAAAGTTTCCGATCTTTATCGTTGAATACTACATCTTTTTCATATTTAAAACCAAGTTTTTCAGCTGTTTTGATAGAGCGGCTATTGTCATGGTCGATGACGACAACTATACGGTTCATGTCCAGGTTTTCTTTTGCATATCTTAAAGCTGCCTCACAGCATTCTAATGCATAGCCATAGCCCCAGTGCTCACTGTCAAGCAGATAAGAGAGCATTATTTCGTCTTTGCCGTCTATGGTTTCATTTTCAAAGCCACATCTTCCTATTAGTTTTTTACTTGTCTTGCCAAATACTCCCCAAAGACCATAGCCGTAAAAAGAATAGACTTTCTGTATATAGGCTTTTTGTTTTTCTATTTCAGCGTCAAGATAATCGTCTATATTGTCTATGTACTTTCTTACCTGAGGGTCAGAGTATATAGTATATATCTGGGGTATATCTGATACGGCAAGTTCTCTTATGATAAGTCGTTTTGTCGATGCTATAGTTATCGGTTTTCCATGTGAGCGTAACAATGTGTTTTCGATAAATGTCTTGTCAATGCTGTCAAAAGACTCGATGAGCACATCTGCTTTGTAGAGATTCTGTGGCTTTACGGCATCTGGAGAAGAAAAACCTATGCAGGTGACATTACATTCTTTCGCTGCCTTTACACCATTTTCTGAATCCTCGATTATAACGGTATCCTCAAGTGATGCACCGAGTTTTTCAAGTGCAAGGAGAAATGTGTCAGGTGCAGGTTTTGGATGTTTGACTTGTGATGCTGACACGAGTTTTTCAAAGTATTTTTTTATACCGAGTTTTTTTACTACAGTTTCAATCTCTTTAGGTGAAGATGATGAAGCTATTGCAAGTTGTATGCCGTCTCTGTAAAGCCTTTTGATAAGCTCTATGACACCGGGAACAGCGATATAGCCTTCTTTTTCATGCATTTCTTTTTTGGTCTTGTTTAATTTTTCAAGAAGTTCATCTGTTGATATATCGAGAGAAAAATCTTTAATAGCTGTCTCTGCCATTTTTTTAGTTGAACTTCCTATAAATGAATAGCAATATTCTATATCAACATCAGCACCAAGCTCCTTAAATGTCCTGACTGCTGCTTTTGCGTGTTGTGGTTCACTGTCTATGATAACGCCATCCATGTCAAATATAATAGTTTTTAACATAATCATCCGCCCCCTTTTTACGCTGTCTGTTTTTAGTTGTTGCAATAAACAGTATTGGTTTAATTTACATCTGTTTTTTTATTCTCTTTTTTGTTATAATATCATATGTGTATGTTAGGGTCAAAAGATATTTTATTTTAGATAAATATAAGCGTAACAGTTCTACCATAAAAAGATACTTAACAATACAATGAACAAGCTCATTGTATTGCCAATTATCTTTTTATGACTGAACTGTTACATATAAGTAAAAAGTTATAGAAAAATGGAGGAAAAGTATTATGGCAGTAATTAAACCGTTTGTTGCAATAAGACCGGATACAGATGTCGCAGACAGGGTTGCAGCATTACCTTATGATGTTTATAACAGGGCGGAGGCAGCAGAAGAGGTGATAAGAGAACCTTTATCTTTTTTGAAGATAGACAGGGCAGAAACTCAGTTTGATGACAGTGTTGATACATATGCACCGCAGGTTTATGACAAGGCAAAAGAAATTTTTGAGAGTATGGTGGCAGACGGCATATATGTAACGGATGAGGACGAGTGTTATTATATTTACAGACTTACGATGGATGGAAGAGAGCAGACGGGGATTGTTGCATGTGCAAGTGTTGACGATTATGTAAATAATGTTATTAAAAAGCATGAAAATACAAGAGAGGAAAAGGAACAGGATCGTATCAGACATGTAGATACATTAAGTGCACAGACAGGACCTATCTTTCTTGCATACAGATCTAAAAAAGCAATAAATGATGTAGTGTCAAAAGTCATGACTGAGGAAAGTCCGCTTTATGATTTTACGGCGGTTGACGGCATAGGTCATACAGTATGGAAGATTGCTGAAAGTAAAGAGGTTGAGATTATCAAAAATGCGTTTGCAGGTATTGGAGAGATATACATAGCAGATGGACATCACAGAGCAGCTTCTGCGGTAAAAGTCGGATTAAAGAGAAGAAAAGAAAATCCTGGTTATGACGGAACGGAGGAATTTAATTATTTCTTATCAGTGCTTTTCCCGGATGACCAGCTTATGATAATGGATTATAACCGCACGGTAAAGGATCTGAATGGACTTTCAGAGGATGAATTTATCGAAAAAATCAAAGATAATTTTGAGGTCACAACTTTAAGTGAAGCAAAACATCCTGACAAAAAAGGTAAGGTTTCAATGTATTTATCAGGAAAATGGTATATGCTTTCTGCAAAGAAAGAGCTTCTTGAGATAAATGACCCTGTATTGTCGCTCGATGTTTCACTGTTACAGAATTATCTTCTTGAACCGGTTCTTGGAATAAAAGATCCGAGAACAGATGAGAGAATAGATTTTATCGGTGGTATAAGAGGTCTTAAGGAACTTGAAAAGCGTGCTGATTCAGATATGAAAGTATCATTTGCAATGTATCCTACATCTATATCAGAATTGTTTGAGGTGGCAGATGCAGGTCTTTTAATGCCACCTAAGAGTACATGGTTTGAGCCAAAGCTCAGGAGCGGTCTTTTTATTCACAGGATTTAATATTACAGGCAAGTCCCAAAGCTTTTGTTGCGTATGGTAATAAGTGGTGGAAAATCATTTATTGAGAAGATATAGAGAGTGCATAACGGTAAACAGGAGGGATTTATGTTATATACAAGAGGGCTTTTAAGCTCAGCAGCGGGTGTCGTGGAGCAGTCGGCAAGTGGAAAGGCGATAGGTGTCGATGAACTTCAGAAAGTCATGAATTCATCTGCATCTGATGAGCAGAAAACAAGCTTTTTTATACAATATCTGCTTAGCCAGAGAGAGTGGCTGCTTGATTTTGCAAAGACGCTTCTGATAGCGGTAATTGTTTTTGTTATTGGAAGAAAACTTGTCAAACTGGCTCTCAAGGTTACAAAAAAGACTATGGAGCGTAAGGCGGTAGAGATAAGTGTTCAAAAGTTTGTTATGTCACTTGCTACATTTGCCTATAATATTCTACTCCTGATGGTTATAGCAGGAATAATCGGCATAGGTACAAGTTCTATTGTTGCGGTTCTTGGTTCGGCAGGATTGGCGGTTGGTCTTGCATTACAGGGAAGTCTTTCAAATCTTGCAGGCGGTGTGCTTATACTTCTTTTGAAGCCTTTTAGAGTGGGAGATTATATAATCACTGCCGGTGCTGAGGGAACGGTTATGAGTATAGATATATTTTATACAAGGATAGCCACCACGGATAACAAGGTTGTCGTTATACCGAACGGTACCATTTCAAACTCAAATGTCACAAATACAACTAAGCAGGACGAAAGAATGCTTGTGTTAGAGTTTACGGTTTCTTTAGATGCAAATATCGAGGAAGTTAAAACTGAGATAATGAAGCTTATCGAGGGCAACGAAAGGATACTTCATGAAATGAACAGATGTGTTGTTGTTGATAAACTTACACCGGTCAACATAAAGATGCAGGCAAAGGCATGGACAAAGAGCGAAGATTACTGGGATGTAAAGTATCTTTTACTTGAGCAGATAAGTATTGTGTTGCAAGGATTCAGGGGATAGGGTATAATTAAATGTGTTTTGAGAATGCAGATAAGCAAAGTGAATGTATTCATGGGAAAGCAGCGAAAGCGGATTGCAAATGTCTGCATTGTCATTAAAAAATGAAAGAAAGCTGGTGAGATTAAGTGGTTAAGTATTACAGGACAGATGATAAAAAGATATATGAGGTTTCTGAACTTACTCAGGGAATCTGGATTGATATGGTAAACCCGACGGTTTCTGAAGGTGAGGAAGTAGCAGAAAAATTAAATATAGATATTCAGGATCTGTTGGCAGCACTTGATGAAGAGGAAAGCTCGCGTGTGGAGCTTGAGGATGGATACACACTTATTCTCATTGATATACCTACGACTGAGATAAGACACGATAAAGAAGCATATACTACTATACCACTTGGTATCATACTTACATCAGATACGATTATTACTGTCTGTACTGAGGAGACTTCTATATTGCAAGCATTTGTAAATGGAAGGGTAAAGGAGTTTAGTACAAAGAAAAAACTCAGATTTGTTTATCAGATATTGTTTAGAGTGGCATCATCCTATCAGACCAGCCTTAGGGTTATAGATAAGAAGCGTACTGAAATAGAGGAGAGAATCGATGATGATACGGAAGATATAGACCTTATAGATCTCCATGCCTTAGAGTCAACGCTTGTTTACTTTGCAACATCGCTTCGTGCAAATGCCGTTGTAATGGACAGACTGACAAGATATAAAAGACTTGAGCAGTATCCTGATGATAAGGACTTGCTTGATGATGTAATTGTCGAGAACCAGCAGGCTATTGAGATGACAAGCATATACAGAGATATAGTAAACGGAACAAGAGAACTTATGTCATCAGTTATTGACAACAGACTGAATAATGTAATGAAGACGCTTACGATAGTTACGCTCGTCATGGGTATTCCAACTCTTATTTCAGGAATATATGGAATGAACGTAAATTCAAAATGGGTTCCGTTTTCAAATACACCGTTTGGTTTTGGGATTATTTGTGGAGTGATACTTATTGTGTGTGCAGTTATGCTTATAGTATTAAAAAAGAAAAAGTTTTTGTAGGCTGTAGCCTGCAAAAACTTTTTCTTTTTTAGTTATAGCAAAATGTTCGTAACATAGTAGAAAGGAGCAAAACGCTGGTTTTGCTCCTTTCTACAGTATAGTGAAATGCTCGTAAAATAGTATGATACCAACAAGAATTGCTTTGCAATTCTTGGGGAGCAAAACGCTGGTTTTGCTCTTTTCTACCCAGCAAGATATTCGTCATATAATTTTATAACATCACGCATAGCCTGTGGTCCCGGTGCACCGATTGTGTTTCGTTTATCGACACAGGTTTCCATGCTTATTGCATCGTATATATCTTCTTCAAATACAGGGCTTATCGCTTTGTATTCGTCAAGAGTCATTTCTCCAAGTGATATATTTTTGTCTATGCAGTAAAGTACAAGCTGACCAATAATTCCGTGTGCATCCCTGAATGGAACACCGTGTTTAACAAGATAATCTGCGGCATCAGTAGCATTTGTAAATCCGCCTTCTGCACTTGCACGCATACGGTCTTTATTGAATGTCATTGTGTCGAGCATACCGTTGAAAAGAAGAATACATCCCTTTGTAGTGTCGATGGCATCAAATACAAATTCTTTGTCCTCCTGCATATCTTTGTTGTATGCAAGTGAAAGACCTTTCATTGTAGTGAGAAGTGAAGTAAGTGAGCCATAAACCCTGCCTGTCTTTCCACGCACAAGCTCGGCAATGTCAGGGTTTTTCTTCTGCGGCATAATACTGCTGCCGGTTGAGTATGAATCATCTATCTCAATATATCTGTACTCGTTTGTGTTCCAGATGATTATCTCCTCACAAAAACGGCTTAAATGCATCATTATAATAGACATCGCACATGAAAATTCGATGAGATAATCTCTGTCAGAAACGGAGTCCATACTGTTTAATGTAGGACCGTAAAAACCAAGGAGCTCTGCTGTTCTCTCTCTGTTTAATGGATATGTAGTGCCGGCAAGTGCACCTGAGCCAAGTGGGCAGTAGTTCATGCGTTCATATATATCTTTAAGGCGTGAGCGGTCTCTTTTAAACATCTCAAAATATGCACCCATGTGATGTGCGAGAGTTATAGGCTGTGCTTTCTGGAGATGAGTAAATCCCGGTATTATAGTGTCAAGATTTTCTTTCATTATCTTTAAGAGACTATTAAGAAGATTTTTGAGAAGCTTATCCATCTCAAGGACTTCTTTCCTTGTATAGAGTTTCATATCAAGTGCAACCTGGTCGTTACGGCTTCTTCCGGTGTGAAGTTTCTTTCCGGCATCACCGACACGCTCGATAAGATGAGCTTCTACAAAACTGTGTATATCCTCATGCTCCTCATTGATTATGAGTTTTCCAGATTTTATATCTTCAAGAATTGATTTAAGACCTCCGATTATAGTGTCTTTGTCTTCATCAGAGATTATCTTCTGCTCAGCGAGCATAGTTACATGAGCGATACTTCCTGTTATGTCTTCCTCATAAAATTTTTGGTCAAATGAGAGTGATGCATTGAAATTGTGCACGAGTTGGTTGGTTTCCTTTGTGAATCGTCCTCCCCAAAGTTTCATATTGGTTGTTCCTCCGTTTCAGTTATAATGTCAGGTAATTGTTAAAATACCGAAATGGAATATCCACTTCGGTATTCTTGTAATTATAATATTTGCCTAAGTCTAAAATATATATTAAAATTAGATAATAGATCATATCAAATATATATTAGTCCTCAGCCTCAGGTTCTCCGTCAGAGAACTCGATATAGTCATCGTCAAAATCATCTGAGTAATCATCAGGATCAAAATCCTCAAGATAATCAGGTGTGAGATACTTATAAACCGCAAATGCGATACCTGCTACGGCTGCAATCGCACCGAGTACGGCAAGAACGATAACGATAGCGTTTTTGTTCTTTTCTTCAAGTTCTTTTTTGTGTAATAATTCAGAAACTTTTGCTGCATTGATCAAATCTTCAAATTTGTTGCTCATAATCCCCATCCTTTCTTCTTAAAAAATGTCTGTTGAAATATATCACAAATTCGCAAGGCAAGAGAAGGTGTTATCTTCTTGTACCGAATTTGTGAACGATAAAATCATATAGCACGAAGTGCGGCAGATGCGATGCATCTGGATTTTGTCATTATTATATCATAAGATAACCGTTATATCTAGTAGTATAATAGTTATTTTTTCTTAAGTTTTGCAAAGGAAGCCATCATTTTGCGTGTGGTTTGGTTGTCAAATTCAACAGTCACCATATAATCACCTGAATGCTCAGTCATATCCTTGACTACACCTTCTCCAAACTTGATGTGTGAAACTCTGTCACCTGTTTTATAATCAGGCGTGGAAGAGGAAGCAGTGGCAGCCTTAGTGTTTCCGAAGCCCTTTTTGATAAGAGGATTGTCCAGGAGTCCGATGCCTGATGCCTGATGCTGTTTTTGTTTTACTTTTTTTTCCGCAAGCGGATTCCAGGTTGTGGCTGCTGCATCTGGTTTTTTATATATCGGAGTCTGCTGCATTTTTGGCTGCATTTTGAGGAAGTCTGCCGCACTGTAGCTTCCGGATGTTTTTTTTGCAGACTGCGTGGTCTGTTGTTTTGCCGGACCTGTTTGCTTGATAAGATAGCGGGGTATCTCATCTATAAAGCGTGATGGTCTGTAGAATTGCATTTCGCCGTTTCTAAACCTTGCTTTAGCACAACTGAGTGAAAGTTTTTTCTTTGCACGCGTTATGCCTACATAGCAGAGTCGCCTTTCTTCCTCCATCTCCTCAGGGTCATCACCTGTTACTGCCATATATCCTGGAAAGATGCCGTCTTCCATGCCGACAAGGTAGACATACGGAAATTCAAGACCTTTTGCACTGTGAAGTGTCATAAGGAGAACAAGGTCATTACTCTCATCCACATTGTCAATATCAGCTACAAGAGCTATCTCCTCAAGAAAACCGCTAAGCGATGGTTCTTCATCGTCACAGCTTTCAATGTATGATGCAATCTTGTTGACAAGTTCCTCGATATTTTCTATACGGCCTTTTGCTTCCTCGGTATCTTCTTCCTCAAGAAGCTTTACATAACCTGTTTCGTCGATGATTTCTTTTATGAGATCATCAAGACCATAGCCGTCCATCTCTAAATGTCTCTTAAATGACTCGATAAGATTTACAAAGGAATTTATCTTTCCGGTACTTCGTTTGACACCATCGATGTAATCACAGTTTTGCAATGCTCCGTAAAAACTTGTTTCATGCTCTATGGCATAAGAGGTTATTCGGTCTATCGTTGTAAGTCCTATACCTCTTTTTGGAACATTGATTATTCGCTTTACCGATATGTCATCAAGACCATTTTCTATCGTGCGGAGATAGGCGAGCATATCTTTTATTTCTTTACGCTGGTAGAAGTTTACAGCACCGACTATCCTGTAAGGAATATTGTTTGTTACAAGTTTTTCCTCGAAAATACGTGACTGGGCATTTGTTCTGTAAAGAATTGCAAAGTCCTTATAGTCTGCCTGCCCGCTTCTTGTGACTGCTGCAATGGCAGCAGCGATGGAAGATGCCTCGTCATAATCGGAATCAAATTGTGAGAGATATATAAGATCACCTTTTTCGTGCTGTGTCCAGAGAGCCTTATCTTTTCTCACCTGATTGTTTTTAATAACAGCATTTGCTGCATCAAGGATGTTCTGGGTCGAACGATAGTTTTCCTCAAGTTTTATGACTTCTGTTTCAGGATAGGAGTTTTCAAAATTCAGTATGTTTTTGATGTTTGCACCACGAAATTTGTAGATGGACTGATCATCATCACCTACCACACAAAGATTGTGCAATGTCTCACCGTTATCACCTTTTGTGCTGGCAAGAAGATGTATAAGTCTAAACTGTGCTGTGTTTGTGTCCTGATATTCATCAACCATTATGTACTTAAATCTGTTTTGGTAATATTCAAGTATATCCGGGTTTTCTTTAAAAAGCTGTACCGTTTTACAGATAAGGTCATCAAAATCGAGTGCATTGGCATCGTGAAGCCGTCTTTCATATTCTCTGTATGCTCTTGCATAAAGTTCTTTCTGGTGGTCGCCCATCGCCATTTTTTCGTATTCCTCAGGTGAGACAAGTTCGTCTTTTGCTGAGGAGATAGCGTTCATAAAAGTTCTTTCTTTATATTTTTTCGGGTCAAGGTTAAGAAATTTGATTATCTCACGCATAAGCGTTTTCTGGTCGTCACCGTCATATATCGTAAAACTCCGTGAGTAACCGAGTGCCTCAATATTTCTTCGCAATATCCTGACGCAGGTTGAGTGAAAAGTGCTCACCCATATATCATCAGCCTGTTCTGCAAGGAGTGACTGCACACGCTCACGCATCTCACCGGCAGCCTTGTTTGTAAATGTGAGTGCTAAAATGTTCCAAGGTTTTACTCTGTATTCATTTATCAAAAAGGCTATTCTGTGTGTAAGAACCCTTGTTTTACCGGAGCCTGCACCTGCAAGTATAAGGAGAGGTCCCTGAAAATGTTTAACAGCTTTTTCCTGTTCGGGGTTCAGTCCTTCTAATATATTCATTGTTACCTCCATTTATTAAAGTTTATCACGATATTTTTTTGCACTTTCAAAAAATTGCATCAGTTTGTCTGAATCACCACTTATAACTGCTTCTTTCGCATTTGTAAGAGTAGCAATGTATCTGTTGAGAAATGAAACTATTGCATCTGGGTTTGAAAGACAGATATTCTGCCACATTTCGGGGGAAGAAGAAGAAATGCGTGTTATATCCTTAAGTCCGCCGGCGGCAAGTCTGCCATATTTTCCGTCATCATCAAGCTTAGCCACGGTATTTATAAGAGAAGCCGATATGATATGAGGGCAGTGACTTATGGCAGCAGTTACATTGTCATGGGTTTTATAGTCCATTATCTCACAATGTGAGCCTGCAGTGATTATAAAATTTTTAAGCCATGAAGTATATTCAGCCGGGACTTCCTCAGTCGGAGTGAGAATGTAGTAGGCATCTTTAAGATATGATGAGTCGGAGTTTGCATATCCGGTTTTTTCAGAGCCGGTCATTGGATGACCACCGATAAAATTTTTGTTAAGTCCAAGCTCTGCTACGACTTTGTGGATATTTCCTTTTACACTTCCAACATCAGTAAGTAAACAATTTTCTGATATGTAAGGTGAGAGTTCGTTAAGATAAGAAATATTAGTAAGAACCGGAGCACAAAGAAATATAACATCACAATCTGAAAAATCACTTAGTGATGTGCTGATATTATCAACGATACCATCTTGTTTTGCTGCTTCAAGTTTTTTGTGTGTTTTAGTTTTATAGTAGTTATATGCAATAATATTGGAAGAAGGATAGATTTCTTTTAATGCGTGTGCTATAGAGCCACCGATAAGTCCAAATCCAATAAATCCAAAATTATTAAAAGAGAGTTGTTCAGTCATGATTTAACCTTTCGTTATTTTTTTGCTTCACGAGAAAAAGTTACTGTTCACACTTATAGTGCGGTAAGCAACAAAAAACCTCTCATATAGAGCTTCTTTTATTGTAATTCAGCTAAAAAATCATGTCAATATAATCTAATAAAACTTTACACATATCTCAAAAAATAGTATTATATGATGCAAGGGTCAAAAGCGGATAGCAATATTGCAATCCATGGCATTTGATATAAGATGGGCTGTTTTGGTGAAAAATAAGCCGTATTTGATTTTTAGTTGGAGGAAAGTTATGAACACTTTACGCAGATATGTTAAAAACGCGAAAGATGTATTCCGTATCATAGCAGGAGTAATAGGCAGTTATGCAGGAGTTATTTCCAATATAATAGGAACTGCTATGGGTATTCTGGCATCAGTAATGGTGATAGGCGGAATAGTAGGTTTGTGTGTATATGTTAAAGTGCTTCCTATGTTTACAGAGGCAAGAGAGGAAGTATTTGACAAACTTGTTCATCTTAGTGAAGATGATTTTGTAATGAAAGAAGACACGGTGGTATATGACTCAAAGGGTAAGCAAGTAGGTTCAGTAAATGCCGGAAGTTATAAATATGTCAAGATAAATGATGTATCGCCATATATTTATGAGGGTTATATTGCCGTGGAGGACAAGCGATTTAAGACACACGGAGGTGTGGACCTTGTTGCCACGATGAGAGCAGGTGTTTCGCTTTTGAAACACAACATGGAGATAACACAGGGTGGAAGTACGATTACACAGCAGGTTATAAAGAACAACCTGCTCACGCAGAACAAGAGTTACACAAGAAAGATTGCTGAAATTCTTCTTGCACCGACAATAGAGAGTAAATTTACAAAAGCTCAGATTATGGAGTTTTATTGTAATAGTAACTTTTATGGAAACAAATGTTATGGTGTTGGTGCCGCAAGCAAATATTATTTTGGAAAGAAGTGTGCAGACTTAGAACCACATGAGGCAGCGATGCTTATAGGACTGTCAAACAGCCCTGCATCATACAATCCTGTTCTTCATCCAAAGGCAGCATTAAAAAAGAGAAACAGTGTTTTAAGGATTATGTGTAAAGAGGGGGTTATCACACCTAAAGAGTACAAATCCGCACTGAAAAAGAAATTAAATATAAAGCAGTTTTCGGAAAAAGGTGGCAGTAAAGAGAGCTATGTTATGAGCTATGCTATCCATTGTGCAGCCATATCACTTATGGAAAAAGAAAATTTCAAGTTTCAATATGTATTTGATTCAAAAGAAGATTATCAGAAATACAATAAACAATATTCCAAAGTATATAGTGAAAAAATAGAGAGCATACGTTCAGGCGGATATAAGCTCTATACTTCAATAAACATGAAGAAACAGAAAAAACTTCAAAAGGCAGTAGATAACGGACTTTCATTTAATAAAGAAAAAGATGGTGATACTGGAAAATATGCACTTCAGGGGGCAGCGGTATGTATCAATAATGAGACAAACTATGTCGAGGCGATTGTCGGAGGTCGTGGAAAAAATGACCAGTATAATAGGGCATATCTTGCTGCAAGACAGTCAGGAAGTGCGATAAAACCGCTTATTGACTATACTCCCGGATTTGAATCAGGTATGTATTCTCCGTCTACCATAGTAAATGACCATAAATTTGTAAACGGACCATCAAATGCAGGTGGCGGTTATCATGGAAATGTAAGGATAAGAGAGGCAGTAGCAAGGTCGCTCAATACGGTAGCATGGCAGGTGCTTGACAATATTACCGTAAAATACGGATTGTCATTCCTTGATAAGCTTCATTTCCATAATATAAGTTATATTGATAATGACAATATGGCACTTTCTCTTGGTGGATTTACAGAGGGTGTGCGTGTAGTCGATATGGCGAAAGGATTTTCAACGCTTGCAAACAACGGAAGTTACAGTGACAGGACTTGCATTAAGAAAATAGAACATGTTTCTGACGGTGTAGTTTACAAGAATAACAATGAAAAAGATCAGGTGTATTCACAGGATGCTGCATGGATGATGACTGATGTGTTAAAGGGAGTATTTAATGAGTCATACGGAACGGGACGCAAATTAAAACTTGATAACGGTCAGATATGTGCAGGTAAGACCGGTACGACAAACTCAAGTAAGGATGTGTGGTTCTGCGGATATACAAAGTATTATACAACTGTAGTTTGGGCTGGTTATGACACTCCTAGAGCAATGCCGGGGGCTTCAGGTGCTTCTATTCCGGGTGTTATATGGAAAGATTATATGGATGATATTCATAAAAAATTAAAACCGGAAGACTTTATTATGCCGTCTACGATAAGTCTTGCAAAATATGATGGAAATGGAAATATCATAGAGGGAACAGCTATTTCAGGAAGCAGCAAAAGAACATATGGTATGGATTATTTCTCAAAGACAATTCTCTCTGAGAAAGCAGATGAGGTTCAGGTACTTAAGGATAAAAAATATCAGAAAGAAGTGCTTAAAAAACTCAAGAATTTTGAAAAGAGGTATATCAGTAATATCGCCGATTACTACGATTTGGAAAATGATTATAAGGAACTTACGGATATGATATCAAGTATCGTGGATGATGATGTAAGAACAGATTATGCGGTAAGGGCGAGAAATAAATATGACTCTTTAAAGGACGAGACAGTAAGCTGGAAGAAAGTAGTAAAAGCATATGAAAAACAGCAAAAAGAGGAGAACGAACGTCTTGCAGAGAAGAAGAAAAATGATTCAGAGAGAGCTTTGAAAAATCAGATTTACAAAAATAAGATAGAGCTTGCCAGAACAAGAATAAAGAGGATGCATGGTTATTTGTATCAGCCGTCAAATATGCAGCTTCTTATTGATTCGGCAAAAGAAGCCCTAGATGCTTGTAAAGGTTATTCAGAATATTATAATCTTAAAGCGATGTTTGATATGTATAAGAAAGAACTTGAGGAACTTCCGGTAAAGGGAGAAAGTAACAAAAAAAATCAGACGCCAACAGATACAAGTGAACCGGTGGCAACGGAAGAACCTCAGGAAGAGGAATAGAGGAGGAAGTGATAAATGGAAGAAAATAAAAATGATATAGATGAGCTTGTAAAAAGCATCGACTCCTCTTTTAAAGAGATGTCGCTTAAAGATATTGTTGCCACACATGAGGAGTATTTTGGGGCGGCTTCCCTGACAGAAAATGAAAAAAAAGAGGAGAAGCCACCAAAACAACCGGTGAAAAAAAAGCCTGAGAGAGTTAAAAGAACAAAAGATGAAGATTTTGACATGAAAAAAAAGGTATATAAGCCTGTTCAAGCTAATTTGAAAAAACGGGAGGATGACAATAAGGCGGAAAATCCTGTCAGAGTGGCTGATGCGGATAGAAAAAAAATTAAAGCGTTAAATGACAGGAAAATTAAGAATGCTGTAGAAAAAGAAAAAAAGCCTGAGATTTCTCCGGAGATAAAAGAACAGAAGAAAAATGAAAGGATTGAAAAGATAGGAAGAGCAGGAGGATGGTTTCAGACTATCTGTTACATGAATATTCCCATAATCGGTTTCATATATGTTCTCGTACTTGCATTTAGTAAAAAAACATCTGAAGAGAGAAAAGACTTTGCAAGAGGATACCTTATCTATAAGGTTTTAGTATGGATACTGGCGATAGTTCTTCTTTATTGTCTGTATAAACTTGGTCTTGGTTTTGTAGATGGAATATTATCTTTTATAAAGGCATAGGTAAAGTTATGAAAGTTTGTATATTATCGGGAAGTGAAAATCCAAATGGAAATACGGCTATTATGTGTGATAATGCAGCAGCATATTTAAAGGACATGAAAATAAAATACGATTTATTTAATCTGTATGAAGAAGAAGTTGATTTTGTAGCTGAAGAGATAAAAAAATATGATGTTGTCATAATAGCCACTCCAATTCATTCATTTTATTGCAGTGATGCGGTAAAAGAACTCATGGATTTTGCATTTGAAAATGAGGATTATTTTGATGGCAGGAGAAAAGAAAGTGGTATAAAGATAAAAAGTGCCATAATGGTATCTCATGGTTATGATGAAGGTTATGCGGTTGAGCCTTTTGAAATCGGATATAAAAGGTGGTGCGACCATGTTGGTATGGAATATGCCGGAAAACTGGCGATAAGGGACACTGGTGATATAAGAAATTTTATTTTTAGCGAGCCGACAAAAAAACATCAGGAATTTATAAAGAAAATATGTGGTATAGACGCTGAAGAACGGTCAGCAGCTATTTCAAGCAAAAGATTTTATCTGTCAGAAGCAAGTGAAAATAGGAGAGTATTTGAAAGATTATTTAACCTATATATATACGAAATGTCATCATATGCCGAATGGATGGGAGAATGTATGACAGAGGATGCACTTTTTATACCGGATAAAGTTTCAGAATATTTTGAAATGTCGGAAAAACAGCCGTTTATAATTAAAGTAAAAGGGAAAATTGCAGGACTTATTGTGTTTTTAGTACCGGACAGGGAAAGAGAACCTGATGAAGCAGATTTTTATATTGAGGAATTATTTATCTTAAAAGCATATAGAAAACAGCACATAGCAGAAGAATTGATAGAAGCTGTATGGAGTATAAATAAAGGCATATGCTCCGTGTGTGCATTAAAAGCAAATAAAGGCTCGGTTAAATTTTGGAAAAAAGTCATAAAAAAATCCGGGTATGAATGTGAAGTAAAAGATATGGACGATGTGTATTTCTATAATATAAAAATAAAATAACATTTGGAAAAAAGGAAATATTGTATTACAGGCAAATATATTAAATAATACACAGTATATGGCAATAAAGATAAAAAAGATTAATATTCAGGTAAAGACACTGGATGGAAAAACAATTTGTTCATATACAGTAAAAAATAAAAAGATAACACTTAAGAGTGGTGGTAAAAAGTATGTTAAATATACTATTGCAAAAAAGAATGTCAAGATTAAAAAAGCTGATTTAAGAAATATTGCTGCACCAAAGGTTTCTGGTATGATTATGTATAAGAAATAGTCTGTATAAAATTTAACATTATTGATGAAGCACTTTCTGATATGATGCGATAGTAGCTGATAGTGTTATAATCGGGCAGCAGACAGGAGTTCAAATATTTGCAGATTAAAATAATTAAGTTAAAATCCCGGAAAATCAAAAGAGAAGATTTTCCGGGATTGTTTTTATTGTATAGGCAAATGCTCGTAAAGCAGTGTAATGCCAGGAGCAAAACGCTGGTTTTGTGCTTTTTTATGTTAAATATTAAATTAAAACATTTTGGCGGTTTTACACGATTTCTTTCATTGTTATCTTTAGTATCTCATTTGAAATATTGAGTGCATGGTCGCCTATCCTCTCAAAATCAGTAAGCATTTCTGAAAAGAGTATGCTGCCTTCGTCAGAGCATTTTCCATCCTGAATACGTTTATACATATTGTTACGGAAATGTTCGGTCATATCATCTATTTTTTGTTCCATACAGGTCACATTTTCATGCCATTTCACAATATTTTCAGGTTTTTCAAGAAGCATATCCATAGTCTGGTCGCAGGTATCTTTTATTTCAGCTATCTCAAGATTGGCGTTGTCAGAAAAAATAATATTCTTTTCATGTATCATCTTGTAATATCCGGCAATATTGACAGCATGGTCACTTATTCGTTCTATATTGCTTGTGACCGTATAAAATGAGTTGAATATCTGGCTGCCGGCTTTTGTTGCTTCATGTGTAATTGCATTAGTTATATAACTCGATATTTCCTTGTTGAGAAAATCCACATATTCTTCGCGGCTTTCAACTTCTTTAAATTTTTCTTCATCACAATGCTCAAATACATCAAAAGAGTCGTGCACATTTTCCTTTGCCATTGCCGTCATTCTTGAAAGCTCGTTTCGTATTCCCTCGATGCATATAACAGAAATCATGGTTGTTTCTGTATGCACATTCTTTGGATCTAAAAGATATTTTACAAACATGCCGTTTTTGGTGCGGGCTTCATCTTTGCGGTCACGCAGTATAAGAGAAGCGGCTTTTGGAAGAAAACTGCCGATAGGAAGCAAAAGCAGTGTTGTGACGATATTAAACAATGTGTGAAGATTGGCTATCTGCGATGGAACAGATGCCGGTGTAATATGCTGCATAATGCTGATAAGAGGTGTTATCAGGCATAATATAGTGAACACGATAGTACCGAATACATTAAAAATGATATGTATAAGAGTTGTCCTTTTTGCATTTGTTGTAGTTCCGATAGATGCGAGAAGTGCAGTTATACATGTACCGATATTCTGACCAAAAAGGATAAATGCAGCACTGTTAAGCCCTATTACACCGCTTGCGGCAAGTGCCTGAAGTATTCCGACCGAAGCGGAAGAAGACTGTATTATCGCAGTAAATACCATACCCATGAGTATTCCGACAATAGGGTTTTCAACCTTTGTAAGCATATTTACAAATTGCGGCTCATTGGCAAGAGGTTTCATTGCGGAACTCATCATGTTCATACCGATGAACAAAACACCAAGACCGGCGAGTATCTCACCGACATGTTTAAGTTTTTCATTTTTCTGAAATACAACTGCTGCTACACCTATAAATGCAAAAAGCGGGGCAATGGCACCGACATCAAGTGCAATGAGCTGTCCTGTGATTGTAGTTCCGATATTTGCTCCCATTATTATCCAGGTTGCCTGTTCAAGATTCATTATTCCTGAATTAACAAAACCGACAACCATAACCGTAGTTGCGGAAGAAGACTGAATGACAGCCGTGATAAGTGCACCGGTAAGAACACCGGTTATCCTGTTTGAAGTTATTTTTTTGAGAATATCTCTCATCTGATTTCTTGCAGTCTGTTCAAGGCCATTGCTCATCATCTGCATTCCATAAAGGAATAGAGCAAGACCGCCTAGTAATCCCATTATATTTGAAAGGTTCATAAATTAAAAATCCTCCTAAAAAAAGAAAGTATAGTGATTTTATATGATGCATTAATTAAAAAATAATATCTGTCTTTTGGACTTTAAGTCAAGAATCAACCATTGATTTCAACTTGGTTAATTGTAGTGTATTGTTTTGATATTAACATCATAATCACATAGAAAACTATTGTATTAAGCCATTCTTTTTTTTGCCGTCGGATCTATGAAGATAACAGGTTACGATTTCGGTTGTTTTTGGAAAATGTAAAGAAATGTATTCAGAACAGACAGGATATAATGCAGATAATATAAAAACGGGCATGAAAATAAAGGAAAAATCTAAAATTCCTCCTTGTTTTCGTATGCGGTTTATCAGCTCATTAAATTGAAAATTTTCAGAAATGCTCAGCGTGTTTGTCGTGCAGATAAGTTCATAATGATACAGAGAATTATCATCTGTTCCGGATAAAGAAACACCGCCCTGTTCATCATTTGCGGTGGTATTATCTGTTGATGTAGCATTTGCATATAATTTATTTGCAGATATGTCATTTTCTGTTTGTAAAAAGAAAGGAGCTATAGTCTGAAAGTGCACTGTACCTGACAATTCATTAGTCAAAAGTGAATCGGTGCATATGGCAGGGAGTAAAATGAGAAGTATAATAAAAAATCTGCTGGTAAAATATTTCCTGATATTCATCGTATAACCTCCTAGTATAATAATGATGTAGTCAAACAAGACTACTTGGTTAA
>NZ_QUEB01000009.1:0-172075 GCF_003477845.1 Clostridium sp. AF34-13
ACGACAAGTCATATAGGGGTGGAAATTAGTTTTGCAAATGAGGAAAAAAGTAAAAACACGCAAAACACGCAAAACACGCTTGACATATAAATGTCGCTGTGCTATTATGTTTTATGTTGCGTGAGCAAATGCGAAGTAGAGTTATCCACTCTCACCTTAGCACCTATGAGTGACTCGGGTTTTGATTAGATATAATTTACGGTTATTATAGATAAAATGTGGATAGACTTTGCTATCCACATTTTTTTTAACATTAAAAAGTATATAATTATTTGGAGGTGCACTACAATTAGCGAATTAATGATTAATGAAAGAATCAGGGACAGAGAAGTCAGATTAGTAAGTGAAAGCGGAGAACAGCTTGGTATCATGTCATCGAGGGAGGCATTAAAACTTGCAAGAGAGGCAGATTTAGATCTTGTAAAGATTGCACCAAATGCTAAGCCACCGGTTTGTAAGATTATTGATTACGGTAAGTACAGATATGAGCTTGCGCGTAAAGAAAAAGAAGCAAAGAAAAAACAGAAGACGATGGAAGTCAAGGAAGTAAGACTTTCTCCGAATATTGATACAAACGACCTGAACACAAAGGCAAATCAGGCAAGAAAGTTTATCACAAAAGGAGATAAAGTCAAAGTTACTCTTCGTTTCCGTGGAAGAGAGATGGCTCATGTAAATTACAGCAAACAGATACTTGACAGTTTTTATGAAAGACTTGAGGATATTGCGGTAGTTGACAAAAATCCTAAGATGGAAGGTCGTTCAATGGTTATGTTCTTATCACAGAAACGTTAGGATTTTAAAGAGTTGGTAAAGCTTGTCTAAAAGACATTCTTTAGATGGAATTAATAAAGTTCCGATAGATAAACATATGTTAAGGAGGAAATTATCATGCCAAAAATGAAAACCAAAAGAGCAGCAGCTAAGCGTTTTAAGACAACAGGAACAGGTAAGCTCATGAAGATGAAGGCTTATAAGAGCCATATCTTAAATAAGAAATCTACAAAGAGAAAGAGAAACCTCAGAAAAGCAACAGAGGTTGATGCTACAAACGCAAAGATGATGAAACGTATTTTACCATATTCAAAATAATTTAGGAGGATAGATCAATGGCACGTATTAAAGGCGGTTTAAATGCAAAGAAGAAACACAATAGAGTATTAAAGCTTGCAAAAGGTTATAGAGGAGCAAGATCTAAGCAGTATAGAGTTGCAAAGCAGTCTGTAATGAGAGCTCTTACATCTTCCTTCGCCGGAAGAAAAGAGAAGAAGAGACAGTTCAGAAGACTTTGGATTGCTCGTATCAATGCAGCAGCAAGAATGAATGGACTTTCATACAGCAAATTTATGTATGGTCTTAAGCTTGCAAATGTAGATCTTAACAGAAAGATGCTTTCAGAGATGGCAATCAGCGACCCTGAAGGTTTCGCAGCACTCGTAGAAGTTGCAAAATCTAAGCTTGCATAATTGATTCATAAAGCAGAAAATATAAGGGAAGCTGTTGCATAGTGAAGTGGCAGCTTCCCTTTTAAGAAATGAGGAGTATTATGGGAAAATTTCAAATTGAAAAATGTGGTGAGATTGATGGTCTGTATCTGATTCAGCCTACAGTATTTGGCGATTCAAGAGGATACTTTATGGAAACTTACAACTATGAGGAGTTCAAAGAGGCAGGACTTGATATGGTATTTGTTCAGGATAACCAGTCAAGCTCTACTAAGGGAGTTCTAAGAGGGCTTCATTACCAGAAAAAACACACACAGGGTAAGCTTGTAAGAGTTTTATCGGGGGAGGTTTTTGATGTTGCTGTTGATATAAGAAAAGGTTCAAAAACTTACGGAAAATGGTTTGGTGTGACATTAAGTGCCGAGAAGAAAAATATGTTCTATATTCCTGAAGGGTTTGCACATGGATTTTATGTATTATCGGATACGGCAGAGTTTGCTTATAAATGTACAGATTTTTATGATCCTTCATCAGAAGCAGGCATTAAATGGGATGACCCCGCAATAGGCGTAGAATGGCCTATACTTGATGGGACAACTCCAAACATATCTGAGAAAGACGGAAAGCATCCTGCATTTACAAATGATATAACACTTGACTATTAATAATAGATTATTAAAAAGTTGTTAAGAAATAAAAGGTAACAGTTCAGTCTTGCATTTCTTACATTCATAAACCTGCCAGCGAGCTGTCAGTCGCTGCTTTGCAGCTTTTGTTTATTTCATTTCAGAAATGAAAGGCTATTCTACCATAAAAAGCTACTTAACAATACAATGAACAAGTTCATTGTATTGCCAATTATCTTTTTATGGCTGAACTGTTACAATAAAAGGCATAATGTAATATGTGAATGTTGCATTATGTCTTTTATTGTTATATTATGATGTCAGGGTCAAGCCATCAGATAGCAATTTGTATGTAAACATATATTGCTATCTGCTTTTGACTCGTGTATCATAATATAAAAATATAAATATTGTTGGTGAATTGACAATAAACTGCCATCAAAGGAGATTATAGTAGGGATAAAGTATGAGAAATAAAATTTCTTATACCATGCACGAAGATAGTGCATGAATGGTGATAAGTATAAAATATTATGATTTTTATACTTATTTGGGTAAAGTGTAATAATGAGAAATGGAGAGTAAATATGTATAAGATGGCAGAAAAAATGAGAAGAGGTATTAGTTTTTTAATGATTGTTCTGGTCTTTCTGGCAATGGGTATGGCAGGGGTCAGGACTTCGGCAGCAGAGAAGAATACTACAAGCATAAATTCAATTAGAAACAGAAATAAAAAAAGTGTTGATGAATATGAGTTGAGCAAACAAAAAGATGAGATAATCGTAAAGGAAAAGAAAAGGTTATCTGTTCTGAATATAAAAAGAGAATGTAATATAGAATTTAGCAGTTCAGACACTAATGTACTTGGTGTAAAAAAATTATCAGATAATACCTGTGAATACCGTGGAAAAAGAGTGGGAAGTGCTGATATAAATGTCAAGATAACAAAGCCGGGATTTTTGTTTATGCCGGATACCACTTATTTGAAATGCAGAGTAGAAGTATCGCCAAAAGCCGTCAGCATACGCTTTACAAAAAAGAAAATTAAAATAAAATCAGGTAATTCAAAAAAGCTTAAACTGACGACCAGACCAAGTATTTCAAAGGAAAAAGCAACATTTGTGTCATCTGATACAGATATTGTGCAAGTTGATTCAAAGGGCAGGATTACGGCAGGATTTATAGGAACTGCTACAATAACTGCGAGAATATCAAATGGAAAAGTTGCAAAGTGCCGTGTTGAAGTAAGAGCACCGGGCAACAATAAAAAACAAAAGAATTAAAATGTTTTAATTTAAGGAGATGAGGTGTACCATGCAGTATATTTTAATAGCTGATGATAATAAGGATATAACTGATATTTTGTCTGTTTATGTAAAGAAAGAGGGGTATGAGCCTATTATAGCTAAAGATGGAGTTATGGCAGAGGATATGTTTTTTAAATACGAGCCAGCGGCGGTTCTTCTTGATGTAATGATGCCTTTTAAGGATGGATATGAAGTATGCAAGAGCATAAGACAAAAGTCGGCAGTGCCTATTATCCTTATAACGGCAAGAGGTGAGGATTACGACAAGATAATGGGACTCGATATAGGTGCAGATGATTATGTAGTAAAACCTTTCAGCCCAAGTGAAGTTATGGCTAGGCTTCGTGCAGTACTGCGCCGTATAAACCGTGATGAAGTATCAGTTGGCTCAGATTCGGTATTAAGAATAAACAATATGGAGGTAAATCTGGACGAGTATTCTTTTATGATAGATGGAAAAAAGATTCCACTTACCAAAAAAGAAGTAGAGACAATGTGGACACTTGCAGGCAATCCAAACAAAGTATTCACGAGAGATAATCTTTTAGACAGTCTTTGGGGATATGATTATTATGGAGACAGCAGAACAGTAGACTCACATATAAAGAGACTCCGTGCAAAGATAGATTCAGTGGAACATCCGGCGTGGAGTATAAAAACAATATGGGGGGTAGGCTACAAATTTGCGATCAATGAAGAAGATATGTAAAAGAATATCCGATAAAATAAAAGGCAATGACATATCTATAAGGATATATGTATCATTTGCCTTTGTTTTGATATTTACGGGGTTGCTGACTGGTGCAATATTTATAAATTTATATCAGAAAAATTATGTTCGTTCCTATACGGAGCTTCTTACAAAACAAGGGAAAATGATTTCAAAGCGTGTTTCTAAATTTGCAAGTAAGAAAAAACAATCACAGTTTCAAAGATATAATGTATATATGGACGAAATAGAACAGGCGGAAAAAACTGACATATGGATAGTTAGCAATGAACAGGCAGAAAATCCCTTAGATGAGGACTATACAAATGCTGAAATTTCAAGAGAAACCATTACAAAACAGATGGGTATTGTAATGGAAAATGCATATAAAGGACAGATTTCCTCAAATGCAGCTTATGACCAGGTATATGGAATGGTAATATTATATGTCGCTGTTCCAATAAAAATCGTTAAGACAAAAGAGGTATGTGGAGCTGTTCTTATGGTGTCGATGGTAGACAAGCAGACGATGGGAATAGATGAGGGAAAATATCTTATAAGCATAAGCCTTTTTATATCGGCTGTCATATCAATAGCTTTAGGGTTTGCATTTTCAAAATACCTTTCAAGACCGCTTGAAAAAATAGGAAAATATATAAATCGGATAGCGGCAGGAGATTATTCAGGGATAAATGTAAAAAAGCCGGGAAGTCAGATAGGTAAGCTTGAAAATAATCTTGATGATCTTTCAAAACGGCTGTATAAAGCAAAAACTGAGCGTGAAAATCAGGAACAGCTTCGTATGGACTTCTTTGCAAATGTTTCACATGAACTAAGAACTCCTATAACTGTTATGCGTGGTTATACTGAAACTTTAAATGACGGAGTCATAACGGATGAAGTTATGGTAAATGAATATTACCGCAAAATGCTCATAGAATGTCGCAGTATGGAAAGGCTGGTAGGGGATCTGTTCATTTTGTCTAAAATGCAAAACCCTGATTTCAAGATAGAAAAAGAACCGGTCAGCATCAGACAGGTATTTGGTGATGTGCTCCGCAGTGCACGCGAGATAGCAAGAAAGAAAAATATAACCATAACTCAGAAATTATCAGTGGATGATGAAGAACCCTGCATGATTCTTGGAGATTATGAAAGACTCAGACAGATGTTTATGATAATAATAGACAATGCCGTCAAATTCTCGTATGAATCAGGGGAGATAATAATCTCCATAGAAAAAAGAATTACACCAAAAAAACAGGTAAAGATATATGTTTCGATACAGGATTTCGGAGTCGGAATATCAAAAGAAGCGTTGCCATATATATTTGAAAAATTTTATAAATCAAAGTTGAAACAAAATCAGAAAGGAACCGGACTTGGTCTTATGATTGCAAAGCAGATAGCGTTAAGACACGGCTGTGATATTATGGTTGAAAGTGAGATAGAGCAAGGAACAAAATTCTCTTTTGAGTTTGAAGAATGTGTTTCGATGGATGAATATGAATAAATATTAAAAATGTGGTTGTATTTTTTTACGAAAGTGTATATACTATTAGTAACAAAAGCATACATGCCTGGGGTGTTCGATACTCCTGATATTTTGAACCTACACTTTTGAATTGGGATTCCTATATCTATATGAGGATGCCAAGCCGCCACCTATAGCAGCGGAAGGCAGAATCATATGTGCGGTTGCCCACCTAGCACTTGCTAGGACTCAAAATTCGGGACACGGCACTTTGGGTATGCTTTTTTTTGAATAAAAATACTTAACGACAGTTAAAAATGAAATGGAGGAAACAAAAGTGGCACAGAAAGGTGATTTATTATCATTCCGTCCGGACATAAAGGTACTGGACGCAACAATTCGTGACGGAGGTCTTGTCAACGATTTTTATTTTACAGACGAGTTTATCAGAAATCTTTATCTTGCAAATGTAAAGGCAGGAGTAGATTATATGGAATTTGGCTATCGTGCCGACAAAGAAATGTTTGATGCAAACAAGTTTGGAAAATGGAAATTTGCTGAAGATGACACTATCAGAGAAATTGTTGGTGATAATAACACAGACCTTAAGATTTCCATTATGGCAGATGTAGGAAGATGTAACTATAAGCAGGATATACATGACAGGGCAGACAGTCCTGTAGACCTTGTAAGAGTAGCAACATATGTGAACACTATGCCGGCAGCACTCGATATGATAGAGGATGCTCATAAAAAGGGATATGAGACTACTTGTAATATTATGGCTATCTCAAATGCAAAAGAGTCAGATATAAACACTGCACTTGAGATGCTCGGAAACAGTCCTGTTGATGGAATTTACATAGTTGACAGCTTTGGTTCTCTTTTCCCTGAGCAGATAAGAAAAATATCAGAGCAGTATATGGAAATCGCTGATAAGTACGGCAAATATATCGGTATGCACGCACACAACAATCAGCAGCTCGCTTTTGCAAATACTATAGAGTCATGTGCACAGGGTGTATCTTACCTTGATGCAACAATGGGAGGAATGGGCAGAGGAGCAGGAAACTGTCAGATGGAGCTTTTACTTGGTTTCCTTAAAAATCCACAGTACAATCTTTTCCCTATAATCAAATTTATTGAAGAAAATATTGAGCCGCTCAAGGCAGCAGGAGTTGAATGGGGATTTGCTATTCCATATCTTCTCACAGGTCATTTAAACCAGCATCCGCGTACAGCTATCGCAGCTATGAAAGCCGGAAGAAAAGACTATACGGAGTTTTATCGTGAGATTATCGACAGAGATGATTGATAAAGTTTCGATGTTCACATGAAAGTGTGGGTAAAACAGTTTTTTAAAATTGTTAAGAACATAACCGCGGATATGTTGTGAGTGAGCAGAAGACATAAAAATTTGGTAGAGGAAGTGTCATAAGTTTTCTATTACAGCTAACAGAAATGTAAAGCCTGACTGTTATTGTAGTGAAAACGGGCACTTCCTTTTTAATATTATCTTTTTATGGCTGAACTGTTACTGGGATTATAATAATTGTGATTATAAGAAAAGTGTACTATAATAAAAGCGAGTTGTTATTAACACCTGCGGTGCGGACGACAACCAAAATGCCGCAAGGCAAAATATAGAAAATATTAAGGGAGAATAAAAGTGAGTATAGATAAAAAGAACGAAAAGCCCATAGGAGTATTTGATTCAGGGGTAGGGGGGATAAGTGTACTTAGAGAACTGGTAAAGATAATGCCAAACGAAAATTATCTGTATTTTGGGGATTCAATAAATGCTCCCTACGGAACAAAAGAAGTCAGTGTGATAAGAGAGCTTACTATAAAAAATATTGAGAAACTGTTGGATATGGGTGCAAAATCGATAGTAGTAGCTTGCAATACTGCGACAAGTGCCGCAGTAAGAGTGCTCAGGCAGATGTATCCTGAGATACCGCTTGTAGGTATAGAACCGGCAATAAAACCCGCCGTTGAATATAAGGAAAAATCGAGAGTGGTAGTGATGGCTACACCGATGACTTTGAAACAGGAAAAATTTCAGAACCTTATGAAAAAATATGAAAATCAGGCAGAAATAGTGCCGCTCCCATGTCCGGGACTTATGGAATTTGTAGAGAGAGGCGATTTAGAAGGGGAGGATCTTTACAACTATCTGTCGATTTTATTTGGTTCGGTAAACAGTAAAAAAATTGACTCAGTTGTACTTGGATGCACACATTATCCATTTGCAAAAAAAGCCATAGAAGCTGTAGTTGGTAAAGATGTGCAGATATTTGACGGTGGTGAGGGAACAGCGAGAGAAATGCGAAGAAGGATGCAATGTGCATCACTTATAAATCCTTCTAAAGAGAAAGGAACGGTGAAATTTATAAATAGTAAAGACACTGAAGAGGAAAGAGAATTATGTGAATTTTTATTAAATTTGAAAATGTGATGATATAAGGGTGAAAAATAGGCGGTAATGAATTATATAAGTTTAAGAGAGGAAATGGGTTAGGGTAAAATGGTAAATAACAGGGAAGATATTGAGGAGTGTTTTCTAAAATGTCCAACAGAGACAAGGCAGTCTTTTATGGCAGCTTTACAGATGGTGTATGATGAGGTTTTTGAAATAAATCCATATGATGACTGTGTATATATTTTAAATAGCAGATATGATACAGCTATGTGCGGCATGACGGTATGTTATTCAGATTTTTTTGGGGAATATGTAGATGCTATGGTTTACTTATATGATTGTGAGGAATTCATATCAGATTTTGAGCCGGAGGCATTAAGGAAATTTGCAGAGTCAGAGGATATGAAACAGGAGAAGAAATTTGTAAGACTTAGAACAGATACAAATAAAAAAGAATGGTATATAGCTACATTAATAAAAAATCCGGCTGACAAAAGAAGAATCATACTTCTGATGAAAAACGAAAATGAAGTATGTATAAATGAGATGCAAAAAAAGGCAATCATGGAGGACTATGATTATGTAATAGGTATAAATATACAGAATGAAAAGATAAGCATATACAGCAACAATGAAGCAAAATATGGACATTCAACATTATATAATGTCTTTTATGAAAAATTTTTAAACCAGCGAATAAAAAAATATGTATTAAGTGAGTATGCCGAAAAAATATCAGAAAAAATGCAGCTTGAAAATATAAAAAGACAGTTAGAAAAAAATGAAGTTTACATATGTTACGCAACTATGCAATATCGTGGAGAAATATTTCATAAAAAATTCAGGTTTGTTTATCTTGATGACAAGAAAGAAACAATACTTCTTTCACAGATGGATGTGACTGAACAGATAGAAAGGGAAGAAAAGAAAAATGATGCGGTAAAGATTGCCGTTCAGGAAGCAAGAAAGGCAAATGAGTCAAAGAGTTATTTTCTTTCAAGGATGAGTCATGATATGCGTACACCGTTAAATGCCATAATAGGCATGGACATGATAGCGGCATCACATATAAATGAAACGGATAAGGTTATGGAAAGCTTAAACAGTATACTTTATTCAAGCAAAAATCTTCTGGAGCTTGTCAACGAAGTGCTTGATGTAAGTAATTTTGAGCGTGGAAAGTTTTCGCTTAATGATGCGGTATTTTCATGGACAAAAGAGATAGAAAATATTATGCAGCTTATAAGACCTCTTGCAGATAAAAAACATCTTGAATTTGATACAGACTATAAGAAGCTTCGGTTTGAAAATGTGGTTGGTGATGCAAAGCGTATAAGACAGTTATGTATAAATCTTTTGAGTAATGCAGTCAAGTACACTGAAGATGGAGGAAAGATTTATTTTTCAATATCAGAGAGAGGTGTAGTAAAAGAAGAGACAGATAATATTTATATGGAATATGAGATAATAGTGAAAGACAATGGGATAGGTATTTCCGAAGAATTTATGCCATATCTGTTTGATATGTTTGAAAGAGAGAAAAAGGTTCTTGGAGAAAACATATCAGGCACGGGGCTGGGTATGACGATAGCGAGAAATCTTGCAAGGCTTATGGACGGCGATATATATGTCGAGAGTAAAGAAAACGAGGGTACGAAATTCAGTGTTACCTTAAGACTTAGATTACCTGCACCCGATGAATCAGTGACAACAGATGATATAAATATGGGAATATCAGGTGGAGTTATACGGTTTTAGGTTAAATTTTAAAATGCAAAGGAGAAAAAAGATGAGTTATTTTCCGTTTTTTGTTGATATATCGGATAGGGAGTGCCTTATTGTCGGAGGTGGAAAGATAGCATACAGAAAGGCGTGTGCCGTACTTAAGTATGGTGCAAAGGTCTTAGTCGTTGCACCAGAGATATGTGAGGAATTTGAACTATTAAAAAAAGAATATACGGGAGCAGTAAAGACTTGGCAGAGGGAATTTACTGACTCAGATACTGACAACAGATTTTTTGTGATAGCGGCAACTGACGATGAAAAGATAAATAAAAAGGTATCAGAAATCTGTTTTAAGAAAAACATACTTGTAAATACCGTTGACAGAAAAGAATATTGTAACTTTTATTTTCCGTCGATAGTAAAGAAAGGGGACATAGTTGTCGGTGTAAGCAGTGGAGGAAAAAGTCCAGTACTTGCAAGAGAGCTTAGAAAAAAAATAGAAAATGCGATACCTGAAAACCTTGAAAAGGTAAATGTATGGCTCGGAGACTTAAGACCATATATCAAAGAACAGATACAGGAAGAAGAAAAAAGAAAAGAAGCATTTGAAAATATATACAGGATGTGTGAAAAAAAAGGAGATATACTGACGGAGGAGGAACTAGACAAGGCATTAGAAGAGTTATAGAGCACATAAATGTGCAAAGCAGCAACATTATAAGAAACAATTAATAGTAAGCAGAAGTTACAAAAGACATAAAATGTAACTAACAGCAAAAGGCATTTATTCGGATGAAACCGGTAAATGCCTTCTTTGTGTTGAAAAATAAGGTCAAGTCATAAATTTTTATTAAAAAAATCTTAAAGGTTTACCTGCTTTTTTCTTAAAAAAATAAAGCATAGTATATTAGGTATGAAAAAAATTAAAAAAAATTTTGAAAAGTTGCAAGATTTTGGGTTTTTATTTTGTTTAGTATAGTGAAGGGTATAAAATTAGTTATGTGAACATAGGTTGACAGTTGGTATAAAGTGCATGGGCGGGAGGAATCAAAAAGTATTCCTGCTACTAATTGACTATTGGACTTAACAGATATTATGTCAAATATGGAGAAAGGAGGAAGAAAATTTGAAAAATCATTGGTGCAAAACAATACTGTTAGGAATTTTGGCAGTTACTATGATATTAGGAAACTCAGAAAAAACATTAGCTTGTGACAATCTTGAATGTGAACAAAGTTCAGAAATTGCTACATTAGCTTCAGTCATGGAAAAGGCTAGCAGTCATTTAAGCATATCAAAAGGAAAGGCTGAGATGAAATTGAATTATATAGCTGAGACTAAAATGGATTCAATAGTGGTTTCGGTCAGACTGCAAAAGTATAGTTCCGGAACATGGAAGAGATTAAAAATCTGGGATGATGTTAAGTTTTCGGGAAGAATAATTACAGTAACAAAGAACTATAAAGTGACATCCGGTGGTAAGTATAGAGCTAAGTTTGTAGTTACTACAAAAAATGGTAATAGCCAGAAGACAGAAACATTCTTTTCTAATGTAGTTAATTATTAGATGAGAAACTATGTTTAAGGGAAAATTATTAAAAGTGATGAGGATTATATGTACAATTTAAAGAAAAAGAAAGAGAGGAAGAAACTATGAGAAAAGAGATAAAAAAACTTATAGCAGCAACGATGAGTATGGCATTAGTGCTTGGAGTGGGAAATATGGTAAATAGTAGTGCTGCTGAGAAAAAAATAGCTTATAGAGCGTTTTCTTTTAAAGTTGAATCAGGTTATGCAGCAACTAAAAATAAGGGAGATACGGTAAAAAGGACAACGAATGATGTTTCTAATGCATGGGGAGTTAATTTTAAGACATCGGATGAACCGACTAAAGATAATAAAAAAACATATACAATCTTTTATATTGCAGAAGTAGTAAAAAATGAAACTAATAAATATGGTTCTGCATTACACAAGATACAAGAAGGTTCAGGGCTTAAGACTTATTCTGCATATAGAAATGTAAGTCCGGGACCAACTGCATTATATGCAAAGGATAATAAAGATGGTTCAAGAGAAGCATATACGATTACAGGAACATGGTCGCCTCAGATTGGTGATACTCCTGAGAATGATGGTGAATAAATGATTTAGTTATAAATATTCTAAACAGACGCCCTGTGCTATATATTTATATGTATGGCATGGGGAGGAATGGAGTTGTATCTATGAATAAATTTGTCAAAATATTATTGGGAACTTTAGCAGGTGTTATCATCGTGGGAACAATCTTAAAACAGTCAGGTGTTATCTCAAAAATTCACGATGATAACGAAATTGATAAGATGGCAGAAGAAAAAAGAAGCTGGGAAAGCAAAGCGGTGGGGAATGCAAAATTTTATCTGGAGATATATGATTATACAGGAAATAAGGAACTTGGAGATGATTTTATAGGATTTAGAGTAAAATCCAAAAAGGACAGTTCTTTTTCTGATGATGGAGATGTATATGTTTCAGTCAAAGATATGGAAAAGAAATCATATAGAAATCTTAGGCTTGCATCTGCATTTCAAGTTGGTGAGAATGGTGATATTTCTAAAAAGAATTATTATTATTTTGTTTTACCAATGAGTTGCGAATATTTAAAATTCGGAAATAAAAAATTTAAAACAGATATTGGGGAAATAAACACGAAAGCAAGAGGAAAAGTGAAATTTAATATTTGTTTGTTTCATGACGGAGACAATGCTGATGTTTATAAAGATGGAGCTATAGTGTTTCACGATAAAAACGGGAAAGATTATGAATATGTGATGGAGTAGAATAAATATCTGTTTAGAGATTAGAGCATAGAAAAGGGGAAAATATGATAAGAAGTGAATTATATAAATTTTTTAAATCATGGAAGTCGAAAATAGTAATATTTATAGCTTTAGTATTAGGAGTATTACATTCGATTGATTCAATATTTTTTACGGGAACAAGTGATGTGAAGTTAAATCCGTATCATCCTGCATTTGCTTCATTTATGAGTGGAATATCGGCAAAGGGGTATTATAGAACATATTTTCTGTGGACAATGCCTGTGCTTTTTATGATTGCATATTGTGGAAAGTATGTTGTGGAACATAAACATAATGTTGCCATGGTCAGTTATATGAAAAAGAATAAAAAAACTTACTTTTTTTCTAAAATAATAACTTCAGCAATCGTTGCAGTAATAATAAACATTGTGCCAAACATTGTAAGTATTGTTATGACGGTTACTTTTCTTCATGGAAAAAAGGGATTTATGGATTCTGAGCAGTTCTCTGTGGCAGAGCTGGGAAAGTTTTCGTATTGGTGCGTTCATAATCCGGATTTAACATATATAATATTTCTTTTAACAAATTTGCTTGTGGCAGCTTTGTTAGGCATTATGTGTCAAAGTATTATATTTTTGCTTATGGATACAAAACTTTCAATGCTCATTGTGAGTGCAATATGGATTGGAATTTATTTTGGGAATGGATATTTCTTTATAGGGAATGTTATGCAGCCGTTCGTTGATGAAAATACCTTACAGACATTTTTAATGTGTTTTGTTACATATATTCCGATGGTTTTAATCTGGAGTGTTGCAGCATATTTTAAGGTGGTGGGAAAAAATGATGAAATTTAGTGTCAGAAATAGAGAAGTGATAAAAGTATTTGCCTGTGTGCTGTTTATGTTTGTAATATTGTGGTGCAGTATAAATATGCGTATAATCTTTGGAAGTGTAAAAGTGAGCCCTGACAATATTACTTCGATAATGAGGGACAAGTACCAGAACTGCATACAGATACTTGGAATTATAGTACCTATTGTATATTCATTGGCATTTTATAAAATTTTTGCTCTTGGCGAAAAACACATTATAATAAGATATGGAAAAAGAAGATATGAAAAAATAGAATCAAAAAATATATTTATTTTTTCATTTATATTTGCTGTTGAATATATATTGACGGATTTTATATTTATGAATCTGTTTTCAGATATTTCCGTGCTGTTAAAGAGTGCATATTATCTATTTGTACTTTTAAAGTTTATAATGCTTATCTTATATTTGAATTTAATTGGAGCAACTTTATATATTTTAAGAAACATATTGGGATTTTCAAATTTATATATTATTGTCGGTTCATTGATATATGTTTTATGGACGTCACTTTATTATATTTTATTAAGTGATACCTGTCCCTCATTTTATATGAATTTTGCAACAGAATGGTTTGACTATCATACATTTGACTCTTTTTCCTACATAATAAATCTGGCAAAATTATTCTTTGCATCGCTTATACTAAAATATTTGGGAGAGATTGTCTTTTTAAGAAGGGATATTTTGGAAAATGAAGAAAACTAAAATAACATATATCTGTGCAATGATAGTCATATTTATTTCAGGAATATGTCTGTCAGGGTATGGGGAAGAGATGATGTATGGTGGTGTGGGATTTGAGAGCATAATAGGACCTTATCTGTTTTCGGCACTAAGTTTTATCTGTTTTACGATTGTTGAGAAAAATAATCCGCTTTCAATGTTTGCGGATGGAAATCTTGCAAGAATGATGCACATACATTCCAGGAGAAAGGCAGTTACATTCGATATTGTCCGTATATTTATAACGGTATTTGTATTGCAGGTATGTGAGGTTGTTGCAATTTTAACAGGTTCACTGTTATGGCAGAAGAGTTTGTCGGTGAGTGTATTGATTCAATATTTTCTGATGAATTATATTATAAGACTGCTGCTTATTTATGTGCAGTATTTTTTAGAACTTAATATTGCATATAATTTTGCATTTATTGCAATATTTCTTGTTTATGTAGCAGGTTTGTTTGCCGGAATGCATTTATATGAGAAGATTATGGAAGAATCAGATATACACAAACAAAATCTGTATAAATTCATAAATAAGTGTGATTTTTTAAATTATACGAGTGTACCACGCACGAGAGAACTTGTCGGTAATTGTATTACCCCGGTGGGTATCATAATTTTATTGATAATTCTTGTATTGGTTATAATAAAAATTTATGTAAAACATATTGATTTGCTTAAAAAAGATTAGGTGGTTGTGAAACCGATTATATGTTGTGTTAATTGTTATATCCTTACAATTTAATTACAGATTATGATAGTTTCACAAAAATTTATAGATAACATGGATATACGGAAAGGAAGAACGATTATGAAAATAGAGATTAAAAATCTAACAAAAAAGATTAAGGGTAATACGGTACTTGAAAATGTGAATCATACTTTTGAAAGTGGAAGAGTATATGGACTTCATGGAAGAAACGGAAGTGGAAAGACAATGCTTTTAAGAAGTATCTGTGGTCTTATACTCCCGACTGAGGGAAGTGTTGTTATTGACGGAAAGGTTGTCGGAAAAGACATTGAATTTCCGGAGAGTGTCGGCATAATCATTGAGCATATGAGCATGGTCGATGATATGACAGGATTTGATAACCTGAAAGCTTTAGCTAAGATAAACAACAGTGTATCAGACGATGATATAAGGATGTGTCTTGCGGATGTGGGACTTGACCCTGAGGATAAAAGAAAAGTAAAAAAATATTCTCTCGGAATGAAACAGAAATTAAATATAGCACAGGCTGTTATGGAGAAGCCGAAACTCTTACTGCTTGATGAACCGACAAACGGACTTGATAAGGAGAGCATCGCAAAGTTTTATGACATACTTAAAAGGCTTAAGGCTGACGGAACGCTTATTATAATAGCAAGCCATATAACCGAGGATTTAGATGCATTGTGCGATGAAATAATAGAAGTGGAAGAGGGAAAGTTGGTATAGTATGGGATAAAATCGTTACTGTTTGTACCGTTGGCATCAACAGTAACAAATAAATGAACGGAGGAAAAGATTTGAAGAAGAATAAACTTGATTGGGATTATGAAGAACAAGAAAAATTTGATCAGCTATATAATGCATATTCAAAACTTATGTATTATATAGCTTTTGATGTATTAAAAGATGAAGGTCTTGCTCAGGATGCGGTGCAGGAAGCTTTTATTAATATTTCTAAAAGTTTTTCAAAAATAAAAGAAAAAGATTGCCAGGAACTTAAGGGATTTATTGTTGTAGTAATTAGAAGAGTAGCAATAAATATGTATAATAAACGAAAAAGAAATAATGTTGTATCATTTGAAGAATTATATGAAAAAGGTATTTTGAGTAAGCATGGATTAAAAGAAGATAGTACATTTCAAAATGATTTTACGGAATCAGCGGAAGATAATAAAGTCGTGTATTATATACGTAAATTGCCTGAAAAATACGCAGATATAATGTTGTTTTATTATGTTTATGGTTATACTGCTGATGAAATAGCCAAAATGTTTGATATGAATATAGCAACGGTGTATTCATATCTGAGCAGAGGCAGAAAAAAGCTGGAGAAACTTCTGGATGGAAAAAAAATTTTGATTAGTTAAATGATGGTAGGGAGGATAAGTTTATGAACGATAAGGAAATAAGAGATTATCTTAAGGTGTATGAAAGAGAAGTGGAGAAAAAATATGATGATGTTGACTTGGAAAAAATTCAGTTACCCAGTGACTTTAAGGAACGGACAAAGGATAAGATTATTAGTGGGAGAAATGATGAAAAAACCACAGAATACAGGAAACATAAAATTTTAAGATTACTTACTAAAGCTTCTGCTATAGTTGTTTTTATAAGTTCGGTTTTATTCGCTGCCACAAAAATGGATGCTAATATATTTGGATTTGATGCTTGGAAAACGACAAAGATAGATAAGAATTCAGGTGGGAATGTTGGTATAACTTACGATCAAAATAAGAAAACTAAAGAAAATGGGGCAGATAAAGCTAAGGAAAGAAAAAAAGATTTTCCTGATTATGTGCCTGAAGTTTATAAGATAAGTGAACAAAATACTGATGAAGACTTTAGTTATATAAAATGGGTTGAAAATAAGAAGTATTTATTTTATTCAAAAAATAAAATTTTAAAAGACGCCAGATATTCAGGAAGGGATATAGATGGCAGAAAAGTAAGTATTGCCGGTTATGTGGGTTATATATATGAAGAACAGGGGGAGAGAACATTGCAATGGAATGATGATAAATATATAAATACCATTGGCACAGACGATGATATGGATGAAAGCGAGTTGTTTAAGATGGCTGAGAGTATGTATTAGTCGTAACAAATGGAAGGCTGAACTGTTATTATTAGTCATGTTCATTTTAAAGCATACTTGACTGCGGGTGTATTGTATTAATGATTTTCAGTTAAATAACGCAGGATAAATTTTCAGCCTGCAAGACGGAAGAATGAGCCGTAGCGGGCTACGGCGATTGATGACAACGCAGCAGATGGAAAGTTATACAAGTTATTTGACGAAATATCAATGATACAGTACACTGAGTTATATAGGATGTATTATAATTAAAAACGAATGATGCCGCTGTGGATTGCATTATTGTTATCTGTTTTGCACATTGCATCAAACAAATCCGATATACATAGAAACGAGGTCAGTATGATTAGGATAGGAACAAGGAAAAGTAAACTTGCTTTAATTCAGACAGAGCTTGTCAAAACTCAGATCTTAAAATATTTTCCGAATGAAAAAATTGAGATTGTCCATGTGGTTACGCATGGTGATAAGGTTCTTGATAAGCCGCTCGGTGAGATTGGCGGAAAAGGTGTTTTTACAAAAGAGATTGAGGAAAAGCTGCTCGACAAAACCATAGATATTGCCGTTCATAGTGCAAAGGATGTGCCTATGGAACTTGCGGATGGGCTTTGTCTTGGGGCGGTTCTTTTAAGGGATGACAACAGGGATGTTATTCTAAAAAGGAAAGAAACAAAAAAAATCGGTGCAGGCAGTATCATCGGAACAAGCAGCTTGAGGAGAGAAATCCAGATAAAGCAGATTTCCCCGGATGTTACGATAAAATCACTGAGGGGCAATGTCGGAACAAGGATAGATAAATTAAAATCAGGTGAGTATGATGCTATTATTCTTGCGGCGGCAGGGTTAAAAAGGCTTGGTCTTGACAATGATACAGAGCTTGATTATATATACCCTGACGAGGAGAAATTTATATCTGCGGCAGGGCAGGGGATTCTTGCAATCGAGTGCAGAAATGGTGATTTAAAAGATGTAATGGCGGTACTTGATGACAGAAAGGCAAGGATATGTCTTGAAGCTGAGCGTGAATTTTTAAAATGTCTTGACGGAAGCTGTAATGCACCATGCGGTGCTCATTGTACGGTGGATGAGCACGGTTTTTATTTCAGGGGAATGTATGCTTATGATGGAAAAACTCCAAAGTATGCTGTTATAAATGAAAAAACGGATGAACAGTGGGAAAAAATCTCTGAGCCTGTCAATGCAGATAATACGGATTTAAAATTTGCCATTAGTCTTGCAAAAAGGCTTGTTGATGTTTTGAAATCTGATGCTAAGAATACTGATATTAAAAATGAGAATGGAAATAAAAAATGTTGTGTAAATTTAAAATCAGATAATGGAAATACTGATAAAAAAGATATTGATATAAATACGAAAAAAGATGAACTAAAAAAGTCATTTACTGGTAATAAAGGAATGGTTTCTCTTGTCGGTGCGGGTCCGGGAAAGAGGGATTATCTTAGTATCGAGGCTCTAAGATGTATTAAAAAGGCGGATGTTATCGTATATGATGCACTTATCTCACCGTCAATATTAAATGAAGCGAAGATGGATGCAGAGCTTATCTATGTTGGAAAAAGGGCTGATACGATTTATAAAAAACAGCCTGAGATAAACGAACTTCTCGTAAATCTTGCTTTGAGCGGAAAATATGTTGTGCGTCTTAAGGGGGGTGACCCCTTTATTTTTGGTAGAGGAGGCGAGGAGGCTTTAGCACTTAAAAAAGCGGGGATAAGCTATGAAATCGTGTCAGGAATTTCTTCTTCGTACAGTGTCCCGGCAAGTGCAGGTATTCCGGTAACGCATCGGGGGGCTGCTTCATCGGTTCATATTATTACGGGGCATGAACATCCTGCAAAGCCATCAGAAGCTCTTGATTTTTCTGTTATTGCAAAAGAGGAGGGAACTCTTGTATTTCTGATGGGACTTAGAAGTCTTGGAAATATCTGTGAAAAACTTATCAAAAACGGAAAGAACGGAGAAACCCCCGTGGCTGTTATATCAAAAGGAATGACGGCAAAACAGAGGACTGTATATGGAAATCTGCTTACTATTAAGGATGAGGTCCGAAAAAATAATATAGAAGCACCGGCAATAATAGTGGTCGGTGATGTTGTCGGAGTCGGAAAACAGATATGTGAGTGGCAGAGCAAAAATGAAAAAAAAGTGCTTAGCGGAAAGCGGATACTTGTAACAGGTTCAAGGAATATGGCGGACAGTCTTGAAAAAGAATTTGAGCAGTACGGCGGTGAGACGATTGCGATAAGCCTTGTTGAGACAATACCTGATTACAGTGATTGTGATGATATATTTAATAATCTTGAAAAATATTCATGGTTTATCTTTACAAGTGCAAATGGTGTAAATATTTTCTTTGACAGGCTGAGAAATTTAAGAGTAGATATACGAAAACTTGCAAATGCCAGATTTGCCGTAGTGGGTACATCGACAAAGAAAGCACTCGAAAAATATGGTTTATATGCGGATTTTATACCATCAAAATTTACATCAAAAATATTGGCGGAGGAATTGTCAAAAGAATTGACAGATAAGGATAAAATACTTATTGTAAGAGGAAAGCAGGGTAAAAACTTTATCGAGGATAAATTTAGTGAAATGTCGGTTGAGTTTGATAAAATCTGCATTTATGAGACAATTCAGGACGAAAGGCGTGCTGACGAAGTAAAAAGGATATGTCCTGATGTTGATTATATTGTCGTGACAAGCGGCTCAGGTGCAAGAGCATTAAGGGATATGGCAGGTTGTGAGAATGACAATATCGTTGCGATAGGTCCGGTGACAAAGAGGGACTGCGAGGAGGCAGGACTGAGGGTGAAACTTGTTGCAGAGGAGTTTGATGCAAGAGGTATTGTGGATGTTATTGTAAGGGATGTTGAAAAACAAGGGTAGGCTGTGATGATTGTACAGTTACCGTACAATCTATTACAGGTAAAGATAGTTTTAAAATAGATATTATAATTTAAGATAAAGATAGTTTCATAATATAAATTTAGAAGAATAATTAATTATACTATATAGATATATAGAATTTATATAGGTATTATTAAGATGAATATTTGTAAATATAGATATGGAGGTACTTTTTAAGATGAATATAAGGTCGAATATGGAAAATTCTAAGGTTTTGTTTGAGAAGTCACTTGAGAAGATTCCCGGTGGTGTTAATAGTCCGGTGAGAGCATTTGGCAGTGTCGGAGGTTCACCTCTTTTTATAAAAAGTGCTAATGCCGACCACATTTACGATGTGGATGGCAATGAATTTATTGATTATGTATGTTCGTGGGGACCAGGAATTTTAGGTCATGCACATCCACAGGTTATCGAAGCGGTAAAAAAAGCCTGTGTTGACGGTCTTACTTTTGGTGCTCCTACTAAAAAAGAATTGGAGCTTGCTGAACTTATAACTGATGCAATGCCATCTATTGAGAAAGTAAGGCTTGTAAATTCGGGGACAGAAGCTACGATGAGTGCCATTCGTACTGCAAGAGGCTATACGGGCAGAGATATGATAATAAAGTTCAGGGGAAATTATCACGGTCACTCTGACGGGCTTCTTGTGAAAGCTGGTTCGGCAGCTCTTACGACTGCTGTTCCTGATAGTGCGGGAGTTCCGGCTTCTTATACGCAGAATACTCTTGTTGCAGAGTACAATAATGAGGACTCCGTAAGAGAACTTATGGAGCAGTATGGTGAAAATGTTGCCGCAATCATAGTTGAGCCTGTAGCCGCCAATATGGGGGTTGTTCCTCCGAAAGAGGGATTTTTAAAATTTCTTCGTGATATTACATTAAAATATGGAACAGTTCTTATATTTGACGAGGTTATAACAGGATTCAGGCTTAAATTTGGCGGAGCACAGGAGTATTTTGGTGTTAAGCCGGACATGACTACGCTCGGTAAGATTGTCGGCGGTGGTATGCCTATCGCTGCATATGGCGGAAAAAAAGAGATAATGGACAGGGTTTCTCCGACAGGACCGGTTTATCAGGCTGGTACATTGTCAGGAAATCCTATTGCGACAACGGCAGGAATTGAAACTCTTAAGATTTTAAAAGCACATCCTGAATACTATAAACAGATAGATGAGAGTGCAAAAAAACTTGCAGATGCGTACAGAAAGATGGCAAAAGAGAAAAACATTCCTCTCCATGTAAATCAGATAGGTTCGCTTTTATCTGCGTTCCAGACAGGTGAGGTCGTGGATGATTATGATAGTGCACTTACATCTGATACAAACGCATATACAGAATATTTCTGGAAAATGCTCGACAATGGGATTTATGTTGCACCTGCACAGTTTGAAGCAATGTTTGTATCAGTCGCACATACAAAAGAGGATATCGAGAGGACTTGTGAGGTTATCAGTTTATGAGCATACAATTACTTTGCGTTAGTCATAAGACCGCAGATACAAAGATAAGAGGTCTGTTTGCATTTGATGATGATGCAAAGGCGAGGATAATGGAAAGGCTTATAAGTTCGCCTTATATAAATGAAGCGGTACTTCTTGCAACTTGCAACAGAACGGAACTTTATTGCGAAGTCAGGGAAAAAACAGAGACAGCGGTGCTTTTTATGCAGCAGGTACTTTTAGAAGAAGCCGGAGTTTCAGAAAATTCAGAAATTCAGGATGTAATATTAAGATACGAAGAAAAAAAGGCGGTTCATCATCTTTTTATGGTGGCGGCAGGTCTTGACTCTGTTGTGCTTGGTGAAGACCAGATTTTGGGACAGGTAAAAAATGCTTATCTTGCAAGTGACAAAAAAGGATATATAGGAAATTCGTTTCACTCACTTTTTCAGGCAGCGATGGCGGCGGCAAAGAAAGTAAAGACAGACACACCTATGTCAAAGACTTCCGTATCGACTGCAAGTCTTGCACTAAAGCAGGCGGGCGAGAAATTTGGTACATTATCCGGAAAAAACATTATGATAATAGGTGCGTCCGGAAAAATCGGAAATATAGTTATGCTGGATGCACTTGATATAGAGGGAGCAAATGTTTATGTAACCGCAAGAAACCACATTCCAGAGAAAAATGCGAGATGCAATATAATAGATTACAAAGACAGATATGAACATATGGAAAAGATGGATGTTATAATAAGTGCAACATCAAGTCCGCATTATACTGTCACAAGAAAGCATTTTGAGGAAAAGGAGCACAAAAATAAAGTTGTGTTTATCGACCTTGCAGTTCCGTTTGACATATCGCCTGATATAGAGGAAATACAGGGTGTGGCGAGATATTCAATGGAAGATATGGATAGGCTTGCCGCAAAAAACAATGAATTAAAGAAAAGTTATTTGTGCGATGCAAAAGAGATAATAAGAGAATATGAGCAGGAATATCTCAAAAATGAGATATTTAGGGCAAACCGTGAAAAAATAGATAGATTTATGGCATATATCAAAGAAAATGCTGAGAAAAAATCACTGGATGCGGCGGTTCATAAGATGATTTTTGATATAAAAGAAAAGAGTAATGCACAGGAATTTCAGGATTTTGTGGAAATAATTGCAAAAATACAGTGGTATTGTTGATTTATCGACGAGATATTATTGCTGTATGATTAAAATATGTATTGATGCAGAGGGAAAAATAATTTTTGTACTAAACATTATATTTTTGATAACAAATTTTGTGAGAAAAACAGATATAAAGAAAAGAGGGCAAATATGATACAGAGAGCAAGAAGATTAAGACAAAATGAGATATTAAGGAAGATGGTGAGGGAAACAAGAATGGATAAGTCATCGCTTGTTTATCCTATGTTTGTAAGAGAAGGAGAGAATATAGTAGAGGAAATCCCGTCTATGGAGGGACAGTTCCGTTATAGTATAGACAGAATGTCCGAGAAACTTGAAAGTCTTAAAAAAGCAGGTGTTAAAAGTGTTATCCTGTTTGGCATACCTGATGTAAAAGACGAAGTCGGAAGTGGTGCTTATGATGATGATGGAATCGTGCAGAGAGCTTTAAGAGCTGCAAAAAAAGATTTTTCAGATATGTATTTTATAACAGATGTGTGTATGTGCGAATATACTTCACACGGTCATTGCGGACTGCTCTGCGGTCATGATGTAGACAATGATTCCACACTTGAACTTTTGGCAAAGACAGCGGTTTCTCATGTAAAAGCCGGTGCGGATATGGTTGCACCGTCAGATATGATGGATGGAAGAGTGCTCGCTATCAGAAATGCACTCGATGAGAATGGATTTACCAACACACCGATAATGTCATATGCCGTGAAATATGCATCATCATTTTATTCACCGTTTAGGGATGCTGCAGGCTCAGCACCGTCTTTTGGTGACAGAAAATCTTATCAGATGGATTATCATAACAGAAAAGAGGGCATAAAAGAAGCATTGCAGGATGTTGAAGAAGGAGCGGACATCATTATGGTAAAACCTGCAATGAGTTATCTTGACATAGTGAGGGAAGTTGTTGATATAGTGGATGTGCCTGTGGCAACATACAGTGTGAGCGGAGAGTATGCTATGGTAAAAGCGGCTGCAAAAGCAGGCTGCATAGACGAGGAAAAGATAGTGTGTGAGATGGCAGCAGCAACCTACAGAGCTGGTTCAAGCATATATCTTACTTATTTTGCTGAGCAGATAGCAGAGTATATGGATAGAGGACTGCTTGGGTAGTGAAAATAGGTGGAAAGATGAGGGGTATATGGACGAGAGGAGAACGAACAATGACAACAAGAGAAGAAGCATTAAACTTCGGACTTTCATTTCCAAACACTTACCAGAGTGCTCCGTTTCACGATGAAAACTGGCAGCTTGTGCGTGTAAAAGGAAGTAAAAAGGTTTTTTTATGGACATATGAAAGAAACGGCTTCATCAACCTTAATGTAAAGGTAAATGATGAGTGGCGTGACTTTTGGAGAGATGCTTTTGAGTCTGTTATTCCGGGGTGGCATCAGAATAAGGAAAACTGGAACACTATCATTCTTGACGGCTCAATTCCTGACAAGGATATTAAAAGGATGATTACGGAAAGCTATGAGATAGTGACTGACAGTCCCACTAAGAGGATTTACGAGGCGGTTAAAAAAATCCCCGCAGGAAAAGTTGCAACTTACGGGCAGGTTGCGGCTATGGCTGGCAATCCTAAAATGTCAAGAGCCGTCGGCAATGCCCTGCACAAAAATCCAGACCCGGAGAATATACCGTGCTTCCGTGTGGTAAATTCTAAGGGGGAACTTTCGGGAGCATTTGCGTTCGGCGGTGAAAACGAACAGAAAAAAAGACTCGAAGCTGACGGCATAAAGGTTGAAGATGGCAGGGTGGAGCTTAGTCGGTATGGAGTTGATTGGTAAAACAAAACTGACACAAAAATAAAACAAAACTGACACGAAATTTTCGTCCCGGTGACACGAATTATCTTTATCATATATTTAATCTTGACAGGTACATGATTTATATGTAGAAAAATGCACTTTTTTGTGATATAGGAATTTAAGCCATATCATGCAGTTAAAGCATTATTATATGATAACAAAATGAACTACCAGAATTTTTAGTTCAGAAGAATTTGAGAGTACATCAAAATAAAAAGGAGTCACCGGAATGAATATTAAGAGTCAGTTAAGCAATGTGATAAAAAAGAAATTATTTAATACATTTATAATCAATGAAGAAGTTTTTTCACAGATGGCTGAAAAAGAACAGCTTTCAGAAAATCAGGAAAAATACGGATATGCTACAAATATTGAAAATGTTCAACAGTCTATGGCGGTGCAGACTTATAAAAAAGAACTGGCGATAAAGCGCATTTTAGACAATGATATTTACAGTTTCAAAAATGCTCTTTTGATATTAAATCCTTATAAAATATCGTTGTTGACGGCAGTGCTGCTTTTTAACACTGAGATGCAATGTATGGTGAGATATGTGATAAAAGGGATTCGTGGCTCTAAAGATTATACGGTGTGTGATGAGACATACACAACAAGACACAGAGTTCCGATAATAGGTCTTTATGAAAATGCTTATAACCTTGTTCAGGTGTATCTTTTAGATGCTGACAAAAATGTACTTGATATGAACAAGATAATGATACATACGCCTAAACTTAGAGGAAAACTCGAAACGAATGTAAATGTGACGGGGCAGACGGATGAAAAAGACGACAGATTTATGCTTGTGACAGGCGGTTACAGCGGTTCAACTTATGCCTTTGATGAAAATGGAAATGTCCGATTTATACTTGGAAGACCGTCGCATCCTTATGGCATACATGAGCTTGGCAATGGAAGATTTTTATATGCTGAAAAATATATGCGTCAGCCTAATTACGGAAATGCACATTCTGTGGTGATGCACGAGATGGACTATATGGGTCGTGTTTATAAGACATTTCTTCATCCAAACGGATTTCATCATTGGGCAGTGAGAGAAAAAAATACCGGAAATTATCTTATAGCATCAAGTTCGATAAATGATTCATTTGCAGAAAACATGATAATTGAAATAGATGCGGAAACGGGAAATGTGCTAAGAAGCATAAATGTGAATGAGCTGTTTGATGATACATATGTTACGAGAAGTGACTGGGCACATATAAATTCATTTGACTACATAGCTGAAGAGGACTGCGTCATAGTATCAATGAGAAATATACACACGATAGCGAAGATAAGTCTTAAAGATAATGAACTTGTATGGATTATTGCAAATCCAAAATTTTATAAGAATACAGCACAAAAGGACAAGGTATTAAGACCGGCAGAGAGTATGGAATGGTTTTTTCAGCAGCATGCGGTTTCACTTTTAGATTATGACAGTGATGCAGGGAAATATAAGATTATCTTATTTGACAACCATACGGCTAATCGAAGACCCGTAAGATATTTTGATAAGATAGAGGGCTCAAATGTACTTATATTAAATATAGATGAAAAAAAGGGAACAGTGTCAAAGGAAAAAAGAGTGCCGACTGCTTTAAGTATCACACGCTCGAACGCATTTGTGACAGATGACGGAGATTATATATATGCGATGTGTGGAAATCTGAAAGAGGAGATTGACGGCTGCAGGGCAAAAATATATAAATATGACTATCAGACAGGTAAATGTGTAAAAGAAATATCCTGTAAAAAGGATTTCTTTAGTGGAAGCGAGATGAAATTTGATGCAAAAGAATTATCGAAATCTGTTTGCGGTGACGGAGATATAATTGTAGGGGAACTTAAAGCTCCAACATATAAAGAGGGAAATTTTGAAAATCTCAGCAATGCCATTGCCATAAATGAGTATGAAGAAAGTGATGATGTGGAGTGCTTTGAAAACGGTCTTCCTGTCATTGTTCGTATAGTCGGAGACCTATTGCAGATATACGGCAGGGATCACTTGGTAAAAAAGGTGTATCTCTACAATGAAAATGGAACATATGAGCAGGATTTCTCAGATACGGAGCAGAAAAGTCAGATATTTATAAAGCAGAAATACTATGTAAATGTGCCGTTAGACAGGATAAAAAACGGGAGTTATAATATTGCATTAAATATAGATGATAAAATTTACACCACAGAGTATTTTATAAAAAGTAACAGGCTGAACTGTTACTATAAATAAGCATTGCAAAAATATGTGATTGACATTAAACAAAATATTGTGTACTGTTATAATGTATGACATTCTAAAATCATTATTATAATGTTATATGTTATGCATGAATATGTGACTTGTTTTTGTCATATAAATATGCGAAACTGATATTAAAATGTACTCTCGGAATCTTCTGAACGAAGAATATCGAGGTGGATTTTTGATATGCAATAACATTTTCGTAGTGCTTACACGGTGTGTACGACGAGAAACTGGAAACAATATATCGGAAATCCAGCCGAAAGGACTCGTTTTGAGGAGATACAGAGGGTATATTAAAAACCAAAGGAGGATATGAAGTGAAAAAATCAGTTAAATTTTTAGTTGCTACAGTTGCACTTACAGCGGGTATGCTTGTCTTTTCTAAGGCAGACAGTAAGGCGGCAGTAACAGGAGTTACACAGACAGAGGGGGATAATAGCAGTATAGGTCTTCAGTGGAATGCGGATCTTGGAGCTAAAAGTTATGCGATTCAGTTTAGCCAGGACGGAAGTACATGGGTTACTGTACAGACTACATCATCTGCAAGTGATACGGTCTATTCTCTCACGGCAGGAAGTACATATTATGCGAGAGTTGGAAGTTTTTCTACATATTCATGGAAAATTGATAAGACTAATACACCGACACCAGCTTCAGGATGGTCAGAGCCTGTCGAAGTAGTTACAGCTCCAAATGCAGATGGTATGACACTTATTCAGACGGGCGCTGCGACAAATAGTGTTACGATGAAAAGTTCAGATGTTGTCGGAGCTAATCTGTATCAGTTATATACAGGTGATTTTCAGATAGGTGAAAGCACAACAAGTACAATAAAGTCTTCGGTGGCACTTAATACTGGAACAAGCTACGATGTGAAATGTTATCCTTGCCGTAAAGCAGAGACAACAGGATTTATAGCAAAATCCGGTTATGCAAGTAAATGGGGAGTAAAAACACTTACCAACAAAGTAGATTCTTCTAACTTTGGATTTACAAATATCTGGTATAATTTGAATGATTATAAGATAGGTATCTACGCTGATTCAGCAGTAGGAGCATATGACGGAGTTCAGGTTCAGCTTCAGACACCGGCAGGAAAAAATAAAAGAACTTGTTCAAATGCTGGAAACACAGTCGAGATAACAAATTTCAACGGTACATTTTATCGTTACAGAATTCGTACATATGTGTCATGCGGCAACAATAAAAAGGCATACAGTGCATGGAGCAGTTACAGATATGCAGGACTTTCTTCAAAAATATCTGCAAAGGCAAATAAAAAAAGTGTGAAATTAAGCTGGTCAAAAGTAAAAAATGCTTCAGGTTATAAGGTGATGATTTCTACAAGTAAGGAGTCTGGTTTTAAGACTGTTAAATCAACTAAAGCAAAGACAACAGCCCTTACTATTAAAAAATGCGGTAAAAGTAAGATTAAAAAGCATAAGACATATTATATAAGAATACTTGCAAGCACAAAGTCAGGTAAGAAAACTTATAAGAGTGACCTTATAAACACATACGAATTTTATATTTACTAGTGTAGTGTATCATTGATTTTCAGCTAAATAACGCAGCGTAAATTTTCATTCTGCAAGGCGGAGGAATGAGCCGTAGCGGGCTACGGCGATTGACAACAACACAGCAAATGGAAATTTATGCAAGTTATTTGGCGAAATGTCATTGATACAGTACACTAGAATGTATTAAGAAAAGAACATTTTTAATATGGGATAATTAAAGAACTGCTGTTTTGGATGCATATTTGGATGGCAGTTCTTTTTATGGCTGAACTGTTAGTTATTTTGTAACAGTTCAGCCTTGCATTTCTTACATTCATAAACCTGCCAGCGAGCTGTCAGTCGCTGCTTTGCAGCTTCTGTTTATTTACGCGAAAGCAAAGTGAGGATGGAACAAATAAATTTGTTCCATCTGAGCGCACTCGCGAGGGCTTTGCCCTCATTTCAGAAATGAAAGGCTATTCTACCATAAAAAGCTACTTAACAATACAATGAACAAGCTCATTGTATTGCCAATTATCTTTTTATGGCTGAACTGTTACCTTATTTTTAATATTTTTATATAATTCCTATTGACATGATAGGAAAAGTAGGGTATAGTTATAGCCATGAGTTACTAAAACATATAGAAAAAGTAGGAAATACGATAAATAAAGGGGGTTGGCCAATGGATTTTAGAGAACTGACAACCGATGTGCTGGTCATTGGCGGCGGCACGGCAGGCTGTTATGCAGCTATCACGCTCGGTCAGGAGAAGGATGTAAATGTCCTTATCGTTGAAAAAGCCAATATTAAGCGAAGCGGCTGTCTTGCAGCAGGTGTAAATGCCATAAATGCTTACATCACAGAAGGTCATGTTCCACAGGATTATGTGGATTATGCAAAAAAAGACGCTGACGGTATAGTGAGAGAGGATCTGCTTCTTTCAATGTCAGAGAGGCTAAATGAAGTTACGGCACATATGGAACACCTCGGTCTTGTTATTTTAAAAGATAAAGATGGCAAATATGTTGCAAGAGGCAACCGAAATATAAAAATAAATGGTGAAAATATCAAGCCTATACTTGCAGAGGCAGTAAAAAAACTTGATAACACAACAGTTATAAATCATGTAAACATCACTGATTATATAGTTGAAGACGGTGTTATCAAAGGTGCTTACGGGTTTGATGTAAATGACAGGACGGTTTATAAGATAAATGCAAAAGCAGTCATCTGTGCGACAGGCGGTGCGGCAGGTCTTTATAGACCGAACAATCCGGGATTTTCAAGACATAAGATGTGGTATCCGCCGTTCAACACCGGAGCAGGATACGCTATGGGTATAAAGGCGGGAGCCGAGATGACAACATTTGAGATGCGTTTTATCGCACTCAGATGTAAAGACACGATAGCACCTACGGGAACTATTGCACAGGGAGTTCATGCAAAGCAGTTAAATTCTGCCGGTGAGATATATGAAGATAAATATGGTATTACAACATCACAGCGTCTTTATGGTACAGTAACAGAGAACAAAGAAGGCAGGGGTCCTTGTTACTTAAAGACAGACGAAATATCAGATGAACAGCAGAGCGATCTTTACAAGGCATATCTCAACATGGCACCGAGCCAGACGCTCAAATGGATAGAGTCGGGAAGAGGTCCTAAAAATGAAAATGTCGAGATAGAGGGAACAGAGCCATATATAGTAGGTGGTCACACGGCGAGCGGCTATTGGATAGACAATGACAGAAAGACAACTATCACCGGTCTTTATGCGGCAGGTGATGTTGCAGGAGGATGTCCTCAGAAATATGTCACGGGAGCATTGGTAGAGGGTGAGATAGCGGCACAGTCGGCAGCAGAGTATGTAAAAGAATTTGCAGGCTCGGATACAGATAGTAAGGCAGCAAATGATTCATCAGTAAAAGTTATCGATGGCAAAGATGCTTCGACAGATGAAAAGAAAGCCGAGTATGAAAGCTATTTCGCAAATCCAAAAGGATTTATAGATACAGAGCAGCTTGAGGAGACCATGCAGAAAATAATGGATCAGTATGCAGGCGGCATAAGTACAAATTACGAGTATAATGAGAGCAGACTTGAGATTGCAAAGAAAAAGATTGACGATATTGAAAAACTTTCTGTAAATCTTCATGCGGATGATATGGACGATTTGCTGAGAATTTATGAATTAAAAGAGAGATTAGTCGTATGTAAAGTTTTAATTGAGCATTTAAAGGCAAGAAAAGAGACAAGATGGCACAGTTTTGCCGAAAATTTGGATTATACTAATAAGAGCGACGATTATCTCAAATATGTAAACTCAAGATATGAGGATGGCAGGATAAAAATTATTTACAGAGATTTGGTGACGGGAGGTAAGGTTTATGAGCATTCGGATAAATGATGAAAAGTGTGTCGGATGCGGACTTTGTATTGAAGCCTGTCCGGGAAATCTGATTAAAAAAAATGAAAAAGGAAAAGCTTTTATAAAGCATGAAAGAGATTGCTGGGGTTGCACATCATGTATAAAAGAGTGTAAAATAAATGCAATTGACTTTTTTCTGGGAGCTGATGTTGGAGGCGCAGGCAGCGTTTTATCAGTATCCTCTAAGGGAGATATAAATACATGGACGATCACAAAGGCTGACGGAAGTGTAGAGGAGATAGTTATAAACCAAAAAGACGCTAATAAATATTGATAAAAGGAACAGGAGGTTCGTTATGGGAAGTTTATCTCATCTTGATGAATTAGAGGCAGAGGCAATCTACATAATAAGAGAAGTGGCAGCGGAGTTTGAAAAGCCGGTAATGCTTTACTCAATCGGTAAAGACAGTTCGGTAATGCTTCATCTTGCAATGAAAGCATTTTATCCGGAGAAACCACCATTTCCATTCCTTCATGTAGATACAACATGGAAATTTAAGGAAATGATAGAGTTTCGTGACAAAATGGCAAAGAAACTTGGAATTGACCTTATAGTATATACAAACGAAGATGGAGTTAAGAAAGGAATCAATCCTTTTGACCACGGTTCAGCTTATACTGACATTATGAAAACACAGGCACTTAAACAGGCACTTGATAAATATCAGTTTACGGCAGCATTTGGCGGCGGCAGACGAGATGAAGAGAAATCGCGTGCAAAAGAGAGAATCTTCTCATTTAGAAATGAAGCTCATGCGTGGGATCCTAAGAACCAGCGTCCTGAGATGTGGAAACTTTTCAACAGTAAGATATTTAAGGGTGAGGAAGTAAGAGCATTCCCGCTTTCAAACTGGACAGAGAAAGACATCTGGCAGTATATAAAGAGAGAAAACATTGAAATTCCTTCACTTTATTTTGCAAAAGAGCGTCCTGTCATTGAGAGAGACGGAAATATCATTATGGTAGATGATGACAGACTTAAACTCAGACCGGGTGAGAAGATAGAGTACAAGAAAGTTCGTTTCCGTACACTCGGATGCTATCCTCTTACGGGTGGTGTTGAGTCAGATGCAGAGACACTTGATGAGATTATTGAGGAGACACTTAGTGCGGTAGAGTCAGAGAGAACAAGCCGTGTTATTGACCATGAGGCAGCAGGCAGCATGGAAAGAAGAAAGAAGGAGGGTTATTTCTAGGATGAAAGGATTATTAAAATTTATTACATGCGGAAGTGTGGATGATGGAAAATCTACACTTATAGGACATATATTATATGATTCAAAATTACTTTATGCCGACCAGGAGAAATCACTTGAGCTTGATTCAAAGGTTGGAAGCAGAGAGGGAAAGATTGACTACTCACTTCTTCTTGACGGACTTATGGCAGAGAGAGAGCAGGGTATCACGATAGATGTTGCATACCGTTACTTTACAACAGACAATCGCAGTTTTATCGTTGCCGATACACCGGGTCATGAAGAATATACAAGAAACATGGCAGTAGGTGCATCATTTGCAGACTTATCGGTTATACTTATAGATGCAAAGCAGGGTGTTTTAGTTCAAACAAGAAGACATGCACGCATCTGTGAGCTTATGGGAATTAAATACTTTGTATTTGCCGTAAACAAGATGGATCTTGTAGATTACAGTGAGGACAGATTTAAGGAGATAGAAGCTCAGATTGCTGAACTTGCAAAAGAGCTTGACCTGGCAAATTATGTCATCGTGCCTGTATCAGCAACAGAGGGTGATAACATCACGACAAAATCAGAAAATACACCGTGGTACACAGGTGTTCCGCTTCTTGAGTATCTCGAAAATGTTGATATTGAAGAAAAGACAACAGAAAAAGGTTTCTATATGCCTGTTCAGAGAGTAAGCCGTCCAAACCACACATTCAGAGGTTTCCAGGGACAGGTTGAAGCAGGAACAATAAGCGTAGGTGATGAGATAACAACACTTCCAAGCAATGAGAAAGCTCATGTAAAGAGCCTACTTGTAGGAGACAAAAAGGCTGAGACTATCGAAAAAGGACAGCCGGTTACAATACAGCTTGACAGAGAGGTTGATGTATCAAGAGGATGTGTACTTGAAAAAGACACAGATATAAAAGTATCATCATCAATCACGGCAACACTTCTCTGGATGGATGATGATATTCTCGAAAACGGCAAAAACTACTTTGTAAAACTCGGAACAAAAATGATTCCTGGTATCGTAACGGAAATCGTTCACACTGTAGATGTAAACACAGGTGAGGAAAAGAAAGCTGACAAACTTTCAAAGAATGAAATCGCACTTTGCACAATATCGCTTGCGGATAAGATTGTAGTAGATGAATTTAAAAACCACAAGACACTTGGAGAACTTATCCTTATCGACCGTGTAACAAACATGACATCAGCTTGTGGTGTTGTTGAAAAAGTAAATGAGGGCGGTGAAGGACTTTTTGCAGGAAGAGTTGACAGAAATGTACGAGCAGCATTAAACGGTCAGAAAGCAGTAGCAATAGCATTCCCGGTTGAGAGACAGGGCGTGTCAAGAAGTCTCCTTGAAAAAGTAGAAAAAGAACTTTCAATCCAGGGCAAGCATACATACCTTTATGCTCCGGGGTCAGAAGAAAATATTTCAGATGTTATCAAGCATCTTCACCATGCAGGAGTTATAACATTACTTCTTGTAGAGGAGAAATATGCATCAACAGTAAGAATTGCGAGTGAAGAGTATTATCATGTACTTCCTGAGGATATCAAGGTCGAGACAGATGAAATTGTTAAATATATTGATGAACTTTCTGCCTATGATGTGAGAGTGGCAGGAAACGGTGAATTTATTTGAAGAGCAGAATAGGCATTGCCCGGCTTTTGTATGAACGGTAATGTTAAGAAATAATGTACTCTCGGAATTCTTCGTTCAAAAGATTACGAGAGTACATAATAAAATATGGAGGGGTTGTAGATATGAAATTATCCAAGAGAGGCAGATATGCGTTAAGAGCATTGGTTTATCTTTCACTTAACAGTGATAAAGAGAAAATGACATTGAGCAAGATAGCAAAAGAAAATGATATATCTACCAAATACCTTGAGCAGATTTTTTCAAATCTAAAACGCTCCGGTATTGTAAAAAGTGTGGCTGGTATAAACGGAGGTTATCTTCTTGCAAGACCATCCACAGATATAAGCGTGGAGGATGTATTAAATGCAGTGGAGGGTGATTACAAGATAGAGGACGAGGAAATATCCGAAAACTGTATGGTAAAAGGTATATCCAAAGCACTCCAGAGACTTGTTATAGACCGTATAAATGAGGAGACAGGAAAAGTAATCAAAAATGTAACACTCAGAAAACTGGCTGATGAATATTCAAACACAGACAGAGATGCGGATGAGATGTATTATATCTGATGAGATAAAATGGAATGGAAAGATGGACTGTTTGCAATGCAGGTAGTCCGTCTTTTTTATTATGTTTACTATTGTATGGTAAAAAACTGAGAGGTGATGTATAAGAAAAAAACATTATCAAATTATAAAATTAAAGAGTCAATCATTGCTTTTGTGTGATGGGGCAATACATGATTGTACGTAGCACGAATATCCTTTCATGAATGAAATGTCTTGACGAACATATATTCATGTGATAATATAGAAATACAAAAGACGAACAAATGTTTGCAAAACTGGGAGAAATTATTGCATTTTTATTATACAGTATGTATAATGTAAGAAAGGAGACATTTATGGGGAAAGAAAATGACATACAGTGGCATTTGGGATTTTGTGCCGCAATGGAACTGGAGCTTAGGGAGTATGCAGACAAGCTGGAATTTCACAGAGAATATCCACTCAGTCGAAAGCCATTGCTCATAGACCTGCTTGTAGTGGAAAAGACAGATGACTTTGAGATAACAAATGATATAGGTCAGATATTCCGGAAGCATAACATTATGGAATATAAGTCTGAAAATGATACACTAAACGAAGATACATATTTCAAAGTTATGGCATATGCCTATCTGTATAAGAGCAGTGAAAAACACATAGGTGACATAGATATAAACAGTGTGACTGTTACATTTGTGAGGGAAAGAAAGCCGGAAAAACTTTTAAGATGGTTTTCGGATAATAATTACAAAGTATATGAAAAAACTAGAGGAATATACTATGTAGAAAAAGATGGATTTGTAAAAACTCAGGTCGTAGTCACGGCAGAAGTTGGAGAAAAAGAACATATATTTCTAAAGACATTAAAAAGAGGATTGAAAAGAAGTACGGTAGATAATTTTTTAGATGAAGCATTTGAACTGCATGAGCCTTTTGAAAAAGACTGCATAAATTCATTACTGGGAATAATGGTATCATCAAATCAGGAGTTATTTGACAGTATAAAGAATGGAGGGACAGGAATTATGAATGAAGTATTAAGAGAATTTTTTAAGGATGAGATAAAGGCAAATGAAGAACAGGCAATGAAAAAAGGAATAGAGCAGGGAATAGAGCAGGGAATAGAACAAGGAATAGAACGAGGCAGGATAGAAACTTTATATAACGACTGCAATATGTCAGTGCCGGATATAGCAAAAAAAGTATCAAAATCTGAAGATTATGTAAAAGAGATTATAAAGAAAATATCAGCAGCTTGTCTGTAAAAATATGGAAATATATCTGAAAATACAGAAAATACAGATACAAAATAGAAAACATCAATTAAAAAATGAAGAAAAGATGGACTATCTAATACCAAGATAGTCCATCTTTTAATATAGAGGGAAATGCTCGTAATGTAGTGTGATACCAACGAGAATTGCGAAGCAATTCTTGTTGGCAAAACGCCGGTTTTGCCTTTTTTTTTGCTGAAAAAAACGGAAACCGATTTTTGACATGGGTGTGTTATGGTAGTAAATACAGGTAATTTAGTTGGTTGCAAAACTGGTTTTATGTTGTGATTATCACAGTTTTGCAAATGCCTAAATAATTTGTGAAAGGAGGATTTGCAGGATGTGAGAGACAAAGACACTGATGACTGAAAAATACTATAGAAAGAGGTGAAGTGATATTTTCTTGATAAAATAGCTAAAGAAATAAAAATTAAACTATATTAAATAAGAAACGGAGGAAAAAGAAAATGAGAGAAAGGGTAAAAAAATATTTATATGTAATAATTTCATTATTGCTTGTACTGAGTGTTTTTGGAGGTGAACTGTCAGCGAGAGATGCACAGGCAAAAACAGTAAATCGTGTATTTAAAGGAAGAAATAACTGGCTGTTTTATAATGCACAGGGTGATGGTACTACGATTTACGATTATAAGGGAATTAATCATTACTCAAAATTCAATTTAAGAAGAGTTGAAAACAATTTAAAGACGGCAAAGAGAGCCGTGAAAAAAAGAGGTGCCGAGTTTGCAGTTTTGTTTGCACCAAACAAAGAGACGATTTATTCAATGTATATGCCAAAATCAATCAAGAGAAAGACGACATATTCACGCTATGACCAGTTGAGGGACTACCTGAATAAAAGTGGTGCGATAAAAGTAATATGTCCGAAGAAACAACTTCTCAAATACAGAAAAAAATATCAGCTTTATTATCCTAATGACAATCATTGGAATGTCAAGGGTAGATATATTGGTGTTCAGGAGATGTTAAAGATTACGGATGGCGAAGATGAGGTTACACCGCTTTCAATCGAGGATGTGAAGTTCAAAAGAATAAAAGACCGCACAGGTGATCTTAATATTTTATCTAACGGTAAGTATAAGTTTAAAAGCAAATGTTTTCTGTTGAAAACAAAGATTAAGAAACAGTATAAGAGCAATAAAAAAGTTTTAATCGTAGGTGACAGTTTTGGGGAATGTATGTCTAAACTTGCGAAAAAGTTTTATAAGAAAGTTGGATTTGTTCATATATACAATTTTAGCATGAAACAGGTTAAAGGATATGATTATGTTATCTGGGAATCTGTAGAGCGTTACCAGGATAAATACAGTAGAATTAATTTTGCAGCAAAATAACAGTTAAATTACACAAGATTTGTGTCTGTGCACACTTGACACAAATTTAATACTATCAAGGAAGTCCCATATTTCTATTGTGCGTAGCAATAAGTGCAATGTGAGGATTTGTTTGTATCAGGAGGGGCTGCAAGCCACTTCTGATATGCTGATGCAGTAGCTGATAGTGTTATGTGCAAGTAGCAGAGCGGATTGCGAATATCCGTTTACTATGTATAAAAAATGTGTGCAGAAATGAGGATTATTATGAAAAACAAAAAATTATTTTTAGGAACAGTATTAGTATTATTGGTAAGTATGCTTTTAGGTGTAAATGTAAACAGTGCAAGTGCTAAGGACAGCAAAGAGAAAAAAGCGTGTGCTGCTGCAATAAAAGCGACAGGAAATGTAAAAAAGATAACATATAAAAGCACAACGGCTTCAGATTTTGATGCGATTTCATTTACACATCAGAAGAAAGTTGCGTCATCATTTTTCGTAACAAGTGATAATATGGCATATTGCGTTTGCGTTGCAAGAGCAAAAAATGTAAATTATGCAAAAAAACTTTACAAGGCATTTAAGAATTATAAGTATAACAAAACACATGATACATATTTTAAAAAGGATTATACAAAAAGCGAACAGAGTGTTCTTAAGAGTGCTGTTTACGGAAGAAAAGGAAAGTATGTATGGTACATTTCAATGGGAAATACAACAAACAATAAAAAAGGTGAAAGAGCCGTCAAGAAAGTATTGTAAGGCTTAGGAGGAATAGAATGGTATTTAGCAGTCTGTTGTTTTTGGTGCGTTTTTTACCAATCGTACTTATTTTATATTACATTTCACCTCGTAAATACAGAAATTTTGTGTTGTTTGTGTCAAGTTTGTTCTTTTACGCATGGGGAGAACCTGTTTATGTGACCTTAATATTGTTTTCGAGTGTTGTTGATTATATTGCGGGAAGAATGGTCGGTTATTATAAACAGCTTGGCAGTAAAAAAGGTCAAAAGATAGCGGTGCTTTGCTCGGCAACGATAAATCTGAGTTTATTGTTTGTGTTTAAATATGCAGACTTTTTTATATCTTTGGTCGACCATGTACCGTCGATAAATATTGCACAGCTAAATCTTGCCCTGCCGATAGGAATTTCATTTTATACATTTCAGACCATGTCTTATACGATAGATGTATATCGCGGCGAGGCGAAGGTGCAGAAAAATTTTATTACTTTTGGTGCATATGTGGCACTGTTCCCACAGTTGATAGCAGGTCCTATTGTTCGTTATCAGACCGTGGCAGAGCAGATGGATTCGAGAAAAGAAACACTTGATTTGCTTAAACAGGGAGTTCTCAGATTTGTTGTCGGTCTTGGAAAAAAGGTTTTGATAGCGAACCAGGTCGGTGCTTTGTGGAACGAGATTGCACAGACAAAAGTAAATATGCTTACAACATCACAGGCATGGCTTGGAGCTGTTGCATTTACATTACAGATATATTTTGATTTTTCGGGATATTCTGATATGGCGATAGGTCTTGGAAAGATGTTTGGTTTTGAGTTTTTGGAAAACTTCGATTATCCGTATGAGTCAAAAAGTATCACGGAATTTTGGAGAAGATGGCATATATCGCTCGGAACATGGTTTAAGGAATATGTGTATTTTCCTTTGGGCGGAAACAGGAAAGGGAAAAAACGCCAGTTTCTTAACATAGCCATTGTTTGGTGTCTGACAGGATTGTGGCATGGTGCGGCAATATGTTTCGTAGTCTGGGGAGTCTATTACGGCTTGCTGCTGATAATAGAAAAAAGTATTTTAAAAAAGTTTTTGGACAGGCTTCCGGCTTTTATTGCGAGAATATACACTTTAGTCATCGTTACTGTCGGATGGAGCATCTTTTCATGACCGGATATGCTTGACGGCGGCAGGTATTTAAAAACGATGTTTGGATTGGACGGTGCGGGAATTGGAAACTCCCACACGGCATTTATGCTGCTCAATTATCGGTTTGTTCTTCTGATGGGAATTATCGGCTCTACCTCTTTGGCAAAGCGGTTGTCAAACCGCATCCTGCCGGATGGGACGCTGAGACGGGAGATTTTGGCGGCATTGTTTGTATTCCTTATATTGGGAATATGTATGGCTTATTTGATAAATTCGTCATATAACCCGTTTTTATATTTTCGTTTTTAGAAATATTTTTATGGAAAGGTGGACATATGAGAAAATATTTGTCAGTTATTGTTTTTTTGTGTGTTATTTTTGGTTTTACCATCGGTTCGGCGGTTGTTCCGTCAAAAAAGTTTTCAGAGATGGAAAAGCGTAATCTTCAGCAGAAACCAAAGGTATCTGTCAGTAGTGTTGTAAAAGGCAGTTATCAGAAGAAGTATGAAAAGTATCTGTCAGACCAGTTCTTTTTGCGTGACAAATGGGTGAATATTTACGCTCAGTTAGAAAAAAATACAGGTAAGAAAGAAATCAATAATGTATATATCGGAAGGGATGATTATCTTATTGAAAAATATTCAGAACGGGATTTTGATGATGAATTGCAAAAAATGAATGTAAAAAATCTCGCATTGTTTCTGGATGCCTGCTCGGAAGAATTAGGAAAGTCGAATGTTACTTGTATGTTTGTTCCGTCAAAGATTGATGTATTACGAAATAAATTATCTGTTTTGGAGGAAGATTATGACGGAAGTAAAATCGTGGAGAGGGTATGGTCAAAAGTAAAAAATAAAGACAGGGTAGTTAATCTTGCAGATGTGTTGAAAAAGCGGAGCAACGAGTATATCTACTATCGTTCCGACCATCATTGGACAACGCTCGGTGCATATTATGCTTATCAGGAATATGAAAAGTTAAATGGAAGAACAGCTCCCGCGTTGAAAGAGTATAAGCAGAAGGTTGTATTTGATGATTTTCTGGGAACTACCTACAGTAAATCCCATGTTCCGGTAAAAAAGGACGAGGTCACAACATTTAGCAGGGGAGATGAAAAAGTCAGCATAAACGGCAACAATGGAGAATTTACATCCAATTCATTTTATTTTGAGGATGTTGCTAAAAAAAGTTCTGACCGTTATCAGTTGTTCTTTTCTAAAAATACGGGCAAGATTGAAGTTACAACATCGGCTAAAAACAACAAGGTGCTGCTGGTGTTGAAAGACTCTTATGCAAACTGCTTTATTCCTTTTTTGTCTAATGAGTACAGTAAGATAATCATGATAGACTGTCGCTATACAAAAATGAAAATGAAGCAGATATTCAGGCAGTACCCCGAAATAACAAATGTTCTCGTCATGTATAATATTGAAAAATTCAGAAAAGATACGCATATTTCTTCATTGCAAATGTCTTTGGAGGAGTTGAAAGCTGCAAGGACTAAGACTAATGATAAAGATAAAAAGGATAAAGATAGTGAGGAGGATATTTTTTCTGGCCTTGTTTCGCTTGATTAGTCCGTTGGTTTAATGGGAAAGTATTTAACATTGTCAAACAGGCAGCAGAGCGGATTGTGAATATCCGTTTGAGTTTATATAATTGTAAAAAATAAGAACCTGACTATTTGGAATATAAAGAATCAGGTTCTTATTTTCATATATGCTTGTAATAAAATATGGCAAGCTGTGTCCTGTCACGGAGTCCGAGTTTATCAAGTATGCTGCTCAAATAATTTCTTACCGTTCCCTCACTCAGATAAAGGTCTGCCGCAATTTCTTTGTTACTGTGTCCATCTGCAATTTCTTTAATGACTTCAAGTTCACGCTCATTTATATCGTAGTCAGAGTAATCAAATTCATGTTTTTTATTTAAAAGTTCCGGAAGTTTTGAAATTATCTCAGTGCCAAATACAGACTGTCCGGAGTAAACTGCTTCAAGTGTGGGAACAATCGCCGTATAATCCTGTTTTAATATGTAACCCTTTGCACCATATTTGAGTGCTGTTACTATATATTCATCATCGAGAAAAGTTGTGAGAAGAAGTATTTTTGCGGTATTGTCAAAGGATAATATTTCTTTTGTGGCATCAAGACCGCTCATTTCTTTCATTTGAATATCGGTGAGCAGAATGTCAGGCTTGAATTTTTTATATAATCTTACGGCATCAGTACCGTCTGAACCGGTTGCGGTCACGGTTACTTTGCCTGAGGATTCAAGAATTGTTTTAAGTGCTTCTGTTACAAGTGTATCATCGTCTACTATTATTATATTCATAGTTTATCTCCATTCGTGTTATTTTTTATATAGTATGAAAATTTTTTGGAATAGATATAAAAATGCAAAATCCGTTATCAGTATAAATTTTTATAGTGCCCTTTAACATATGTATTCTGGAGTACATATTGTTTAGACCGATACCGGAAGTTACGCTCAGATAGCTTTCCGATTCATAAGGTGAGCAGTCAAAGTCTGTGGCATTAGTGCCATTGTCCTGCAAAATGAGCTGATATATTGCAGGATGTTCTCTGAGCGTCAGTTTTACGGCAGTCGCATTGCTGTGTTTTTCAATATTTGTCAGTCCCTCTTTTACTATTGCTATAAAGGTATATTTAACATCATTTGGAATATTTTCTTCAATATCATATATAAGGTTTATTTTGCAAAAATCAAAGTCTGCGGTAAGATTTTTAATTGTATTTTCAAGGCTTATGGAATTATTGTGCAGGTTGTGGACACTTTCGCGTATATTGTTCATTGCCGTTGAAAGACATTCTTCAAGGTTATCTATAGAAGGACATAAACTTTCGTTTTTATTTACGACTTTTATCGCACCCGTAAGCATAATTGCACGCGTGAGCATATGACCTACATTGTCATGAATTTCCCTTGCAATACGGTTTCTTTCCATAAGTGTTGCGTTATTTATCTCATAATCCTGATTGGTGAGCAGGCTCTTATTTTTTTCTTTGAGAAGAAGATTTATTTCGGTGCTGTCATCCCTGAACTGTCTTGAATGTTCAATAAGTTTTTCATGTTCATTTGCAAAATGGCATATATGAACTGAAAAAATGCAGAGTATAAAAATATATAAACTCAGATAAACAGATGCACCATTCGGCAGAGTGAGGTTATATAAGTTTCCACAAAGCATACATCTGAACAATGTAAATAACAGGTATAAAGCGGTGATATTACGGTGGCACTGTCTTACGATACAATATAAGGCAATAGGAAGAAAAGCCGTGGCAGTCGGAGAGACAAGCGTAAAAATACCGTATAAACAACATATAAAAAATGTAAAGCGGCTTTTGTCAAGAAAGTATGTATATGTGAGGATGACAAAAGCAAAAAGTATGCCTGTAATCGTAGAAACCCAAAATATGTCTGCGTTTTTATCAAGTGCAAAATAAAAAAGGCATAATATAAAAATTAAAATACAGTTTGTAAAGTGTTTCAAGGCAGACTCCTTTTTATTTTCATTGTAATAGATATAATTATATCACAAAACTAAAAGATATGTCTTTATGAATAAGTATGACATTTGTCATTTTTTTTGATGACAGTGTTCACTACAGGAAATAATGTTTTTTCGTATAATAGGAAGTGTAATCGAAAATAACCTGATTTATTAGAAAAGAGGATTTTTATGAATGAAAAAATGATTAAAATAGATAATATTGTGAAAAGATATGGAAGTTTTGTTGCTCTTGACCACCTTAAACTTGAGATAAGAGAGGGAGAGATTTTCGGGCTTTTAGGTCCGAATGGCAGTGGAAAGACTACTACTATCAGTTGTCTGTTGGCTCTTTTGAGATATGACAAGGGGGAGATTGATATATTCGGGGAAAAGATGACACCGGACAGTTATGAACTTAAAAAAAATATCGGCATAGTTCCACAGGAGATTGCGGTGTTTGATGAGCTTACAGTGAGACAGAATATTGATTATTTCTGTGGATTATATATAAATGACAGGAAAAAACGAAAGAAACTTGTGGATAAGGCGATAGATTTTGTTGGTCTTGAAAAATACATAAAGATGTATCCGAGACAGCTTTCGGGCGGACTTTTAAGGAGACTGAACATAGCGTGCGGGATAGCACACGAACCTAAAATAATAATAATGGATGAGCCTACGGTTGCCGTTGACCCGCAGAGCCGCAACAGCATACTTGAGGGAATTAAAAGACTCAATAAAAATGGTGCGACAATAATATACACTTCACATTATATGGAGGAGGTTGAGCAGATTTGTTCAAAGATAGCGATAATTGACAAGGGACAGTGCATAGCATACGGAACTAAAGAAGAACTTAAAAAGATGATTAAGACGGGAGAAACAATAACTTTAGAAGGAATTATGCTTGAGGCTGAAAATATAAAAGAAATAGAGAACATACCTCATGTTTTTGATGTTTCATACAATGAGCAGACGCTTGTTGTGCGATGCACAGGTGCAAAACACAATCTTATCCGTATCTTAGAGTATATGAATAATAAAGATATTTCATTCGGCAGGGTATTTTCAGAACTGCCTACATTAAATGATGTTTTTCTTGAGATAACAGGGAAGAAACTCAGAGACTAAAGAATATAGAAATGAGGTGCATTATGTTACATGAAATAAAGTATAGGATAATAACGATTTACAGGGATAGGCAGGCTGCTTTCTGGTCGCTTTTATTTCCAATAATACTCGGTACGCTGTTTTCACTTGCTTTTGGAAATTTCGGAAAGGACATAGATACGATAGATACAGCTATTGTAAAGGAAGATACTTCTGACAGTGCAAGGGCTTTTGAAAATTATTTAAAAGAGATAGAAAAAAGTGACCCAAAGGTAATTAAACTTAAAGTCATGTCTGACAAAAAAGCAAAACAAAGTCTGAAAAAGGGAAATATTTCAGGGATTTATTATGTGAAAGAAAAGCCGGAGCTTACAGTTACGGATTCAGATATGCAGGTTAGTATATTAAAAGAACTTTTAAGTGAGTATGACCAGAATGTTTCATTATATAAAGACATTGCGAAAGAACATCCCGAAAAACTTGAGGAGATTATAAAAGATAATTCTTATTACAATATGTCAAAGGAAGTCGGCATAAGCGGAAAAGAGGTTCACGGAGTAGTGCAGTATTATTTTGCACTTATAGCAATGGCTTGCCTTTTTGGAGGATATGTCGGATATACGATAGGAATACAGCTTCAGGCAAATATAAACAAGGTTGCTATAAGGAGAAATATATCATCTTTTGGAAAACTAAAAATGATTGTGTGTGACACATTAGTGGGCTGGGGTGTTCAGACGGTAAATGTGTCGGTATGTCTTTTATATCTCAAATATATTTTAAAAATAGATATAGGAAGCAATATGCCAAAAATGTTTGCCGTATGTATGGTTGGAAGTCTTATCGGTGTTTCAAGCGGTATATTTATCGGCTGTCTTGGAAATATGAGTTATGAATTTAAGATAGGTGTGATAACCACATACAGTATTTTAAGTAGTTTTCTTGCCGGACTTATGATAGCACAGATAAAGGGAGCTATTGAAAAATATTGTCCGATTGTAAATAGGATAAATCCGGCAGCACTTATATCTGATGCGATTTACAGCATGGATATTTATGATGAGCCGTCCAGATTTAATCTTGATATGTTTATTATGATATTTATGGCGGTTTTGTTTACGGGTGTTTCGTTTTTGATAATGAGGAGAAAAAGATATGACAGTATTTAGCGGATGTTTAAAGATTATAAAGAGTAAGATTGGCATAACGATTATGTATTTTGTTATATTTACCGGAATAAGTATAGCAATGCAGTTAAATAACAGTAAACAGTCTGTGACAGATTTTCAGTCAAAAAGGATGGATATAGCATTTGTAGACTGCGATAAAAGTGAGATTTCAGGGTACATATATGATTATCTGAATACAAATCATAATGTACGGAAAATGAAAAATGATAAGTCGCTTATGCAGGAAACACTCTATTACAGTCAGGAAGATATGGTGATAAAAATTCCAAAAGGTTTTGGTGATAAGGCACTTAAAAATGGTGGGACAGAAAGATTTATTCAAATAACACAGGAACTGGGAAGTTATGGATATATTTATGTAGAGCAGCAGATAAACAGAGTTTTAAACAGCATGAGAAAATATGTAAATGCAGGATTTTCAGTAAAACAGGCATACAAAAATACAATATCCGTAAAGAAAAGCCGTGTAAATCTTATTGATATAAACGGAAACGGCGGAGAAAAAACTGATTTTTCATATATGTTTAGATTTTACCCGTATCTCGCAATAACGGTAATCTGTACATCTGTGGGAATGGTGCTTGTAGCTTTCAAAAAAAAAGAAATCGTAAGGAGAATGAATTCGTCGGCGACAAGTCTTAAAAGCCAGAATGTGCAGCTTCTTCTTGTGTTTTCTATATTTGGCATTATTATATGGCTGTTAAGCCTTATAATAGCATTCTTTATGTATGGAAGAATTGAGTTTTTAAAATCTCCTAATATAGGATTATATATATTAAATTCGTTTGTAATGACAATAACGGCACTTACGATAGCATATTTTATAGGAATGATGGTAAAAAAGACAGAGATGGTAAATCTTATCGTGACACCTGTATCTCTTGGAATAAGTTTTATTTCGGGAGTGTTTGTTGAACTTAGTGTGCTTGGAGATACGGTAAAAAAGATAGGCAGATTTCTTCCGGTTTACTGGTATGAGGATTTAAACGATATGCTCTCGACATATAGTGAGCTTAGCAAAAGCCAGTTAAATAAGGTATATACAAATCTGCTGTTGCAGCTTTTATTTGCGGTGGCATTTATAGGAGGAGCACTTGTTGTAACAAAGTACAGGAGAGAAGAGAAATGAAAATATCAGTGCACAGAAAAATGTCAATGATAACAAAAAGTATGTAGAATATGACAAAAATCCGATAAACTCTCTTTTTTATGCTATAGTTTTTATCGTAATAAAAATAAACTAAGCATAGAAAAGAGGTTAATTATGAGAAAGATGTTAAAGAAAATTGTAAGTGCCGTACTTGTTTCAGCAATAATGTTTACATCATTAAATATTCAGTCTGCAGGTGCAGATGCGGCGAGCAAAAATAAACGGAAAAGAAACTTCTTATAAAGTATATAAGAAAAAATTTAAGCAGTTGACAAAGGGCGGAAAAGAAAGTCAGTTTAAATTAAAGAAAAACACCGCAGCAAACAGAAGTAAATATCTTAAATAAAATACGGAACAGTCTGTTATTATCGGCAGGCTGTTCTTTTTGGTTAGTGTAACAGTTCAGCCTTTCATTTCTTACATTCATAAACCTGCCAGCAAGCTGTCATTCGCTGCTTTGCAGCTTTTGTTTATTTCATTTCAGAAATGAAAGGCTATTCTACCATAAAAAGATAATCAACAATACAATGAGCAAGCTCAAGTATTGTCAATTATTTTTTATGGCTGAACTGTTACGGTTAGTAACAGATTACATTATATATACTGGATTTTTTTAATAATATGTTATATTATATAATGGATTATTATGTAATTATATATAAATCCGGAGGTTTGCCGTGAAAGAAATGACGGAACTTGAAAAATATTACAATAAATTTAATGAAGAAAAAAGACTGACGAGAAGACATGGTCAGGTGGAATTTATTACATCTATGAAATACATACATGAGTGTATAGGTGACAGAAAATGTGTAAAAATACTTGATATAGGTGCAGGTACGGGAAGATATTCTGTCGCACTTGCAGAGGAAGGGCATGATGTGACGGCAGTTGAACTTGTAAAGTACAATCTCGGTATATTGAAGTCAAAAAACAGTACGGTCAAGGCGATGCAGGGAAATGCCATGAAATTATCAAAACTTCAGGATGATACTTTTGACATAACACTGCTCTTTGGTCCTATGTATCATCTTTTTGGATTTGAGGATAAATTAAAAGCCATGAATGAAGCAAAAAGGGTGACAAAGCCGGGAGGAAAGATACTTGTTGCGTATTGCATGAATGAATACAGTATATTGACATATGGATTTAAGCAAAATCATATAAAAGAAGTTGTAAAAGCGGGAAAAGTTACAAAAGATTTTCATTGTCTGCCTGAAAAAGAGGATTTGTATGATTATGTGAGGGTCGAGGATATAGACAAAATCCGCAAAGCAGCTGACTTAGACAGGATAAAACTTATATCTGCCGACGGACAGGCAGACCTTATGCGTCCTGTATTAAATGCGATGGATGAGGAGACTTTTAATCTGTTTGTGGAGTATCATCTTGCGACCTGCGAGAGACAGGAACTTGTAGGTGCGGGTGCACACACGGTGGATATTTTGGAAAAGCGATTATAAAACAAAGTTCTTGTAATAAAAGTTTGTGGGATGTATAATAGTGGTTGTGTCAAAATTTCATGCTATGCAAATAAGAGTACACATATAAGGGGATGGTTTCTTAGTCAGAGGCTTTATGGTGTGTATGCAGAACATAGTTGAAGTGACAATGTGAAATATCATATGGAGGAAGAAAATATGTATAATATACTAAGCGGTTGCTTAAATCCAAATCAGATAACAATGATAGGTATTCTCGCAGCATTCCTGCTGACATTTATATGTCTTAAATTTCCATTTCCGTTTCTGCCGGTGGATCAGGGCAGGGAGTTTGCGGTAAACGGTGCATTATCAAAGGGAAAGACAAGAGGTGTCGGACTTACATTTGTAATAGTATTTATTATCTGTTCGCTGCTCTTTATGCCGATAACAAGAGAGTTTATCATATATTGCATACTTTTATTTGCAATAATGTTAAGCGGTTATCTTGATGATGCGGCAGAGACACCATGGCAGGATTACAAAAAAGGTGCGATAGACCTTATTTTATCTATTGTTACAATGTGGACATTCTTAAACTTTAATGAGTCTGTTATACACATTGGAAAAAATGTTATCACACTTCCGATGCCGGTTTATTTTGTGCTCGGTATAATTCTTATCTGGGTTTCAATAAATGTAACAAACTGCACAGACGGTGTGGACGGGCTTTCAGGAAGCCTTTGCTGTGTTGTAATATCAGCGTTTACGGTGATTTTTGCAAATGAACTCGGATATTATGTGATAGCTGATTTTATATTTGTGGCAACGCTTCTTGCTTATCTTTATTTCAATTCAAATCCGAGCAGTATGCTTATGGGAGATGCAGGTTCAAGGGCACTCGGATTTTACATTGCCATTATTGCAATGAAAACGGGACATCCGATAAGCTACATATTACTTGCTATTGTGCTTATAATTGACGGAGGTCTTGGACTTGTAAAGATTTTTTTGAAGAGATTTTTGAAGATTTCAATCCTTGTAAATACAAGAACACCGCTTCATGACCATGCACGAAAAAATAAAGGGTGGTCGGATACACAGGTTGTGTTCAGATTTATAATAATGCAGATAGTCGCTGCGATGATAGGTTATATAATCATTAGTCTGTTATAAAATGACAGGGTATATTTGCAGGATTATATTGCACAAGCTGTTATAAAATACTTTTTGACAAAACATCATAAATAAAAAAGACATGGCATAAATAAGAAGACAGGTCATGTCTTTTTTGATTTATACAGATGTTTATGTATTATTTTGTATTAAAAATTGTGTGGCTGCAACAGATTTTCGGATACAATTATATGCAGGATAGCTGCTGTATCATTTTACCGGGTGGTCATGCACAAAATGTTGTCAACGGGCATAATATATAAATGATAATGTTTAGAGGTGCTTGAGGTGCAATCCTTTCCAAAACCAATGAGTGCAAAAGAAGAGGAAGAATGCATCAAAAGATACCAAGTGGGAGACAGGAGTGCGAGAGAACTTCTTATTGAAAAAAACCTGCGGTTAGTCGCATATATAGTTAAAAAATATAATACATCTGACAGGGAGCTTGAAGATCTTATCTCGATAGGGACAATAGGTCTTATAAAAGGTGTGGATTCTTTTGACGGTTCAAAAAATATAAGACTTGCAACTTATTGTGCAAGATGTATTGAAAATGAAATATTGATGAATATAAGAACGGAAAAAAAGACATCAAGAAATGTTTATCTGTACGATTCGATAGGTTCGGACAAAGAGGGGAATGAAATAAATCTTATAGATGTTATCGAGTATGAAGATGAGGATATTGTAGAAAAGATTACGCAGGATGAGAGAATAAAGAGACTTGATGATAAAATAAAAGAAGTTTTAAGTGGGAGGGAGCAGGATATTATAAGGAAGAGATACGGTATAGGTGGTTTTAAGATAAAAACGCAGCGTGAAATTGCAGCCGAGTATGGAATATCAAGGTCTTATATATCGAGAATAGAAAAATCAGCATTGCTTAAGCTGAGAAAAAGTTATGAAAATGATTGTTTATAGATGGCGGTTGTGTTAATATATAGGATAAGAATGGGAGATTTTGTACGATTGATCTAAACCTGTAGTTTGATATTACAGGCTTAGTATAAATTTTCGGTGATTTATAGTACAGATTGTAGGAGGATATCAATGAAAGTACTTTTAGTAGATGATGCGGCATTTGTGCGTATGTCGTTAAAAAAGATCCTTGATGATGCAGCATTTGGATTTGAATATGTTGAAGCCGGTGATGGGGAAGAGGCTATAGAAAAATATAAATTATATTCACCGGATCTTGTCATTATGGATATTACGATGCCTAAGATGGATGGGATTGCGGCAGTAGGCAGGATAAAAGAGATTGATGACAATGCAAGGATAATAATGTGTTCATCAATGGGATATCAGGAGAAAGTTGTTGATGCAATTACAGCGGGAGCAAAAGATTTTATTATAAAGCCTTATGAGGCAGAAAAAGTTATAAAATCGGTAAAGGCAGTATTAAAATTAGATAAGGAATAGTATGGAAAGTAAAAAACTTTCTATGCACAAAAAATATGTGCAGAAATGAGGATTAAAATGACATATTTAGAAGAATATAAAGAGGGAAATAAATTTTCCGGGATTTATCTTTGTAAGTCTAAACAGATATTAAAGACAAAGGCAGGAAAGACATATTATTCTCTGATACTTCAGGATAAAACAGGAGTTATAGACGGAAAAGTCTGGGAGTTGAATGCCGGGATAGCAGAATTTGACAGTATGGATTTTATTATGACAGATGGCACTGTAACATCATTTCAGGGAGCCCGTCAGGTAAATATAAATCGCATAAGAAAAGCCGGAGAGGGTGAGTATGACCCTAAAGAATACATTCCGGCATCAAAGTATGATATAGAGGAAATGTATGCAGAGCTGAAAGGTATCATAGCAACGATAAAAGAACCACATCTTAAACAGCTTACGGAAGAATGTTTTATAAATGATAAAGAGTTTGTAAAAGAATTTAAGATTCATTCGGCAGCCAAATCAGTACATCACGGATTTATCGGAGGACTTTTGCAGCATACGCTTGCAGTTACAAAGATGTGTGTATTTCTTGCAGACAATTATCCTATACTTGACAGAGATTTGCTTGTTACTGCCGCAATCTTCCATGATATAGGAAAAGTATCTGAATTATCAGATTTTCCGGCAAATGATTACACGGATGACGGTCAGCTTTTGGGACATATATTTATCGGTGCGGAACTTATAGGAAATAAAGTGCGTCAGATAAGCGGATTTCCACCGGTACTTGCAACGGAGCTTCGCCATTGCATACTTGCTCATCACGGAGAACTTGAGTATGGTTCGCCGAAAAAGCCTGCTATAGCAGAAGCGATGGCACTTAACTTTGCAGACAATACGGATGCTAAGCTTGAGACTATGACTGAGATATATGACAAGGCAAATCCAACAACTGAATGGCTCGGATTTAACAGATTTGTCGATTCAAATATCAGACAGAGTTCAGGAAGTGCGGCAAAGAGGAGATAGTAACGATATAGAAATAAAAAGCCGGGGAGCTGATTATCTCAATAGAAATATGGATAGTTGGTTTGTCGGCTTTTTTCACCAGGGGATAGTAATTTAACACTATCAAGGAAGTCAACGGTTTCTATTGCGTAGAGCAATAAGTGGTGGGTTGCATCTGTTTAAGTGGGAAAACATCATTAAATATAAAAACAGTTGAATATAATAAAGGAAATAGCATTATGAGTAAGGAAAAAAAATTCGTGTGTGAAAAGAACGAAGAACTTGAACTTGATATAACGGACCTTGGCAGTACTGGCGAGGGAATAGGCAAGATTGATGGGTACACATTATTTGTCAAAGATGCACTTATCGGGGATAAGGTAAGAGTTAAGGTAATAAAGACAAAGAAAAATTATGGTTATGCAAGACTGCTGGAGATAATAAAGCCGTCTGAGTTCAGGGTAGAGCCTGAATGTCCTGTTGCAAGACAGTGTGGAGGCTGCCAGCTTCAGCATTGTTCATATGAAAAGCAGCTTTCGTGGAAAGAGGAGAAAGTGGCTAATTGTCTCAGGAGGATAGGCGGAGTGCCTGTTTATACTGAGGAGGAATATAAAAAAATTGTAGCCGGGAAATCGGATGGCAGTAAATCGGTTGAAAATACCTTAAATGGCACACCGATAATAATGGAACCAATATTAAGGATGGATAGACCTGTTCATTATAGAAATAAAGCACAGTTTCCGGTCGGATATGACAAAGACGGAAATCTTGTTGCAGGATTTTATGCAGGAAGAACACACAGTATTATACCACAGACGGACTGTCTTATACAGCATGAATGTAACAAACAGATAGTTGAGACTGTTCTTGAATTTATGAAAAAGTATAAAGTAACGGCATATGATGAAAAAAAGAACAAAGGAATAGTGCGGCATATACTTACAAGAGTGGGAAAAACAACTGGTGAAGTCATGGTATGCCTTATCATAAATGCAAAAAAACTTCCTTATCCGGAAGAATTTGTGGAAATGATAAGAAATTGTGGAATTAACCTTGAGATAAAAAGTATCACTGTTAATATAAATCGTGAAAAGACAAATGTAATACTTGGAGAAAAGATAGAAACACTCTATGGACACTCATATATAGAAGATTATATCGGGGACATAAAATACCGCATATCACCGCTCTCATTTTATCAGGTAAATCCTGAGCAGACGAAGAAACTTTACCAGACGGCACTTGAATTTGCTGACATAAAAGAAAGTGAAGTTGTATGGGATTTGTATTGCGGTATCGGAACAATATCTCTTTTCATGGCACAGACAGCGGCGAAAGTGTGTGGTGTTGAGATAGTACCGCAGGCAATCGAAGATGCAAAACAAAACGCAGAACTCAACCATATGACAAATACGGAATTTTTTGTCGGGGCGGCAGAAGATGTAGTACCAACGCAGTACGAAAAAAGCGGTGGAAAATTAAGGGCAGATGTAGTGACAATTGACCCACCGAGAAAGGGATGTGATGAGAAACTGCTTGAAACAGTTTTAAAGATGGCACCATCAAGGATTGTATATGTAAGCTGTGACCCGGGAACGCTGGCAAGAGATGTGAAAGTGCTTGTTGAGAGGGGATATGAAGTTAAGAGAGTAAGGGCCTGCGATATGTTTGGGGGGAGTTTTCATGTGGAGACGGTGGTTGGACTACAACGCAAAAGTATGTAGAAATCTTTGAATTTACGCAATTATCCTATCTGTCAGAAGAAGAACAGTATGAGCTTCATGCGGTGATGGATTTGGAACAGTGCACATCTTCTTTATCACAGGCAAACCGGATGAAATGGATGAGCCAAAGCGGTGAACTTGATATGGACGATATATATTCGGTGCTTGAGGAGGAAAAGCCAAATCAGAGGGAGCAGATAAAGATTCGGGCAGATACGCTGGATGATTATTTTACGGATGGTTTTACACCAAAGCAGAAGGTGGAGCTTATAGAAAAGTTTGTGAAAGAATGGCACAAAAAGCAGGTTACGATGAAAGAAGGGAACAGGCAAAGATGCAAGAAGAATGATCCTTATCTTGAAACAAGAGAAAAAGAGGATGCATTTGCTGACAGGATAGTCGAAAAGGTTGAAAGAAAAGTTCTTTCTAATCTTCCGGCAATGCTTGGATTATATGTTGTAAAGAATAATCACAGTGAAGATAGGGAAGAATGAGTATGTCGAAAGATAGAACAGTTAAGTTTACTTTAAGATTAAATATGCTTAATCCTGCGCATGTTAATATTAATAAGATTCTAAGTGAACTGGATATGGATATATTCAAGTCAAAGAATCAGTTTTTTATAGATGCGGCAATTTATTATATAGAACATTTTGGTCGGGAAGCACTGACAGAATTGAAGGAAAAGAAAGAACCTCAATTTATATCAACTGAGGAAATGGCAGTCATAGAGGAGTGGATCAGACAGGAGGCAAGAGAAGAAGCAAGGCAGGAAGCAAACAAAGAGGTTATGAGCATGGTTGGCAGCTATGCCGCCAAAAAGCGACGGTAACACCATAAAATGGCGCAATAAAGTGATGTCAGCAATCATAATTGCCATTAAAAAGTGACGGCAGCAGTTAAAAATATTTGTGTTGTAAAAAGCAATACATGGTGGTACACTATAAGAAAAAGGAGGTACATACTATGGCAACAAAAACTGCAAATGTAACAGCACGAATTCAACCGAATATAAAAGAGCAGGCAGAGGCAATTCTTGACAGACTTGGAATTCCTGTATCTGTATTCATAGATATGACTTACAGACAGGTTATTATGCGTGATGGAGTACCATTTTCACTTGATATTCCGGATAAACTTGTTACAAGAGATTCTATAACACAAGCTGAATTTGATACGATGATGCAGACCGGGCTTGCACAGGCAAAAAAGAACGATTCTGTATCTGTTGATGAGGCTTTTAATCAATTAAAGTCGGAGATATAGTGCATGAATGAATATGAGGTAAGGGTAACAAGGCTAGCATTAGAGCAGATGAAAGAGATAGTGCATTATATTTCAAATGATCTAATGGCACCGGATGCAGCAGATAATCTGCTTGACAAGATGAAAGAAGAGATTACTAAGTTGTCGAGTTTTCCGAAAAAACATGCCTTGATTGATGAAGAGCCATGGAGGACTGAGGGAGTACGCAAGATTGTTGTTAAAAATTTCCTGATTTACTATTGGGTTGATGATGAAAATAACAGAGTTCAGGTAACAGCAGTTATTTATAGCAGGAGAGACCAGATCAGGCAGCTAAGTAATATGGATATGGAGTAGTGGCTTAATCCATAAGGATTACTATAAAAGTATATAGTTGCAAATATATAAAACTGAATACACGCAATGAAAGAAGCAGATATGTGGAAATATTTCATGTGTCTGCCTTTTTCATGCCCTAAAGATAACAACAAGTATCAGAGAAGCTTGTTTCATACAGTTATATATCCCACACCGCAGGTGTGTACCGGCAGGGTATTAGGGGCAGCCGCCACTAACGAGATGGGTTTTCGTAACACGAAAACCGTATTTCACCTACTATGTTACAGAAATTTCCAAAGCAGTGAAAATAGATTTACAAAGGACAGAAAAAGTAGCTATTACAGCAAAACAAATAAGAAGAATTACACGAGAGGAGGAATGTGTATGGGCAGACCAAAGAGCAGACAGGCACCAAGAACGACACTGAGTATCCGGGTATCAGAGCGAGAGCGGAAGCAGATAGAGGAGAAAGCAGCGGTTACAGGAATGGCTGCATCGGCATATATTCGTACAATGGCATTGGAAGGAGAAAATGTGGACATAACCATTCACGAGAACAGACAGAAGCTGATGCATGAATTATCTGCAATAGGCAACAACATCAACCAGATAGCACGAATGGCAAATACGAATTGATACTACAGTAAAACTGATAACAAATGATGATTATAAGTCATTTAAGCATTGGACAAGCGAATACCAGCGCAGCTTCTATGTAAAAATAGTGCACTTGCGTCAGATGGAAGTGTACCGTTTCAAGTCAAAGGCAGCCCGCCGCTATCATGACCTGAAACGAATGAATGAACTGTAGGAGCAGTATCTTTATCTGGTAAATCACAAAATCGAATCAGCGGATGAAGTGCTTGAACGACATGAGCAAATAGAAGAAAAAATAGCAGATATCAGTGCTGAGCAGAAAATGATTTATGCCGAAAATAGAAAGCTGGGAAAACTTACAGAGGACGGAGCAGAGATAATCCGACATGAAAATACAGAAAGGCTTGAGGTATTAAAGAACAGGAAGAAAAGGCTTAACCATGAGTTAAAGCTTGAGGACAGCATTATAACAGAATACATGTATCAGTCCTATCTTCGATTGGAATTTGAACCAGAAACTAATAAGGATAGGGAGACAGATCCGTTACACCCTGCTATACCGGAATCTCCATGGGAGAAGGAGCGGAAGGATGCAGAATACAAGAAAAGGATAGATGAATTACTTGCTAAGCTCCATGCCGATGAGGAAGCTTGCAGGGAAAAAGAACGGAAAGAGCTGGAAGCAGAACAGGAGCGAAAACGTAGGCTTGAGGCAGAAAAAAGACACATAGAGCAGGAAAAAGAAAAGAAAGCAAGGAAGCTGCTTGCATACAGCAGGTGGCATCTGGATGCAAATGATAAGTTCTATGAAGCTGTAGTACTGCCATCATCGAAAGAATATGCAGGTGAGTATCTTACCTGGATGAGTGAACAGATGAAGATAAAGCAGGAACAAAAACCGCTGGAATACTTTGAGAGAATGATTCCGTCATATGATGAGTATGTGAGGGAGAAGTATCCTGAAAGCATTGAGTTAGGGTATGAGTTATCAAAGCAGGAATTCAAGCCTACAATATTACAGCAGAAGGGCTCTAAAGGTCCGGTGGACCTTTGCTCAGCGCGGACCGAAGTGGAACGGAGAAAGGTCGACAGCAGGAAAGAGAAGGTGGACTTCTCTCTGGAGGATATGGATTTATCTGAATTCAAAGGAAAAGCAACTTATGAGCAGATAAAGGCATATGTGGTGGAGCAGACTGGACTTAAGGTTTCTTCGCTGTATATTGCACAGATTAAGAAGAAATGCGGACTGGATGTGGGAGAAAACTTTAATTTGCAAAAATCAGAGAATGCGAGACAGCCACAATGTACACCGGAGAAGGAAGATGCGATTATACAGGCGTTTAGACATTTTGGAATCATATAGTTTGTGGAGAAGCAGCATCGTGTGTTGAAAATATAGTGAAATATGGGAAAAAGGACATTCCAGAACTGTAGATTTTACAGGTCAGGGGATGTCTTTTTTGCAGAAATGGAAGTGTTCAAGGGACAAGGTAATGATACTAAAGTATTAAGACTGATATGAATGATATCTATCTTATCTAATCAGTTAAAGAAATGGAGAAATAATAAATGAGAAAAATGTATTATGAAGACGCAAAAGAAAATGCAGCATTTGAACGATGTACCGATGTTATCACTAACATGATTATAAAATATGGTCCACTGTTAAAAAGAAAGTGGGCTGTAGAAGAATGGTTAAGAAATATTCATGTGGGATGCTTTTGGAAAGAACTTGCTGTAAAGCGATATGGAAGATATGTAGAAAATATGAAGAAGTGGAAGTTTGGTCTGGAAAAAAGTGCTGCATGACAATATCAGATTGACTTACACATGAATCCAATTTATAATAAAGTCAAAATGATAATGACATAAACGGAGGAAATGAAAATGGAAAAGATTGAAACACTGGAAGCTGCACTTAAGAGAATAGCAGAATTGGAAAGTGAAAACGAGAAACTTCGTGAAGAACTGGAATATTATAAAAACAGAAAGATGAGCGGACGACAGAAACATAATGCCAAGTGGATGGCAATATATAATGATTTTGTTGCAGGTTATGAAAGTGGAATGACTATGATAGAGATTGCAAAGCGTAATAATGTCAGTGAGAGAACAATTTACAGGTATAAAGCGTATTATGACAAGATGAGGAACACAAAGGAGAATGTGTTAGAGTAATTGAAGAAATTAATAGTAAAAAACATATTGCTGGTGTCAGCAATATGTTCATAAGAGGAGAAAATTTGAATGGAAAAGAGAATAATAGAATTGTACAGAAGAAAATTTGATGATATCCGACATGAAGCGGATGGCATTGAGTATTGGTATGCAAGAGAACTAATGAAATTATTGGATTATGTTCAATGGAGAAATTTTGATAATGCAATAAATAAAGCAATGATTTCATGTGAGAATAATGGAAACGTAGCAGAAGATCATTTTTCAAGATTTAACAATACAATTGAAGTTGGAAACGGTGCACTTCGTGAAGTTGAAGATTATATGCTTACTCGTTATGCCTGTTATCTTATTGCTGAAAATGGAGATCCACGAAAGGAGCAGATTGCTTTTGCACAATGCTATTTTGCGGTTCAGACTAGAAAACAGGAATTGATTGAAGAAAGGATTTCTTATATCGAAAGGACAGAGGCAAGAGGAAAATTAAGGGAATCGGAAAAAAGATTGTCTCAAAATATATATGAACGTGGAGTAGATGATGCAGGATTTGGTCGTATTCGGTCTAAAGGAGATCAGGCTTTATTTGGTGGATTTACCACGAAACAGATGAAAGAACGTTTGTGCGTACAGGATAAAAGACCACTTGCGGATTTCCTACCAACACTTACCATTGCCGCAAAAAATCTTGCAACTGAAATGACGAATTATAATGTTGAAGAAAAGGACTTGCAAGGAGAATCTGCAATCACTGTTGAACATGTGGAAAATAATACTTCTGTTAGAGACATGCTTGGACAAAGAGGAATTAAACCGGAAGATTTACCAGCATCGGAAGACATTAAGAAACTGGAACGTAGAGTGAAGAGAGAAGAGAAAAAGCTTGCAGAGCAATCTGGAAAGTTGACAAATGAATAATACAGGAGTGTGAGATTATTGAAGAAGAAAACAAGATGTTACATATATACTCGTGTGTCTACGGCTATTCAGGTTGACGGCTATAGTCTTGATGCACAGAAGGACAAGCTTAGAAAATATGCAGAATTTCAGGATATGGAGATTGTAGGAGAATATTCGGATGAAGGTAATTCTGGCAAGAATATAAAAGGGCGTCATGAGTTTATGCGAATGATGGATGACATTGAAGAGAGCAAGGACGGAGTTGATTTCGTCCTTGTATTTAAATTATCCCGATTTGGCAGAAATGCGGCGGATGTGATCAGCTCTTTACAGCTTATGCAGGATTATGGTGTGAATCTTATCTGTGTAGAAGATGGGATTGTGTTTTTTATCACACGAACTGAAATTCACAAGTTAAGAGATAAAAGTATTATTGATGAAATAAGAATGGATATTGTATGAATTTTTAGTGTGCCGTGCATGGAGAGAGACATAGTTTCTCTCTTTGTACAACTCATTTTTGATGTTAGATTATCAAATTTTCAAGAAGTCTTCAGCATCCACTCACATCTGCATAATTCCTTTTTACTTAATATTCTAATTTATTTCTATGTTTCTTGAATATAAATCCATTATGCTTGTTAAATATACGAAACCTTCTAAAGTCCAAATATATGTTATATCTGAAAACCACACTGCATCTCGTAATTCTTTTTTTGTTGGTGCTAGTGTGCTGACCTATTCATATTTAGCTAAATAACTTGCCTGAATTTTCATCTGCTGCGTTGTCATCAATTGCCGTAGCCAGCTACGGCTCATTCTTCCGCCTTGCAGAATGAAAAATTCATTCTGTGTCATTTAACTAAATAGCAACATGCCAGTACACTAGAATATAAATAGTACATAAGATATGATTGGAGGATTAAGACAAGGCTACACAGAAGAATTGTTTTAGGAGTTGACGAAACTTCCCCTTGCCATAGCACCATAAATACAGTACAATAATAGCAAATTCAACAGACACAAGGAGTAATAGTTATCATGCAGTTTAAGAGAACATTAGAAATTAAGGTAAATCATAAGCATATGATAATCAATGTCGCAGATATACTATATATCAAGGCATCGGTGAATGACTGTTACATTCATGTGACAAGCGGAAGCGTATATAAGACCAGAAGCACTTTAGAGGCAATGGAGGCACAGGTCGGAGAATACTTTCTGAGATAGAGAATTTTCTATCAATGACATATAAGATAGACGCAGATGATAGGATACACGAACTGCCATACGGCTGCGAGCCAAAAGCAGTTTAATCCACAGATATAAGAGAGGAGGCAGTCTATGAGAAAAAAGATATGCCGGATAAAAAGAGGTCTGGCGGTAATGCTATCTGTCTGCATGGTATTCGGTGTGGCACCGATTCAGGCAGGGGCAGAGGAAAATGATTCAGAAATTGCAGTGCAGGCAAATGATAGTGCTGGAAAGACTGAACAGCAATCCACGGAAGAGGAAGAGTGTAAGCACGAGGGTATTGAAATAACTTTCAACAGCAACGGTTTCGGAAACTGCCCGAAATGCAATGCAACAGTATATCAGTCTGCTGTTGAAACAACTGACAAATATGACATTGACGATGACAGCACGAAAGACATCGTTTACGAAATCAGCAATGCAGGTCAGCTGTACTGGTTTGCAGGACTTGTAAACGGCACTCTTGATGGAGTTAAACAAAACAAATTAGCCAATGCAATTCTGACAGCCAACATCACAGTAAATAAAAATCTTCTTGATTCTTTACAATACGATACAGAGGGCAATGTTTCTAACGGAAGTGATTTTATAAGCTGGACTCCGATTGCAGATTGTATGGGAGATCATATAACACAGTATTCAGGAACGTTTGACGGAAATAATAAAACTGTAAGTGGTTTATACTTTAATGATAATTCAACACGTATTGGATTATTCGGAAGTTCAGAAGCTGATGGCAACATAAAAAATGTTGGAGTTGTTGATTCCTATTTCAAGGGGAATGATTTTGTGGGCGGTGTGTGTGGACGCAATGACGGCACAATCACAAACTGTTATAATGCAGGGAATCTTACCGTTATTGAGTCATCTGCTACTATAGGCGGTATATGTGGATACAATAGTGGCACAGTCACAAACTGTTATAACACAGGAACTGTTACCGCTACCGGCCAAGTAGCTTCTGTAGGTGGTGTGTGTGGTTGTAGTATTGCACCAATTTCAAACTGTTATAACATAGGAACTGTTACTGCTACTAGCTCAAGTACTGATATAAGCGGTATATGTGGATACTATTTTGGTCCAATCAAAAATTGCTATTACCTCGCAGACACAGAAGATGAAAATGGCGGCAAAACCACCGAACAATTTGCAAGCGGTGAAATTGCGTATCTTCTCTCACAAGGTTGTACAGTAGGTGAAGGTGAAGATGCCGTAACTTACAGTGGCTCCATCTGGGGACAGGCACTTGGCGAAAATGGTGATACATATCCTGTTCTTGATATTACAAAAAAAGTTTATCAGGTAGATAAATATGACGGCTGTGAAGGAAAACCGGGCAGTTCAACAAAGGTATATTCCAATCAGAGTACGTCAATATATGGAGAACATTCTTTTGCTTATGAGCCTGTAGAAAATGGTAATGCTATTAAGGCAGCTTGTAGCGAGTGTGGTGCAACCTACACCGTAAAACTTACACGGCCGGCAGCAACATCAGATGAAAAAATTGTCTATGATGGAACAGAAAAGAAAGCCGGAACAGCAATAGACTCTGGCAACACGGGTATAGAGACAATTCCTGAAAATGCCATTACCTATGCAACGGTAACAAATGGCACACCATCTACTTATAGTACAACAGCACCGAAAAATGCTGGTACATACAAAGCAAAGCTTACATTAGGCACAGGAGATAACATAGTTTCTATTGAGATAAATTTTACGATTGAAAAAGCAGCTTCACCGACTATAGCTGGTGAGGAAAAGAGTTATGCATATTCAGCCGGTTCAGCCGGCAAGACAATCGGTGTGGATATTGCAGGAAAGTTCCCAACGGATAGGGGCATTACAACATATGCGGTTGCAAAGACAGATACAGAGCAGCTTTTAAGTGAGGTAACTGTCGATACAGCCGGAAATCTGACCTATAAAGTAAATCAGGTAGACTCGACCAAGGTTGGAAAGACAGCAATTATCGCGGTAACAGCTTCAATGGAGAACTATGAGAATGCTGGATACACGCTGACGATTAGTAGTATTGATAAGAAGGCGGTAGAGATTAAGAGTGGAAACAGCGTATCCGTAGATGGAAGCAATGTGCTGATCTATGGTGAAAAGATTTCAAAGCTGACACTCGGAAATACCGTTTTTGTGGAAGCCGGTACAGATGATGTGATAGAAGGTATCCTTTCATGGAGTAATCCGGACGAGATACCGGCAGCCGGAACCACACAGGCGGGCTGGGTATTCAAGCCAGCAGACGGTACGCATTACGCAGAACTTACCGGAAAAGCAGCCATCACAGTAGCCAAGGCAACACCTGTAATTGCGGAGAAGTCGACAGCAACCGCACTTACTTACGGACAAAAGCTTTCTGACAGTACCCTGACAGGAGGCAAGGCAACATACAAAACAGTCGATGGAACAGAGGTAGCAGGAACATTTGCATGGAAGAATAGTAATATTAAGCCTACAGTAGCCGACAGCGGAAAGACAGAGTATGATGTGACATTTACACCATCAGATACAGATAATTATAATGCTGTTGATATGAAAATCAGTCTTACGGTCAACAAGGCAGCGAAAGCTCCAAACATGCCGGAAGCTGCGATGGCACCGGCGCACAGTGCAAAGAAGGTTGGTGATATCACGCTTCCGGATGGCTGGAACTGGTCAGACACCGACAAGGATAAAGAACTTACAGATGGTGTGGCTGTGACAGCAACAGCAGTTTATACAGGAGCAGACAAGGGCAATTATGAGAATGTGAGCGTGACAATCACCATTACTCGCAGTTCCTGTGACCATAAGAATACGGAAGTGAGAGATAAGAAAGAAGTTACCTGTACCGAGGATGGATACAGTGGTGATGTCTATTGTAAGGACTGTACCGTATTAGTGACCAAAGGATCTGTGATCACGCATCCGGGTCATCTGTTAAGAGAAGTAGCAGCAAAGGATGCGACAGCGACTGTGGCAGGCAATATAGCATACTATGTATGTGAGAATGCAGGCTGCGGCAAGTACTTTGCGGATAATGCGGCGAAGACGGAGATTACCGATAAGTCAAGCATTATCATTCCAGCTACAGGAGGTGCTTCATCGTCAGGAGGTGGTTCTTCATCCAGTGGCGGTGCCTCAAGTGGAGGCTCATCAAGTGATGGTACATCTGGTGGCGGTACATTATCGGGAACAACCGATAAGCCGTCTGTACCAAAAAAAGGTACGAAGATAAAGGGCAACGATGGTTCGACTTACATAGTTACGAGTGGCAAGGGCAAAACACCGACAGTACAGTACACTGCTCCAAAGAGTACTGCAAAAGGAACGGTTACCATTCCGGCAAAGGCTAAGATTGATGGAGTATCTTATAGAGTAACATCCATCGCCGACAATGCCTTTAAGAATAATAAAAAGATTACAAAAGTCGTGATTGGAAATAACATCGTTTCCATCGGCAAAAATGCCTTTGCAAAGTGTACTAAGCTTGTAAGCGTTATCATAGGAAAGAATGTGATAAAGATTGGCAAAGATGCATTTGCCGGATGTAAGAAGTTAAAGAAAATCGTAATCAATACAAAGAAACTGACGAAGAAGTCAGTCGCCAAAGGAGCATTTCGCAGTGTTGGCAAAAAGGTTGTCGTGCAAGTGCCAAAGAGTGAGTACAAGGCATATAAGAAGCTGCTTCGTGCGAAAGGACTTTCTAAGAAGGTCAAGATTAAGAGATATTAATTTCAAAATCCGGATGCTTGCAATGGAAGCACTTTGTAAATTTGTGAAAATTGAATACAAACATCCTTTTACACCTCTTGCCGGGGCTAACCGGTAGGAGGTGTTTTTTTGTTGGTTCATTTTAAAAGTTTTCGATATTCGGATGGCGAACAGCCCTTTTGTTTATGAAACAGCCGACTGAAATACAGTGGGTTATCGTAACCGACAATGCGTGCAATTTCATTTACGGCATAATTTGTGGTTTCCAATAACATTTGGGCATTAGTGATTCGGATGGAGGTGATAAACTGCATAGGTGTTGTACCGGTAGATTTTTTGAAATTCCGAATAAACCAACTGACACTCATTCCTCTGGAAGCAGCATATTCTTCGATTTTGATATCACGGTTATAGTTTTCGTTAAAATAGGACGCAGCAGTATCCATTTCATGATCTAGGTACTCATTTTTTAGGACATATTTGCTGTTAAGTTCCCGGTGAAAGACAATCAGTAAATGACGCAGCAATAGTGTCAGCATTTCTTCATAGTTATCCTGGCATCTTTGTAATTCTAAAATAATTCGTTTGAAAATACGCTCGTATTCCAGTGATGTTCCAACATGGAAGATACGCTGGTCATTCGGGAAACCATAACCTCTTAAAATGTTCTTTACATCACTTCCGGTAAAATGCACCCAGTAAACTTCTGTTTTATCAATGCCATAGTATTCATATTTCTGAAATTCCTTGGGGCGGTAAAGTACGATATTGCCTGCTGTAACGACAGTATCATCATCTGTGTTGTCAAAATGAAAATGAGCTCGTCCGGCAGCTATATAGATGATTTGAAAGTCAAGTCTTCCTCTGGGACGATAAGTTGGAAGCTTTGGGTGTGAAGATAGACGATAGGTGCCACAGCTTCCTACAATAAGTGGTCGGCTTTTATCTTTGAAGTCTATAAGGGAGTGGTTGTGATAACCGGAATTTATATACATTTTGAATCCTCCTTTCCTTGTTTGCAAATTCATTATAGGATAGGCTGGATAAGAATGCTTGCCAAATTAAAAGAAAATATAGACAAATATTGCAAAGAAAATCAAAAATCAAGTAATAAAGGGGAGATGTATCAATGCATTTGACATTTAAGGAAACAAAGGAAGAGGTATATGCGGCTCAAAGAGTGTCAAAACATATATCTCCACATTTACATAATGCATTGGAAATTGTGTGTGTAACGGAAGGAACACTCGAGATAGGAGTGGGGCAGGAATTATATCATATGGAAAAGTGTGATATCGGATTTGTCTTTTCTGATATTATTCATCATTATCAGGTGTTTTCAGAAAAAACAAGCCGGGCAGATTATATTTTGGTTCCATCTTCTTTTGCAGGAGTATTTAAAGATAAAATACAAGGATATGCTCCTAAATATCCGGTTATTCGTGCGAGACAGATTGAACCGGATGTTTATAATGCAATTCAGGCGATTATCCAAATGGAAGAAAAAGAACCGATGGTTGTTCAAGCGTATATTCAAATTGTTCTGGTAAGATGTATAGGAAAAATGGAGTTGGTGGAAAAAAGTTGTGTGGGAAGCGATGATTTGATATACCGAACGGTATCTTATGTATCAGGAAATTTTAGGAAAAAATTTTCTTTAGAAGAGATGGCACATGATCTCGGAGTAAGTAAATATGTCTTGTCACGAGTGTTTTCTAAAACATTTCATCGCAATTTCAATCAGTACCTTAATGATGCCAGACTGAGTTATGCATGTACAAGGTTAGTGAATTCAGGAGATACAATTCTTGACATCTGTTTGGATAGTGGTTTTGACAGCCAGAGAACATTTAATAGAGTGTTTAAGGAACGCTATAGAATTAATCCGAGCGAATATCGAAAATTAAAACGATAAGATATATTTCTTTGAGGAGAAAAGCGATGTATTTTCATAAGCGGATGCGACAGATTAATAACGATTTGCCGCATCTTTTTGAAGTTGATTGATTTTTAGGCACTATGTAATGTTAATTGTGCAACGATAAAGTTCACGCATGAGGTAATTATGCCGATATATACTAAAAAAGCAGACAAACGGATTTATAATGTGGAGATAGACAGGGAGAAGTGTAGAAAATGAAAGGGCAAAATATGAATAAAACAGAAAACAAGATGTATAATTTTATGATTTTTTTTATTAGTCAGACTGTATCAGAATTGGGAACTTCAATGACTGGATTTGCGACCGTTATTTGGATGTATTCTAAAAGTGGACAGGTTATGTCTGCATCTTTACTGGCAATCTGCAGTACAGTCCCATATTTAATTGTGAGTCTTTTAGGAGGAGCGACTGTTGATAAAATGAATAAGAAAAAAATTATGCTTATTTGTGATTCTATAGCTGCAACAGGTTCAGTATTTCTTCTGAGTTGTTATATTTTGGGGGCTTTACAGTTGTGGGTATTGTGTCTGGTTAATGTGATTAATGGATTTATGAATGCATTTCAAAATCCTGCTTCTCAAGTTACCGTCACATTATTAGTTGATAAAAAAGATTATGCAAGAATTGGTGGAATTCAATCTACAATAAGTGCATTGGTTGGGATATTTCAGCCCATTTTGGCAACGGCAATTCTTAATATGTTGGGATTACAATGGATTTTAATAATTGATTTATGCACATTTGTATTTGCATTTTTAGCGTTATTATTTGTTGTGCAGATACCTGATGAAATTCCCTCTGACAATCAAACATCATTTTCGGAAATATGGAATGGATTGAAAGAAGGGATTGACTTTGTAGTTGGGAATCGACCGATTTTAATGCTTCTGTTTATGTATTGTATTTTGGAATTTATAGGAGCAATTTCATTTGATGGTATGTTTACACCACTTCTTTTGGCGAGAACAAACAATAATGAAACAATAGTTGGGATTGTTTCTTCATTTATGGCATTAGGCTGTATAGTGGCAAGTGTACTGTTGTCAGTAATAAAACAGCCACAAAAAAAATTACCATTAATGTATTTTGGCAGTTATATGTGTTTGATTGGAATTACATTGTTTGGAATGGGAAGAAATCTTGTATGGTGGTGTAGTGTCGTATTTATTGGTTGTTTTGGAAGTCCGATATATCATACATATCAGACAATAATCATAAGAGAAAAAGTTGATACATCTATGCAGGGACGAGTTTTTTCATTACAGGGTATGATTACGCAGGCATTAACACCATTAGGTTTTTTAGGTGGTGGTATGTTGGCTGACTACATATTTGAACCATTTATGGAGAAAATATCTTTAAGTAAAAATATTATAACTTTTCTTGTTGGACGGCAGAACGGTTCAGGAATAGGACTGATATTTGTTCTTGCGGGATTAACAGGGATTGCTGCACTAACAATTTTGAAATGCAATCCTGCAATAAAACAGTTAGACCAATAAATTTTAGTAAAAGATTATATAATAATATCGGGAGCGTCTATTTGTTGGAAAAGCAAATTAATAAAAACTTAACTTCGCATTGCGTGGACGATAGGAATATGTTAAGATAACCAGCAAAAGAATAAGCTCTCTTTTCCTGCAAATTTGTGGTACAATGAACAAAATACAGCAGCTATGAAGATAGCGGAAAGAAAAGAGGTAGACTATGAATATTGAAGATATGTTAGACATCAATGACTGTCCTTTATGTGACGGTGGAGCTTTATTAGAGGAGGAGTGTGGCTGCGGCTATTATGTTATGTGCATGGAATGTGGCTGTCATTCAGTTACGATTGATTTTCATTCGGAAGAAGAAAGGCTGGATGCCGCTAAAAGGACAGTTATGCTTTGGAACACGGGAAAAGTTATTTCAAGCAGTCCGGGAGAATGATTTTCATACGGTCAAGTGTCTTTTTACGGCTGAACTGTTACACTTTGTATTACAAAATGTAATGACAAATATAACAATTTGTGATAATATATCTCGTTGAGTGGTCTGATAAAATCAGATTTCAAATAAAACAAACGAGGAGAGTTTTTAAATGAGTGCAAATGTATGTATTATCATAGCAATTGTTGTATATCTTGGAGCAATGCTGTATGTTGGCTTTGCTTTCAGCAAGAACAACAACAATGCCGAGGATTTTTATCTCGGTGGAAGAAAAATGGGACCTTTTGTTACGGCGATGAGTGCCGAGGCGAGTGATATGTCAAGCTGGCTTCTTATGGGACTTCCGGGAGTGGCATATCTTTCAGGTATATGCAGTGCGGCATGGACGGCAATCGGTCTTGGAATTGGAACATGGCTTAACTGGTTTTTTGTATCGAGAAGGCTTCGCAGATATTCAAGCAATATCGGGGCTATAACTGTACCTGATTTCTTTTCAAAAAGGTATCACGATAATAAAAATATCATCAATGCCATTGCGGCACTTGTTATCATAATATTCTTTGTGCCATATACGGCATCCGGCTTTGCCGCCTGTGGAAAGCTTTTCCATACATTATTTGGTGTTGATTATATGGCGGCTATGATAGTGTCAGCACTTGTTATCATAGGTTATACTATCATGGGCGGTTTCGGTGCAGTCTGCACGACAGACCTTATCCAGAGTATCGTAATGTCACTTGCACTTATAACAGTCGTTACATATGGTATCAATTCAGCAGGTGGATTTGCGGCAGTTATGGACAATGCAAGGTCACTTCCGGGTTATCTTTCATTAAATAACACATTTGATGCCGCAAACAATACATCAAACAGTTTTAGTTTTATTTCAATAGTGTCAACACTTGCATGGGGAATCGGATATTTTGGTATGCCGCATATTCTTGTAAGATTTATGGCTATTGAGGATGAAAAAAAACTCACGCTTTCAAGAAGAATCGCAAGTGTATGGGTTGTTATAGCTATGACAGTTGGTATATTTATCGGTGTTGTAGGACTTGCAATGACAAAAGCAGGTTCACTAGAAAATCTTGCAGACAGTGAGACAGTTATCGTAAGGATTACCGGACTTATAAGCAGACATGGTGTACTTGCGGCACTTATAGCAGGTGTTATCCTTGCAGGAATATTGGCAGCGACAATGTCAACCTCAGACAGCCAGCTTCTTACGGCAGCATCGGGCGTATCGCAGAATATACTTCATGATTTCTTTCATGTAGAGATGGACGAAAAGAAAAGCCTGTTTACGGCAAGACTTACTATAATAGGTATATCTATAGTAAGTATATTTATGGCAAGAAATCCAAATTCCAGCGTATTCGGAATCGTATCGTTTGCATGGGCAGGCTTTGGAGCGTCATTCGGTGCAGTAATGCTCTGTGCATTATTCTGGAGAAGAAGCACACTTGCGGGAGCGTTATCAGGAATGGTGGCAGGAGGAGTGATGGTATTTGTATGGAAATATCTCGTGCGTCCACTTGGAGGAGCATTAGATATATATGAATTATTACCTGCATTTCTTGTATCGCTGGCAGTGATAATAATAGTAAGCCTGCTCACAAATAAGCCATCAGACAAAGTGTTAGCTGAATTTGATAAGGCAGCGGGAAAGTAAGGAAATATAGCATAAATATAGCATATGGAAATACAAAAACAGAGGTTACAAAATGACCTCTGTTTTTGTGTTCGTCCCGTAACAGTTCAGCCTTGCATTTCTTACATTCATAAACCTGCCAGCGAGCTGTCAGTCGCTGCTTTGCAGCTTTTGTTTATTTCATTTCAGAAATGAAAGGCTATTCTACCATAAAAAGGTACTTAACAATACAATGAACAAGCTCATTGTATTGCCAATTATCTTTTTATGGCTGAACTGTTACTTCGTCCCAAATATAAAAAACTAAAAACTTGCTCCACACAAAAAAATTTAATATAATTATCAGGTAATTGCGAATTTATATCTTGACAACTGCATTAAAGTAGCGTATATTACTAGACATAGTAATTCATATTAAAGAGATAGGAATTATATGTTTAGTAGGAAAGGTGATAAATAATATGAGGTTTAATACAGCATTATTACATAGTGCTGCACCGGGAGATAAGGCTACAGGAGCTACGCTTACACCTATTTACCAGTCCAGTGCGTTTTATCAGGAATCAGCTTTACAGCATGAAAAACTGTTTGCAAATAAAGCACCCGGTTTTTCTTATACAAGAATTGGCAATCCGACGATAGCTGCATTTGAAGACAGGATGACTGTTCTTGAGGGTGGTATGGCATCGGTGGCGTGTGCATCCGGTATGGCAGCAGTGTCATGTGCTTTATTAAATATCACTCAGGCAGGAGATGAGATTGTCGTAAGTACAGGCTTGTATGGTGGAACGATAGATCTTTTCCATGACTTTGAGGCATATGGTATAACTACTAAGTTTGTAGACATAAACGATCATGAGCTTGTAAAGGCAGTAATAAACGAAAAGACTAAGCTTGTATTTGCAGAGACTATAGGAAATCCAAAACTTGATGTTGCCGATATTGAAGCACTTGCAGCTATTGCACATGAAGCAGGTATTCCACTCATTATTGACAATACAGTTGCATCTGCTTATCTTACACAGCCGTTAAAACTTGGTGCAGATATTGTCATCAATTCAACATCAAAGTATATAAACGGAAACAGTGATGCAATAAGCGGTGTCATTACAGATGGTGGAAAGTTTAAGTGGGATTTTGAAAAATATCCGGGAATGAAGGAGTTTAAAGTGTTTGGAAAGCTTGCATTTACAGCAAAACTCCGCAATGGATTGTTTAGAAATATAGGAGCGTGCATCGCACCTCAGACAGCATTTTACAATCTTCTCGGAATGGAAACTCTCGGACTTAGAATGGAGAGAGCCTGTAGCAATGCACTGAAACTTGCTAAACATCTTGAAGAATATAAAGACCTTACGGTCAATTATCCGGGACTTGAGAGCAGTGATTGGCACGAAACAGCACTTAAGGTACTACACAATGGATTTGGAGCTATCATTACAGTAAGAGTCGGAAGTAAAGAAAGAGCATTTTCGATAATGGATGGTCTTAAGATTCCGAAAATTGTGTCAAATATAGGTGATACAAAGACTCTCATAGTCCACCCGTCATCAACGCTCAATGTTCACAGTTCTGAACAGGAAAAGAAAGATGCAAATGTTTTTGATGATATGATTCGCATAAGTGTCGGGATAGAAGATATAGAAGATCTTATCGAGGATTTCGACAGAGTATTAAAAGAAAACTAAGTTCATTTGTTATAAAATGGCAGATGATGTGCAAAAACATTTTGGAAATAACAGAATGTATGCAGAAAAAATACCATTAAAGTATGAAACTTCATATTAAAAAGGTTTCATAAACAAGGAGGAAAATATGGCAGTAGATTATGCAGCATTAAAAAAAGGCGGATTTATGCGTCAGAAACAGAAAAATAATTTTTCACTCAGATTGCAGGTTGTAGGTGGAAACCTTACAGCAGAAAATCTTGTAAAGATTGCTGAAGTAGCTGAGAAATACGGAGACGGTCATGTGCATCTCACATCAAGACAGAGTGTGGAAATACCTTTTATCAAGATTGATGATGTTGATGAAGTAAAAGAAGAACTTGCAAAGGGCGGATGTAAGCCTGGTGTGTGCGGTCCCAGAGTTCGTACTATCACAGCCTGTCAGGGAAATCAGATATGTCCTGGCGGAAATATTGATTCGTACGATATTGCAAAGAAACTTGACAGCAGATATTATGCAAGAGAACTTCCTCATAAGTTTAAATTTGGTGTAACAGGATGTCAGAACAACTGTCTTAAGGCAGAGGAGAATGATGTAGGAATCAAGGGAGCAGCTATCGTTTCATGGAAACAGGATGCCTGCATAAATTGTGGAGTATGTGAGAAAGCCTGCAGGGAAGGTGCAATCACTATAGCAGACGGTGTTGTTAAGGTTGACGAGTCTAAGTGTAATTACTGCGGACGCTGTTCAAAAGCCTGTCCTACTGACGCATGGGATGTAAAGACAGGATACCTTGTATCATTTGGTGGATTATTTGGAAACCGGATTGTCAAAGGTAAGGAATTGCTTCCTGTTGTTGAGTCAGAAGAGCAGCTTTTCAGAATTACTGATGCAGCTATCCAGTTCTTTGATGACAATGCAAAACCAAGTGAGAGATTTAAGTTTACTTTGGACAGAGTAGGACTTGATAAATTTGAAAAGGTTATAAAGGAGGCGTACAATGGCTGATTTTGAGATTGATGAGAGAGTAGATATTACTGATGTAGTCTGCCCTATGACTTTTGTTAAGGCAAAGGTGGCAATGGAGGAGATAGAAGTAGGAAAGGTGCTCGCCGTTACAATGAATGAGGGTGAGCCGGTTCAGAATGTTCCAAGAAGTTTTAAGGAAGAAGGACAGCAGATACTTAAACTTATTGACAATGAAAATGGAACATATGACCTTATCGTTAAAAAGGTTGAAGAATAAATCTGTTGAAAAATAAAAGGCATAGTTCTTTAAATAAAGCAGCTTTTAAATAAGTAACTTTATTAAATATAAAAATAAAATGTGATATGTCATTTAAAAGCGGCATATCGCTTAAAACAGGAGGGCGAAGAATGGCAAAGAGAGTTTCTAAAGATGATTTTGAAAAGGAAGTATTGCAATCAGAACTTCCGGTAATTGTAGATTTTTATTCAGATTCATGCATTCCATGTAAACAGCTTTCACCTATCCTCGGTGACATAGAAGATGATTACGAGGATAAGGCAAAAGTTGTAAAAGTAAACATCAATTTTGATGAAGAACTTATGGAGAAATATGAAGTCATGGCTTCGCCAACTCTTGTCTTTTTTAAAGACGGGGAAGAAACAGACAGAACAAGAGGTCTTGTAAAGAAAGCCGAGATAGAAGAGAAACTTGGTGCTTTACTTTAAAACTATCAGGCGGCAGAGCGGATTGCAAATATCCACTTCATTAAAAATATGAAAACAATCGGGGAGAACTTTTAAATAAAGTCTGTCCGTTAGATATATAAGATAGAAATTATAAATAGGAGGGTTAAGAGATGACTATTACAATAGCAGGCGAAAAAAAAGAATACGCAGAGGGAACAACTATTGCACAGATTATTGAAGCTGAAAAGGTAGAGAATCCACTTTATGTAACAGTTTCATTAAATGATGATTTTGTTGATAAAGATACATTTGACACAACAACAGTTAAAGAGGGAGATTCTATTGAATTTCTTTATTTCATGGGAGGAGGAAGTTTCTAATGGCATTTACTAATGAACAGATGGAACGCTACTCAAGACATATCATCTTGCAGGAAGTAGGCGTTAAAGGACAGAAAAAGCTGTTGAACAGCAAGGTGCTAATCATCGGTGCCGGCGGACTTGGTGCACCAGCCGCAATGTATCTTGCAGCAGCAGGCGTTGGTACTATTGGTATTGCGGATGCTGATGAGGTTGATCTTTCAAATCTCCAGCGTCAGATTATTCATGGAACTGCTGATGTAGGCAAAGCAAAAGTTAAGTCTGCAAAAGAGACAATGAATGCAATGAACCCTGATGTAACAGTAAATACATACCGTACATTTGTAACATCAGAAAACATCATGGATCTTATAAAAGATTATGACTTTATTATTGACGGAACAGATAACTTCCCGGCAAAATTCCTTATCAATGATGCCTGTGTAATGGCAAAGAAACCATTTTCTCATGCAGGAATCATCAGATTTAAGGGTCAGCTCATGACTTATGTTCCGGGAGAAGGACCATGCTATCGTTGTGTATTCAAAAATCCACCTCCAAAGGACGCAGTTCCTACTTGTAAACAGGCTGGTGTTATCGGTGCAATGGGTGGTGTTATAGGAAGCCTTCAGGCAATGGAAGCAATCAAATACATCATCGGTGTAGGGGACCTTCTTGTAGGAAAACTTCTTACATACGATGCACTCACAATGCAGTTTAGAACAGTTAAACTTCCAAAGGCTGACGGCAAATGTGCAGTATGCGGTGACCATCCGACAATCACAGAGCTTATTGATTATGAGCAGGCAGAGTGTGACGGCAAATAAGATTAAGCAAATGTCTTTTGTGACAGGTGCAGATTTGAGCAAAAACAAATAGTGTTTATGGCATATGCAAATTTGAGCTTTGCATAGCCGCTTTGCAATGAGTTGCTCAGAAACGAGGAATAATATGCTTTTTTTAACAAAAAATGATTATGACAAGATTTTAAAACATTGCGAAGCCGGACTTCCTGACGAGGCTTGTGGCCTTATCGGTGGAACAAAGGATGGCAATGATAAATATATCAAGAAAGTTTATCTTCTTACAAATATTGACCATAGCAATGAGCATTTTTCAATGGATCCCAAAGAGCAGCTTCAGGCTGTAAAGGATATGCGTCAGAATGGACTTGAACTTCTTGGAAACTTCCACTCTCATCCGGAGTCTCCGTCAAGACCATCTGAGGAAGATAAAAGACTTGCATATGATTCAAAAGTCAATTATCTCATCTTGTCTTTAATGGACAGAGAAAATCCTGTGTTAAAGGCATTTATCATAGATGAAGAAAAAAATGTGACTATAGAGGAAATTAAGATTACAGAGTAGACCGGGCGAAAGCGAAAAGCTTTATGACTGAAAGAATGGAAAAGAGTAAAAGCAAAGCAAAAACTTTTTGAATGAAATCAGGCAAGTGAGCGAAATCTAAAGCAAGGTCAACAATAAAAATGGGCGTTATTAAAAGAGACTGTATAATATATAGTCTCTTTTTGTAAGTAAAAAAATGATTTTCAATTTAAAATGCTCGTAATTTAGTGTGATGCCATCCAAGAATTGTTCTGCTCTTTGTTATAAAATTTGTAAATGAAAGACTCAGGCTTCTTAATACCACCTTATAAAAATAGTGATAATTTTACAAAGACTTGACATTTATTTTACTATGCTGTGATAGTTGCAGCATAGTTTTTTTGTTACTCTTGTGTTGTAAAGAAAGAAGTGCTTTATGATAACTATAAGAAAAATAACAGGATAAAGCATAGGCTTAGTTTTGTGTGTACTTATTAAGAAATTACAGAGAGGACAAAGATTATGAACGAAAATGTTAAGGTAGTGTTTGGTTTGCTTGGCGGTCTTGCATTATTTTTGTATGGCATGAACAGTATGAGTGATGCTTTGCAGAAAGCTGCCGGGGAAAAAATGAAAAAGATTCTTAAAATTCTTACAAAAAATCCCATTATGGGTGCACTTGCAGGTGCGTTGGTGACAGCAGTTTTACAGAGTAGTTCGGCAACAACAGTCATGGTAATAGGTTTTGTAAGTGCAGGACTTATGACTCTGCCACAGGGTATTTCTGTTATATTTGGTGCTAATATAGGAACAACTATGACGGCACAGCTTATGGCATTTAAAATAAGTGATTATATATATCCTCTGATATTTATCGGATTTATCATTAACTTTGTGTGCAAACAGGAGAAAGTAAAACAGGTCGGCCGTGTCATTTTTTCGTTTGGGCTTTTATTTGAGGGGATTGAGATTATGGGAAGTGTCATGAAGCCGCTTGCTACAAGTCCGATTTTCATTGACCTTATGGGAAAAGTAAAAGATATTCCGGTTCTTGGTGTGTTGCTTGGATGTGTAATGACACTTGTTGTGCAAAGCAGCTCGGCAACTATTGCCGTTTTACAGAATTTTGCGTCACAGGCAGGTCCTGATGGAGTGACAAGTGTTATCGGTCTTGGCGGTGCGATACCTATTTTATTTGGTGACAATATCGGTACTACGATAACAGCTCTTTTGGCATCTATCGGTCAGTCAAAAAATGCAAAGAGAACAGCGGTGGCACACAGTGTATTTAACATAACGGGAAGTATCGTGTTTATGTTTCTGATACCAGTCTTATCAAAGTTTGTAAGATATATCTCACCAAAAGGAAATGAAGTTGATGTAATCTCAAGACAGATAGCAAATGCACATACGACATTTAATATAGTCTGTACTTTGGTATGGCTTCCTCTTATACCGGTGATGGTAAAAATTGTTAAATTCATCGTGAGGGGTGACGATGCAAAAGAGAAAGCAGTATTTACCGCAAAATATCTTGATGACAAACTGATAAATCAGCCGACAGCAGCATTATATCTTGTATCAGAGGAGATAAAACGCTCAGCTTCATATGCTGCAGAAGCTTTCAGGTATCTTAAAGCAGCCGTAACGGCAAAAAAAGATGGAGTGGCAGGACGGAAGTTTAATGAATATTCGGAATATGTAAAAGTATTGCAGGAAAGTATTTCAACATACATATCAAAAATGTTCTCAAGTGGAAATCTTACAGAACTCCAATCGGAACAGACGGCAGGGCTGCTATGTGTATCAAATAATATAGAGAGAATAGCTGAGAGATGTGACGAGATAGATAAGTCTTATGAAAACCTAAAATCAAAAGGGTATAAATTGTCAAATGAAGCAATTAACGAAGTAAAAGAGTGTATGGAACTTTCGGGAAAGTTATTTGAAGAAGCGATAGAAGCGGTAGCGACAGGTGATGATAAAGTAATAGATAAAATGACGAGAGATAAAAATAAAATAAGAAAGAAAAACAGACAATGCAGCAAAGCACATTTTGGCAGAGTGAAAAATAAAAAATGCAGTAAGGCAATGTCTGGAGATTATACGGAAATCCTCCAAAATATCGGAAGAATAACGGATAACTGTGTAGGAATAGCCGAAGAAGCAATGGACAATGTAAAGTTTATGACACTTAATGCTGAGGAGATGGAACAGTATGGAAATGTAATAGACTTTTCACAGGCAAAACAGGTGGAGGGCACAGAAGCATAGAAAATACATATGATGCAAGGGTTAAAATACATTTTGCCACCGACATCATAGGATTAAAGAGCAGCTTAAATATGGATAGCTGCTCTTTTTTTGGCATAAATATATATGATATGTGGAATAATCGTTATTGTTGATGTCTGCGGTGCAGTCAGAAGTGGAGTAATTCATTTAGTTCAAAGTAGAGTGAAGTTTGTTTGAAGTGACATTGAAGTTTGTTTGAAGTGATATTGAAGTTTGTTTGAAGCGACTTTAAAGTTGACCACGAAGTGATATTGAAGTATTATTGAAATGTTGTAATCAAATGTGTCAAGAGCAATGTTTTACAGAACAAAACCTGAAATGGTTACATTAAAATAAAAGTCAATGGTTAAATACAGAGAGTACATTTATTAAAAATTGGAGGGAATATGCGAGATTTAGTTATAATAGGAAGCGGACCGGCAGGTCTTTCGGCAGCAGTATATGCAAAAAGAGCCAAACTTGATGTAGTTGTTATAGAAAAAGCAGGATACAGTGGTGGACAGATAGTATCAACAGAGCAGGTGGACAATTATCTTGGATTGCCTGAGACAGACGGCTTTACACTTGGAAGTAAATTCAGGGAGCACGCAGATATGCTTGAAACTGAGTTTATCGATGCAGAAGTAACAAAAATAGAAGAGATAAATGACACAGAGGGGAAAAAGGCATATAGGATAATTCTTAATGCCGGGGAGTCCGTCGAGACAAAGACAATAATAGCTGCTACAGGGGCATCACACAGGAAACTTGGAGCCGCAGGTGAGGAAGAACTTACAGGCACTGGTGTATCATATTGTGCAACTTGTGATGGTGCATTTTTTAAGAAAAAGGTAACAGCCGTGGTCGGCGGTGGAGATGTGGCACTTGAAGATGCAATTTATCTCTCGGCTTTATGCGAAAAAGTTTATCTTATACACAGGAGAGACGAATTCAGGGCAGCAGTAAACATTCAGCAGAAAGTAAAAGAAACACCAAACATAGAGATACTTCCGTTTTATGAGATAAAAGAAATAAAAGGCGACAATAAAGTATCGTCAATCAAACTTGTGCAAAACAAAACAGGTGAAGAAAAAGAACTTGAAGTGTCAGGAGTGTTCGTAGCTGTAGGAATGAAACCGGTAACGGATATATTTAAGGATTATGTCGAGCTTGATAAAACAGGTTATATAAAAGCGGGTGAGGATTGCAAGACAAGCAGTGAGGGAATCTTTGCAGCGGGAGATATAAGGACAAAACCGCTCAGACAGGTAGTGACAGCAGTTGCGGACGGAGCAACGGCAGTGCAGTCGGTCGAAAGATACCTTCATAGTAGATAAAAAATAGGATTGTAAAAATATCGAAAACGGACTATTTGTGATATAAATAGTCCATTTTTTGTTGAAAAAAACGGAAACAGCTTTTTGACATGGGTATGTTAGGATGGGGAATGTAAAGATACAAGCAGAAAAAAGGAGCTGCACGCTGACAATTTTTAGGTATTAGGGCAGTAGTTCCACAAGATTTGTGGTTGTGCACACCAGAAACAGTCTTGTAAAGCAAAAAAGTGTGCAGAAAAGAGGTTTATTATGGTTAAAAAGAAAAAAATGAAAGTTGCGTTTGCAGCATTTGCAGGAGTGATGTTCTTTGGAGGACTTGCATTTTCACCGAATAAGTCGCAGGCGGCGAAAAAAGTAAGCATAACAAAAAGCGTAAAGGTATATGAAGGAAAAAATGAAAAGATTAAACTGAGCAACAACAAGAAAAAGGTTGCATGGAGTGTGACAAAAGGCAGTGGAAATATCAGTCTGTCAAAGAAATCAAAGACGGGTGTAACTGTAAAGGGCAGTAAGGCAGGAACAGCAAAGGTACAGGCAAAAATAGGAAATAAAAAATATGTGTGCACTGTCACTATAAAAGCGGCTCCGGATGCAAATGCAAAGAAAGGAATACTTACGAGTGACAATTTAAAATACTGGGGAGTAAAAGATAGCGGAGCTGTTGTTATTCCTGAGGGGGTAAAAGAAATTGGAAATGATGTTTTTGCTTACAGTGAGATTAGCAGTGTTAAATTGCCAAAGACTCTTAAAGTTATTGGACAAAACGCATTTGCTTCATGTGAGATAACGAGTATCAAATTACCTGATTCACTTAAAACTATTGGTGATTATGCGTTTACAAGAACAACATTGAAATCAATAGAAATTCCTGATACAGTAAGTGAGATGGGAGATTATGTATTTTATTCTTCTGAACTTGAAAGTGTAAAACTTTCAAACGGTTTAAAGAAGTTGGGAAAAAATCTATTTGACAGTTGTGATATGTTGACGGATGTAACAATTCCGGATGGAGTGACATATATAGCTGATAACTGCTTTGTTTCCTGCTTTGAACTTAGTAATGTTAAATTACCAAGTACATTAAAAGAGTTAGGAGAGTGGACATTTTCTGGCTGTTCAAAATTGAAAGATATAACAATTCCGGATGGAGTAACAACGATAGGTGCATTTTGTTTTTCTGACTGTGGTATTAGCAATATAACGGTGCCTGACAGCGTAACAAATATTTCAGGCAATCCATTTGATTCAGATATGAAAATTACTTGGAAAGGTACTACTTATGAAGATTCGTATGATTTTATGAAAGTGTTTAAAGGTCAGTCATAAAATTAAAAAATATAACAGGATAAAAGTCATAATTAAAAATTATTACAAAAAGATGGACTATCTGATATGCAGGTAGTCCGTCTTTTCTATTATGTTTACTATTGCATGGTAAAAAGTTGAGCGATGATGTATAGGTAAAAGATATTATCAATTTATAAAATTAAGGAGTCACACATTACTTTGGGGTGATGGTGAGTATCTGATTGTGCATAGCACAAATATCCTTGCCTGAATGAAATGTCTTGACGAACATATATTCATATGGTAGTATAAAAACACAAAAAACAAACAAATGTTTGCAAGAGCTGGGAGGAATTATTGCATTTTTATTATACAGTATGTATAATGTAAGAAAGGAGACATTTATGGGGAAAATCGATATAGCAACAAAGCAGTATATGTCGCATAGGGATATTATAGCGGATGCCTTTAATTTTTACATTTATGATGGAAGACAGGTAATAAAACCTGAAGAATTGCAAAAAATAGATACGGCAGAGATTGCATTGCCATATGGAAACGATGCTGATATGGCAGTTCAGAAATTGAGAGACAATCTTATGTTGTGGTCTATGGCAAAGGATGACGAGGCGGTCTATGTAGTGCTTGGAATTGAAAACCAGGACAAAATCCATTATGCGATTGCCGTTAAAAATATGCTTTATGATGCATTACAATATGCAAAGCAGGTAGAAGAAGCAAAGCGGTCTTATAGAGACAGGTCGAAGAAAAAGCAGATTAAGTTAAACTCAGAAGAATTTTTATCAGGGTTAAAAAAGGAAGATAAATTAATGCCTGTAATCACATTGGTAGTATATTTTGGTGATAAAGACTGGGATGGAGCAAAAAGCATACATGAAATGTTATCGGTTGATAATGTTGAATTATTGTCGTATGTACCGGATTATAAGATAAATCTTATAGAACCGGCAAAAATATCAGACGAAAATTTTGATAAATTCAAAACTGATTTAGGGGCAGTAATGCAGTTTATCAAACACCAGAGTGATAAAGACGGTAGCTGGATAAAAGGAAACTCAAGATTTAATCATGTAGAAAAAGAAGCGGTAGAATTGATAAATATAATAACCGGGGCAAAATTTGCCGGGGATGATAAAGAGGAGGTTGTTGATATGTGCAGAGCATGGGAAAATTCTATGAAAAATGCGAAACTTGATGGAAAACTTGAAGGAAAAATCGAGACATTGTATGAAGAATGTGAAATGTCAATACCGGATATAGCTAAAAAAGTTTCAAAACCGGAGGAGTATGTGAGAGAAGTTATAAAGAGAATGAAAGCAGCTTGTCTGTAAAAATGCGGAAACATATCTGATATACTATACTTGTTGTCATTTCCACTCCGACAACGGAGAGGAGGTGTTAATGTATGTTATCTTTTATTTGTGCTGTTGTGGCAAGTGTAGTTGCATACTATATATGCAAATGGTTAGACAAGCATTTCTAAATGGCAACTAGCCTGGCAGAAGCTTAAACTGCTCAAACAAAACAAGTAAAAACCCCTATAAGTTGCACCTTATAGGGGTTTTGTTTTGGTGTTAATATAACACTGTTATCTTTTATTTTGCTGATTTGATTATAACATATCTACCCAGTTATTTCAAGTATATTCGAGACACTATTTAACATTCTTGTAACAGTTCAGCCTTTCATTTCTTACATTCTTAAAAAATTGTATCTTTTAACAATTTTCCCACCCTTGCTTTTTAATACTTTTTGTCTTTTTTCCTTTCCGAGCAGTCTCATATTCTTTACATATCTTTTACATAACCTGCCTTTTGGATTTTACTTAACCCATATATCATAATACTTGTAAAAAGGAAAACAAAAAACAATTAAGTTTAAATCAAAAGGAGACAAAAATTATGAGAACAAAAAACAGATTATTAGTAGCTGCAATGGTATCAGCATTAACACTTACATCACTTACAGGATGCGGAAATTCTTCAAACGGTGATAAAGCTTCTTCAGGTTCATCAAGCAGTTCAGGAGCATCTTCAAGTGCAGAACTGAGCGGTTCTGTAGCGACAGACGGTTCAACATCAATGGAAAAAGTAGTTGGTGCATTAGGCGAGGCATTTATGGAAGCAAACCCTGATGTAAAATTTACATACAATCCTACAGGTTCAGGTTCAGGTATCACAGCAGTAACAGAGGGAAGATGCGATATAGGACTTTCAAGCCGTGCACTTACTGATGATGAAAAAAATCAGGGACTTGAGGAAACAATCCTTGCATATGATGGAATTGCTATTGTAGTAAATCCAAAGAATAAAGTTAAAGATTTAAAGGTTCAGCAGATTGCAGATATTTACACAGGAAAGATTAAGAACTGGAAAGATGTTGGCGGAGATAATGGAGACATCGTTCTTATCGGCAGAGAAGCAGGAAGTGGTACTCGTGATGGATTTGAGTCGATTACGGGAACAGAAGATAAATGCAAATACGGACAGGAACTTACATCGACAGGTGATGTTATCACAACAGTTGCAAACAATCCAAATGCTATCGGATATGCTTCACTTGCATCAGTTGATGACAGCGTAAATGCTCTTTCGGTAGACGGAGTAGCACCATCAGAAGATACTGTAAAGGATGCAAGTTATAAAATTCAGAGACCTTTCGTATTCGTTACAAAGAAAGATAAAAAACTCAGCAACGAGGCACAGGCATTCTTTGATTATGCAATGAAAGCATCAGAGACTATCACATCAGCAGGTGTAGTACCGGCAAATGAAAAATAGTGTAAATAGTAATAAATAAAATGCTTAAAAGGGGTGAGTTATATGACTTGCCCGTTTTAACACTATCAGGGAAGTTTTCAACTTCTATTGCAGGGCAGGAAATATGAGTATGGAGTTTAGTGTGAAAAATCCATATATTCAAGATTTTTCAAACGCAAGATTTGTGTCTGGGCACATTTGACACAAATCTTATATGTGAAATATATTACATTTCACATTATGCACTAAAAAATGTGTGCAGAAATGAGGATTAATATGAAGAAAAGTCACAATAAATTTGAAACAATTATCCATGGGATATTTTTAATACTTGGTCTGATTACGGTTGGCTTTGTTTTGCTTATAACTGTTTATCTTGTTATCGCAGGAATACCTGCAATAAGAGAAATCGGGTTATTTAAGTTTCTGTTTGGAAAGAAATGGGCATCAACGGCATCAACACCATCGTATGGAATCCTGCCATTTATCCTGACAAGTATATATGGTACGGCGGGAGCCATCATAATAGGTGTTCCGATAGGATTTCTTACGGCTGTATATCTTGCAAATGTTGCAAACAAAAAAATGAAGGCAGTTGTTGAGATGGCAGTAAGCCTGCTTGCCGGAATACCATCTGTTGTATATGGTCTTGTTGGTATGCTGGTACTTGTTCCATGGGTAAGAGAAACATTTAATATAGCAGATGGTGCAAGTCTTTTTGCAGCAATAATTGTTCTGGCGATAATGATTCTGCCATCAATAATAAGCGTTTCACTGACGGCACTAGAAGCAGTCCCACCGGAATATGAAGATGCATCACTTGCACTTGGTGCAACACCTATCGAGACATATTTTAAAGTATCTGTACCGGCAGCAAAAAGCGGTATAGCGGCGGCTGTGGTACTTGGTGTTGGCCGTGCGATAGGGGAGGCAATGGCAGTAATGATGGTTTCAGGCAATGTAGCCAATATGCCAAAACTTTTTGGAAGTGTAAGATTTCTTACAACAGCAGTTGCAAGTGAAATGTCATATTCATCGGGATTGCAAAAACAAGCATTATTTTCAATCGCACTTGTATTGTTTTTGTTCATAATGCTGATAAATGCATTACTTAACAGCCTTTTAAAGAAAGAAAAGGAGTAATCAGACTATGAAAAGAAAAGCTTATATCTGGATAATGAAAATACTAATGTGGATATCAGTTGCGATAACCTGCGGTCTTGTTGTATTTGTTATCGGATTTGTATTATATAAAGGAGTTCCCAATATTACATGGAAACTTCTAACTACTAAGCCCAGCTATCTGACAAAGAATATAGGTATTCTGCCTGATATTTTAAATACATTTTATATAGTAATAGCAACACTTGTTGTCGTTCTTCCTCTTGGAGTTGGAGCAGCGATATATCTTACTGAGTATGCGACAAATAAGAAACTGGTTGCGGTAATAGAATATGCGGCGGAGACACTTTCAGGTATTCCGTCGATTATATACGGTCTTGTTGGAATGTTGTTTTTCTGCGAATTTCTCAAGATGCAGACATCAATATTAGCGGGTGCGATGACGCTTGTTATTATGAATCTCCCGACAATTATGAGAACAACACAGGAAAGTTTAAAAACAGTTCCGCAAAGTTACAGAGAGGGTGCTTTTGGACTTGGTGCAGGTAAATGGAGGGTTATAAGGACTGTCGTGCTTCCAAGCTGTGTTGACGGTATTATGACAGGATGTATTCTTGCAATCGGAAGAATACTCGGAGAATCGGCAGCACTATTATTCACGGCTGGTTTTGCACATACGATAAACGGATTTGTTGACGGACTCGGCCGTGCAGGAGCAACACTTACCGTTGCACTTTATGTTTATGCTAAAGAGCAGGGTGAGTTTGAGGTAGCATTTGCGATAGCGGCAATTTTGATGATACTTGCACTTTTGGTTAATCTTGCTGCTAAATTTACGGGACTTTATTTCAAGAAGAAAGTAGAGTAATATTTGCGAAAATTTTGCAGGTTGTGTTAGTGGTATGACTACAACAGATAATACCATCGGCACACTTGCGTTACATTGTCGCTCGTAACAGTACATAAATGGTGAAAAAACCACCATTAAGTACTGGCGGCGACAAAAGTGCCGACTAACATTATTTGTTGTAGTCATACCACTTAATTACAAGAATGACAGTTTCACAAATAACTAAGATATATATGCAGGAGGAATTATATGAATAACATAATGACGGTTAAGGACTTGTGTCTCTGGTATGGACAGACGCAGGCATTGAAAAATATAGACATTGATATTCCAGAGAAAAGCATTACGGCTCTTATAGGTCCGTCGGGATGTGGTAAGTCAACTTTTTTAAAGACACTTAACAGGATGAATGATCTTGTGCAGGGTGTAAAGATTACAGGTGAGGTTAAATATGGAGATATGGATATTTTTGCACCTGATACTGATGTAAATAAACTACGAAAAGAAATAGGTATGGTTTTCCAGAAACCAAATCCTTTTCCTATGAGCATCTATGACAATATTGCTTACGGACCGAGAACACACGGAATAAAAAATAAGGCAAAGCTTGATGAGATAGTTGAAAATTCTCTCAGAGGTGCCGCAATATGGGATGAGGTAAAGGACAGACTTAAAAAGTCGGCACTTGGTATGTCGGGTGGACAGCAGCAGAGACTCTGTATAGCGAGAGCACTTGCAGTAGAACCTAAAATTCTTCTTATGGATGAGCCTACAAGTGCACTTGATCCAATTTCTACATCCAAGATAGAGGAACTTGCAAGTGAACTTAAGGAAAAATATACGATTGTTATAGTTACACATAATATGCAGCAGGCAGTTCGTATATCAGATCAGACAGCATTTTTCCTTCTTGGCGACCTTATTGAATATGGTAATACTGAGAAGATGTTTGCGACACCTGAGGATAAGAGAACTGAAGATTATATTACAGGAAGATTTGGTTAAGATAGGAGGATTTTGAAAATGAGAAGCAGATTTGATGAACAGCTTGCGGATTTGAATAAAAAGCTTATTGAGATGGGTGCGATGTGTGAGGAGTGTATTTCTTTGGCTGCAAAGGCATTAAAGGAGGGAAATCCGGGGATTAGATGGGAAGTCGAACCTCTTGATAATTCGCTTGATGACCTTGAGAGAAATGTTGAATCTCTTTGTTTAAAACTTTTGCTCCAGCAGCAGCCGGTTGCAAGGGATTTAAGACAGGTATCAACAGCTCTTAAAATGATAACGGATATTAAGAGAATAGGAGACCAGGCGTCAGATGTTGCTGAGATAATAGGCTTTTTAAATGGAAGAACAAGTGAGGAATGTGAATATCTTGACCAGATGGCAACAGCAACAATAAAGATGGTTACAGAGTCTATTGATTCATTTGTAAAGAGTGATCTTAATCTTGCAAACAGCATAATCGAGTATGATGATGTTGTGGATGAGTATTTCAACAAAGTCAAGATTTTCCTTATAGACCTTATTGCAAAAAATCCAAAGGATGGCGAGTATGCACTCGATCTTCTTATGATAGCAAAATATTTTGAGCGTATCGGGGATCATGCCGTAAATGTAGCTAAGTGGGTTGTTTTTTCAGTAACGGGAAATCATTAAAGAAAAGAGGAATGATATGATCTGGTGCGTAGAAGACGATGTAAGTATAAGAGATATTGAAATTTATACATTGGAACAGACAGGATTTACAGCAAAGGGATTTTGTGATGGTGACAGCTTCTGGGTGGAACTTGCGACAACCGATGAACTGCCGGAACTTGTAATATTAGATATAATGCTTCCGGGAGAAGACGGTGTTTCTCTTTTAAAAAAGATTAAGGCATCTTCCCGAACCAGAGATATTCCGGTTATAATGGCTACTGCAAAAAGTGTTGAATATGATAAGATAAAAAGTCTTGATATGGGTGCAGATGATTATCTTGTAAAACCATTTGGAATGATGGAAATGGTTTCAAGGATAAAAGCCGTGCTCAGAAGATGTATGCCGAAAAAAGAAAACAAAACAGTATATGTTAATGGTATAATAGAAATGAATGTTGAAGAGCACACTGTATCAGTTTCCGGAGAGAGTATATGTCTTACATATAAAGAATATGAGATACTTAAGATATTTCTTATGCATCCCGGTATGGCATATACAAGAAACCGGCTTTTGTCAGAAGTGTGGGGTATCGACAGTTATGGAGAGAGCAGGACGGTAGATATGCACATAAAGACACTCAGGCAGAAACTTGGTGACGGTGGCAGATATATAGTGACAGTGAGAAATGTCGGATACAAAATGGAGGTACACAATGACTAAAAAAATATTTAAATCAGTGCTTTTAGTTGCCGTAGTGATGGTATTGTTCTGTTGTACATTTATTCTTGGAATTTTGTACAGGCATTTTACTACAATAGAAGAGGAACAGCTTGGAGCACAGCTTGGTTTTGTTGTAACCGGAGTTGAAAATGGAGGAGTGGATTATCTTAAAAGCCTTACGGAAAAAAAGTACAGAATAACATGGGTTGAGCCGGATGGAACAGTGAAGTTTGATAATAAAACAGATGCTTCAAAGATGGAAAATCATGCAAACAGGGAAGAGATAAAAGAGTCTTTGAAATTTGGCAGAGGTGAGTGTACAAGATATTCATCTACGCTTACGCAAAGGACAATTTATTATGCCAAAAAGATAAATGACGGCAGTGTAATAAGAATATCAATAAGTCAGGAGACCGTACTTAAGCTTTTATTTTCGATGATTTCACCCATGGCAATAACTATACTTCTGGCAGTGATATTATCTTCATTACTTGCAAGAGGTGTATCCAAAAAGGTTGTTGAGCCGTTAAATAACCTTGATCTCAACAAGCCATTACAAAATGATGCATACGGCGAGATAGCACCGCTTTTAAGACATATAGAACACCAGCACAGGCAGATAGACGAGCAGGTTTTAGAACTTCGACAGAAGAAAGACGAATTTCAGGCAACCATCGAAAATATGGATGAGGGACTTATCCTGCTTGATGCTAAAAACAGTATAATAAGTATAAATCCGGCAGCAAAAAAGATATTTGGAACAACAGATGAGTGTCTTGGGAAAGATTTCCTTACGGTAGAAAGAAATACATCAGTTGGAAATACCATAAAAGAAGCAATGGAAAAGGGAAAGGCTGAGATTATACTTAAAAGATACAGGCTTGATTATCAGCTTGGGATAAGCAAGATAGAATCAGCCGGAAAAACACTTGGAGCTGTTTTACTTGCTGTCGATGTTACTGAAAAAAATAATGCAGAAAGAACAAGAAGAGAGTTTTCAGCAAATGTATCACATGAACTTAAGACTCCTCTACAGTCTATTATCGGAAGTGCCGAACTTATGGAAAACAATCTTGTAAAAGAAGAGGATATGCCTAGATTTGTAGGTCACATCCGTAAGGAAGCAGAAAGGCTTGTAAATCTTGTGGAGGATATAATAAGGCTTTCATGGCTTGACGAAAACAGGGATATGGAGACAGAACTTGTAAGTCTTAAGGATATTGCGGCAGAAACAAAGGAAGCTTTGGAAAATACAGCAAATGAAAAGAATGTGACAATAAACATAAGTGGTGAAGATATAAAACTTCACGGAGTCAGAAGCCTGCTCTATGAGATTGTCTACAATCTTTGTGAAAATGGGATTAAGTACAATAAAGAAGGTGGAAAAGTTGATATAACTTTATCAAAAGAAGCCGGAAAAGATATTCTCGTGGTCGAAGATACCGGAATAGGAATAAAAGAAGATCAGCAGTCAAGAATATTTGAGCGTTTTTACAGGGTAGATAAAAGCAGGTCGAAAGAAACCGGAGGAACAGGACTCGGACTGTCTATAGTGAAGCACGCAGCAATGTATCACAACGCAGATGTTACGCTTGAGAGTACGGAAGGACAGGGAAGTAAGTTTACGGTTATGTTTCCACGGGAGTAGAAAAGAGGAAAAATTTATGGAAGCTGCAAAAATATCAATGATAGCACTTGACCTTGACGGAACCTGTCTTGACAGTACCGGGAAAATGGTGGATAGAACAAGAAATATTCTTGAGTATTACGGAGAGAAGGGAACACAGATAGTATTTACGACAGGCAGGCCTATCGCAGGAATTTTAAAAGAATTGAGAACGATTTCGGGAACAAATTATGCAATAGCACTAAACGGCGGCATGGTCTATGAGCTTTTGGATGAACGGATAATCTATAAAAAGAGTATAGACAGGGAGGAAGTGCTTCTTGTAAGAGATATAGTGTTAAAGCACGATGCACTTACAGATGTTGCATCGTCAGGAGTAGGTTTCGGTGATAAAAAGACATATGACAATGCGGGAAAATACATAAAAAATGATGACTTTAGAAATTATTATCTTTCAAGCAGAGGGGCAAAAAAAGACCTTTGGGAAAATATAGAAAAACTGGAGAGTGTCGAAAAGATAAATATGTTTTTTAGTGACATGGAAGAAAGAAGAAAAGTCTTAGAGGAACTGAAAATCCTAAAAACATCAAAAGTGTGTTCGGGGATGCCGAACAATATCGAGATAAACCATTCAGAAGTAAACAAAGGAAATGCACTTAAGTGGCTTTGCAAAAAACTGGGCATTGATATATCAGAGCTTATCGCCTTTGGTGATGGTGGAAATGATATAGACATGATAAAGACTGCCGGATGCGGTGTGGCAATGGCAAATGGCTGTGATGAGATAAAAAGGTGTGCCGATGTTATCACAAGAACGAATGATGAAGAAGGAGTTGCTTACATTTTAGAAAAATATATATAAATAAAATCTGAATTTAAAAGTAATGTTATGATGTTGGGGTCAAAAGGTATTTTGACCCTAACTGATGCTTCGGATTGTTTCATTGCTACGCAATTTTCGTAATCCTGCAAACACCTCCATTCTTATTGTCGGTATTTTTACATTTTTTCTACAAACATCATTGTAAATACTGCCGCTAAAAGAAGTGAAGAAACCCATATTGCCCTGATTCCGATATGCAGGGATAGGATTCCACCAATTCCAGCGCCAATGGCAAATACAAATATTATTCCATAATAGTGTAGTGCTTTCTTTAAAATCTCAGGCTTCTTTTCACGCATATAGATGGAAAGGCTTTCAGTGCCGCTTCTTAAGTTTCCTATACACATCGTACTTGCGTAGCCGTAGCCGTTTACTTTTCTGAAAGTCTGAACCTGCATTGAGCAGGCAAAAGAAACAAGCATAGTTGCAGCCATATTGTAAGAGTCAGGTATAAGTCCGACAACAAACAATATGGCTAACTCCATAAGTACAATTATCTGACGCCAGTGAATTTTTTTTACATATTTGAGCCTTTTCTGTATTCTCTCAGCGACAAAAACTCCAAGTGCAAATGCGATTATAGGAAAAAGATAATGCAGCCCGCGTATCCATTCACCTGACATAAAATTCTGGCTCATAAGTACGACATTGCCTGTTTGTGCATTAGAAAAGACTTCATCCCTCACATTGTAAGTGTAAGCATCCTGAAATCCGCCCGATATGGCGAGGATTGCACTAAGTCTGAAAGTCTCAGAAGTCTGTTTTTTTAATTTGTTTGTTTTAGTTCTTTTCATTTTATATAAACTCCATTCAGCACACATTTTTTTGTGCATAGTGTGAAAGGTTTTGCCTTTCACACTAAACTCCATTTCAGCATACATTTTTTTACTTATAAAATATTATATAACAATCTCAAAGTATATGTGTAATGTATATATCGTATGTGTGATATATGGTATTGATATATGAATAGATTATCAAATTGTTACTTAAATAAATTACAGAATACAAATAAATTAACTTAAAATGTTGACTATTTAGCAAAAACGATTATAATTAAATTAACTTTAAATGAAAATGCAAACAAATAATTAAAGTTATACAGAAGAGTGATTTAAGTTGAAATGTATTATTAATGGGCAAGATTGGAAATATATTTCATGCACTCTCGAAAGTATTTGATTTGAGAAGATACAGAGAGTACATTTCATAAAGGGGAGGACGAAAAATGTGGATAAGTGCAGATAGTGAAAAGATAAGATATACGGGACGCATAGACTGGAGTGTGCCAAAAGAACCAACATGGATATTTCCATGCACATCGTCAGAGTTTAAATTTACTGGAAATACATTAAAAATCCATGTGAAAAATAAAAATGAATATTGGCAGAATTATCTTAGCTGTATTCTTGACAATGTGCAGTCACGCTTCTACATAAAAAAAGAGGGAGAAACTAAGATTGAAGTACGAGTGAATGAAAATGAGACAGGCGTTCACCATGTATTATTTTTTAAGAGACAGGATTCATGTCATGAAGTGACAATTCTTGGTTATGAGATAGAAGATGGCGAGAAACTCCTCGAACTTCCAAAGAAAACTGACAAAAGAATAGAGGTGTATGGAGACTCTGTATCAGCAGGAGAGGTATCGGAGGCCGTTGACTTTGTTGGAAAGGAAGACCCGGAGCATGAGGGTGGTTATTCAAACAGTTACTATTCTTATGGCTGGATTTTGGCAAGAAAACTGGGGGCACAGATACATGACATTGCTCAGGGAGGAATCGCACTTATGGATGGCGAGGGCTGGTATCACGAACCGGAGCAGATAGGAATGGAGACTGTTTGGAATAAAGTACATTATAATACAAGGCTTAGCGGTATGAGTGACTGGGATTTTAGTAAGTACATACCGCAGGTCGTAATCGTTGCCGTAGGACAGAATGACTGTCATCCGGAAGATTATATGAAAGAAGAGTACTGTCATCCGCAGGCAAGAAAATGGAGGGAACACTATATGAATTTTTTGAGAAAATTGAGGAGTGTATATAGTGAAGCCTACATAATATGCTGTACGACACTGTTAAACCATGATGAATCATGGGACGATGCGATAGCACAGGTTGTAAAAAATATGGATGATAAAAAGATAACGCAATATGTCTTTAAAAGAAATGGCATGGGAACACCTGGACACTTAAGAATACCGGAGGCATATGAAATGGCGGAGGAACTGGAAGAATATATTGGGACATTGGATGGAAAAGTTTTTAGTTGCATAGGATAGCAGATGAATTTATAGATATGGTTCAAAAGTATTGCGAACAACATTTAAAAGATATAAATAATGATAAATTTTAAAACTAAGTATATAGAAGATACACACTGGAGATTTAATTTTTTTGGTGTGTATTTTTTATATTTTTTAAACTTTCTGCTGACTCATTACAATATAATATATAGAAGCACAGATAAAACATGATTTGGAAAGGTAAATATTCGCTCGCAAGTTTTTCGATAGTACAAAGAAAAAATAATTATTCGTTATACAGATGTTAAACTTGTGTCGGAATTTAAAATTCACAGGACATTAAATATGAAAAAAGAAGAACTTGAACAATTTATTTTAAAATATGGTGAAACTCTGATGAAGTTTTGCAAGATAACCACCAACGACAGTGAACTTGCATGGGAACTTTATCAGGACACTATGCTCAGACTTGTTGAGCATTACAAAAAGCTTGATATGTCAGAAAATGTAAAAGCATGGGCAATCTCTACTGCCATAAATCTATGGAAAAACAAGAAAAGAAAATATGCGTGGAGAAAGAGGATTGCAAAGCAGGAAAGTTATGAGGTGCATATGGAAAATGAATTTCAAATTTTTGATTATGCGAATTTTTCCGGTGAACAGGATAACAGTCCGGAGGATACGGCAATAAAAAATGAACTTATAAGGTTTGTTCAGAGTCAGGTGAGAGAACTACCCGAAAAATACAGGATAGTAGTGTATCTTTATTACACGGCAGATATGAAGATAAAAGATATTGCGGCATTGTGCGAGATACCGGAGAGTACCGTTAAGAGCAGGCTTATCAAGGCAAAGAAAATATTGAAGCACAAGATTGAGTCCGCTTGGAAATAGAATGGAGGATTAATATGAATGATTTAAAAATAACGGATGAGCAGTTTGAAAATATTCTTCGGGTATCGATGTCACCCGAAGTTAAGAAAACAGAATTAAGATTTGCAAAAAAGTTTGGAATAAGGATAATGGCAATGTATATGTTGATGGCTGCGGCAGGACTTTATCTTATCACAGGTGCATATATATTTGCGGGCAGCAGCAGATATGTCAAGGCAGACAAGCTGTTTTTGGAAATAGGAAATTTATTTGAAAACAGTTCGTTTTATGTTTCATTTGTGACTTTGTGGCTCAGCATTTTGCTTTGTGGATTGTTTTTGGTAAAACAGCTTTTTAATATGAAACAATACAAAAAGAGCAGAGGATTTTATGTGATTTCGTATGCTGTAACTATCTTTTTACAGTATTATTTTGTGGACAGGCTTATACAGCCGTCAGTCTATGTGAGCAAGCTGTCGGTGGAAGTACCAAACGCTTTGAAATTAAGCCATTTTGCGGTAACTTATCTAAACGATGGAGTAACGAGTTCATGCAGTTTCAATCTTCTGCCTGCTGTTGTTCTTTGGGGTGTATCCTTTATAATCCTGCTCGTGCAGATGTTTAGGGAACGGTAGATGGCAGTTAGTTATATTTCAACTTCTATACTGAGGTATCGTGTATCGGGAATTTCGGTATGTCTTGTATTTACAAATCTTTTTGGAGCCTGAGAAGTCCTCGTATATGTCACATCAGCTGTGTAACATATTATATAAAAAAGGTATGTCATGAATCTGCTATTTTAATGAAAAATATTGTATATATTTTTTTATGAATCAGTTATATTTTGTAAAAAGATATTAAGTTTTGTGTCGTGCATACATGATACAGAAAATGCAATGAGAAAATTATTTATATGCAGAAAAGAGGAGCAAAATGAGATACGGCTATTTCGATAATGAAAAAAGGGAGTATGTTATTACAAGACCTGATACACCGGCACCTTGGGTAAATTATCTTGGTTCACCTGAATATGGTGCGATTATTTCAAACAATGCGGGGGGATACAGCTTTGAAAAATCAGGTGCAAACGGCAGAATTTTAAGATATGTATTTAATCAGTTTGATGAACCGGGAAGATATATTTATATCAGGGACAATGACTCAAAAGATTATTGGTCCGCATCATGGCAGCCGGTTGGAAAAGATTTGGATGAATACAAGAGCGAATGTCATCATGGAACAGCTTATACAAGAATGATTGCCAAATATTCAGGTATAAGCTCAGAAGCACTTTATTATGTACCGCTTGATAAATCTTATGAAGTATGGGATTTAAAGGTTACAAACAATTCAGAAAAAAATAGAAAATTAAATATAACAGGTTATGCTGAGTTTACAAATAATTGCAATTACGAGCAGGATCAGGTGAATCTTCAGTATTCACAGTTTATTACATCGACACATTTTTCGCAAAATCGTGTAATGCATCATGTTCATGGAAATCTTGATGCTTTAAAAGAAGACGAATACATTGACAATAAAAATGTTTCAATGAGATTCTTAGGAATGGCAGGTCAGAAGGTTTCATCATGGTGTGGAAGTAAAGAGGGATTTTTAGGAAGATACCATGATTATTCAAATCCGATTGGTGTTATTAACGGTAGTCTTGATAATAAGGGAAATTACAATGAAAACGGCTGTGGTGCTTTAACAACACTACTTGAACTTGCACCGGGAGAGACAAAGGAAGTTATTTTTATTGTTGGAATGAAGTACGATGATGAAGCGGCAAAGATAATTGCAAGATATGATGAAAATGAAAATTTATGTGAAAAAGAACTTGTTGAGTTAAAGAAATTCTGGCATGGGAAACTGGAAAAATTCCAAGTTAAGACACCAAGCGAGGAATTTAATACAATGATAAATACATGGAATGCATATAATTGTTTTATGACATTTATATGGTCAAGGGCTGCATCATTTACATATTGTGGTCTTAGAAATGGATATGGTTATCGTGATACAGTACAGGATATTCAGGGAATTATACATCTTGCCCCGGAAATGGCAGTAGAGAAAATAAGATTTATGCTTTCGGCTCAGGTTGACAATGGTGGAGGACTTCCACTTGTAAAATTTACACACAATCCGGGACATGAGGACACACCTGATGATACATCTTATGTTCAGGAGACAGGACATCCGGCATATCGTGCTGATGATGCTTTATGGTTATTTCCTACAGTTTATAAATATATTTCTGAAACAGGAAACATGGAATTTTTAGATGAGGTTATTCCTTTTGCAAACAAAGATGAAGCAACAGTATATGAGCATTTACAGCGTGCAGTTAAATTTTCTGCTGAGCATCTTGGAAAACATGGAATGCCTGCCGGTCTTTATGCAGACTGGAATGACTGCTTAAGACTTGGAAAAGACGGAGAATCTTCGTTTGTTGCAATGCAGTATTATTATGCAATGACAATACTTAGAAAGTTTGCTGAATATAAAAATGATGATAACTATGTAAAACAGCTTGACAAACAGCAGGAAGAACTCGGAAAGATTATTCAGAAAATTTGCTATGACGAGGATCGTTTTATAAGAGGATTTACAGAAGAAGGAAATGTTATCGGCAAGCGTACAGATGCAGAGGCGAATATGTGGCTTAACCCACAGAGCTGGGCTGTAATCAGCAAGGTTGCAGATGAAGAGCAGGGTGAGGTTATAATGAACAGCGTATATGACAGATTGAATACGGAATACGGTGCTATTCTTATGGATCCACCATATCATGCAGAAGCATTTCCAGGAGCTTTAGCGGTTATATATAATGCCGGAACAAAAGAAAATTCAGGAATTTTCTCACAGTCACAGGGGTGGCTTATACTTGCAGAGGCATTGTTGAAGCATGGTGACAGGGCATTTGAATATTTTATGGAGAATTCACCGGCAGCACAGAATGACAGAGCTGAGACGAGAGTGCTTGAACCATATTGCTATGGACAGTTTACTGAAGGAAAAGCAAGTCCAAATTTTGGGCGTTCACATGTTCACTGGCTCACAGGAACAGCATCCACTGTAATGGTTGGATGTGTAGAGGGAATACTGGGTATGCGTCCTGACTTTAGAGGACTTCATATTGAACCTTCAATTCCTGAAAAGTGGGAAAAATTTGAGATTACAAAAAGTTTTAGAGGAAGCCGGCTTCATATTGTTGTTAAAAATCCGGGTCATGTCCAGAGCGGCTGCAAAAAAATGATAGTAAATGGAAAAGAAGTTGAAGGAAACTATGTGACGGAAGATATGCTTACGGAAAATACAGAAATAGAACTTTATATGTCATAGGAACAGGAGGAATTTATAAATGGGAAAAATAAAATTTACGGACAATAGTGGAACATTTGTTATAGAAAATCCTGAAAATTACAGTGGTCTTTATCTTCCGCTGGCAGGCGAAAAGGAGTTAAAGTCAAGTATTACTCCGACACTTGCAGGTGATTCAAAAACAGACCAGAATCATTTCCTGTTTGAACCTGTAAGTATCGAAAATCTGCATAATAACAAAAATGGAAGAAATTTCTGGTGTCTGATAAATGGTAGTAATATGTGGTCTGTATCAGGTGCATCTGCCATGCAGGAGGCTGAAAAATTTTCAAAGGAACAGGATGAGAGTAAGATAGAAGCTGGTCTTATGTGGCAGAGGCTTACAAGAGTTTCAAAAAAGTTTGGTATTAGAGCAGAAGTGTTGTCTTTTGTGCCTGTTGATGAAAATATAGAGATTATGTATGTGACATTGAAAAATATTTCTGACAATGATATAGATATAACACCCATAGCAGCTCTTCCTATATATGGAAGAAGTGCTGACAATCTAAGAGACCATAGACATGTAACATCTCTTTTACATAGAATAGAAACAAAAGAATATGGAGTAGAAGTGGCACCTGTTTTATCATTTGATGAGAGAGGTCATAGAAAAAATGAGACTACATATTTTGTATATGGTTCAAAAGATGATGGAGAAAAGCCGAAAGAATTTTATCCTACAAATCAGATGTTTATCGGTGAGGGTGGAAGTTTTCTTATGCCGGAGGCTGTAAGAACTGGAAAAACAGGTGTAAATCCGGGAACGAAAATTCAGGGAAAAGAAGCGACAGGAGCCTTTGCTTTTGGAAATATTAAATTAAAAGCGGGTGAGAAAACAGGTTATATTATGCTTGCCGGTGTCACAACGCAAAAAGACACAATAGAATCAAGGACTTCATTATACAGAACAAAAGTAAATGTTATAAAGTGCTTTGAAAAAACAAAGAAACATTGGAAAGACAAAGTTAATATAGACTTTGAAATGAATGACAAGGCAGTTGATAATTATCTTAAATGGATATGCTTCCAGCCTATACTCAGAAGAATTTACGGATGTTCGTTCCTGCCATATCATGATTATGGGAAGGGGGGCAGAGGCTGGAGAGATTTGTGGCAGGATTGTCTTGCACTCCTTGTTATGGAGCCCGATATGGTTCGCAAAATGATAGTTTCTAATTATGGTGGTGTGAGGATTGATGGAACAAATGCAACAATAATAGGAAATGGACAGGGAAAGTTTATAGCGGACAGAAATAATATAACACGTGTATGGATGGATCACGCTTACTGGCCGTTTGTTACAACTAAACTTTATATGGATCAGACAGGTGATCTCGATATACTTCTTGATAAGGTGTCATATTTTAAAGACAGGCAGTCACTAAGAGGAACAGCACACGATGATGAATGGAAATTTGAAGATGGAAATACTCAGAAAACAGCTGGTGGTGTCGATTATTTTGGAACTGTTATCGAGCATATACTTTTGCAGAATCTTTGTGCATTTTATGATGTTGGAGAGCATAATGAAATGAGACTTCATGGTGCAGATTGGAATGATGCACTTGATATGGCATGGGAAAGGGGAGAAAGTGTCGCATTTACATGTGCATATGCGGGAAATTTAAAAGATATAGCATATTATTTGAGAAAAATTGAAAGTACAGACGGAATCCGCATTATTGAGGTTGCAAAGGAAATGGAATGTCTATTTAGAAAAGGTAAGGAATTGTACGAAAATCCTTACAAAAAACAGCAGCTTCTTTCTGAATATAGTAAACTTTGCTGTCACAATATAAGTGGCGAAAAAGCTGTATTAAAAATAAGTATGATATGTGAAAATCTTGAAGAAAAAGCAGATTGGCTCATGAAAAACATTCGTGAAAATGAGTGGATAAAAGAAGATGACAATACGGGGTGGTTTAACGGTTATTATGATAATCATGGAAAAAAGGTAGAGTATTATAAAAAAGATGATGTGCGTATGATGCTTACAAGCCAGGTATTTGCGATAATGAGTGGCACTGCAGATGAAAAGCAGATAAAAGCGATTTGCAACAGTGCGGATAAATATCTCTATGAAAAGAAAGCTGGAGGATACCGTCTTAATACAGATTTTAAAGAAGAAAAATTTGATTTTGGAAGAATGTTTGGGTTTGCATATGGTGAAAAAGAAAATGGAGCCGTATTTTCACATATGGCAGTAATGTATGCAAATGCATTATACAAGAGAGGCTTCATAAAAGAGGGTTACAAGGTGCTTAAAAATCTGCTTGATAGTGCGATGGATTTTGAAAATAGTATTATGTATCCGGGAATACCTGAGTATTTTGATAACGATGGACGCGGATTGTATGCCTATCTTACGGGTGCAGCAAGCTGGTATATGCTTACAATGATAACAGAAGTTTTTGGAGTAAGAGGAGAACTTGGAAATCTTGTTATAAAACCGGCACTTCTTCCTGAGCAGTTTGATAAAGATGGCAAAGCTGCAATAAAACTTAATTTTTCAGGAAGGACATTAAAGATTACGATTCACGCTGACATTGATAATATACAGGATAATAATGGAGTGTATAATAAAATAATAAGAGTGGAATGTGACGGAAATGAGCTTGAGTCTGCTGATTTAAAGAAAGTAGTAATAATGAAAAAAAGGATTGAAGAAATGAGCTGTGAACGATGTCATGAAATTGATGTTTTTATAAAATAGTATGTGAGATAATATCTTATAAGATATTCCTAAAAAGCAAAAGAGGAAATTGATGTGAAGATTAATTTCCTCTTTTTTTTATGAAATGAAAATGCGTTATTACCACATTGATTTATAATATTTATCACGATATTTCTTTGGTGTTATACCCATGAAATTTTCAAATGTTTTAATAAAATGGCTTTGTGACGAAAAGGAAAGATAATTAGCTATATCAATTAGTGATTTATCAGAATAGCGGAGCAGGTGAGTTGCTTTTTCTATCTTTTTTTCGCGAATGTAATCACTTATGGAAACACCAAGATTTTGTTTGAATATGCGAGAAAGATAGTTCTCAGAAAGTCCTGTGTAATCAGCAAGAGTGGATATTGTGATACGTTCTTTGATATGGCTGTATATATAGTTTACACATTGCATAACAGGTTTTGAGAGAATTGAACTTTTCTTAAAAAGAACCATTTTGCCGGTAAAATCTTTTGCCATTTCATGATGAAGGTCAGCTACCTGGCGTATTGTATTGCAGGAGTCCATCTTTAGTATATAAAAGTCACTTAGACGATATGCCTGCTCCGCTTCAAGACCTCCATCAATACAATATCTTGTAATCATTGCGGTCGTGACAACAAAGTGGTATTTTATATTTGTGAGAGGATTTTGTGAGAGAATACCGGCTCCTTCTAGATTTATAAAAGCATCTTGCTTGCAATTTTCAATTACGGCGTCCATATCTCCCGTTTTAACTGAATTATAAAAAGAGTATTCAACATCAGGGGCTCGGTGAAGTACTTCAAATTCGCTGTTTGAGAGTTCTGTATTTACCCATTCTTCTGATAACGACATATTTTTCCTCCTAAAATAGTGTTAAAATCTGATATAATATTGTTATTATTTAACATTATGACATGAATCTGCTATTTTTACAAGTGATTTAGTATAAAGTGTGCGTTAAATGGGGTAGTATATGACTTGTAAATGAGGAATGACATAAAGTTATGTCGAATGATTAAAAATATATTCTATTAGGAGGAATGAGAAATGAAACGCAAATTTTTAGGTTTAGTGCTTGCATCGGCAATGAGTGTTACAATGCTTGCCGGATGTGGAAACAAGGCAAATGATGGTGGAGCAGGAAACAGCAGTCAGAAAGAAGGAAAGATAATAAATATCTATTCATGGAACGATGAATTCCGTCAGCGCTTAGAGGCTGTTTATCCACAGGTAGAATCAACATCAAAGGATGGGACAGTTACAAAACTTAAGGATGGCTGTGAGATTCACTGGGTTATCAATCCAAACCAGGATGGTGTATATCAGCAGAAACTTGACGAGGCACTTGGAAGACAGGCTGATGCATCAGCAGACGATAAAGTTGATATTTTCCTTTCGGAGACAGATTATGTATTTAAATATACGGATAAAGATGCGGATGTTGCAATGCCTTTAAAGAATCTTGGAATTGATACATATAAAGAGTTTGCAGATCAGTATGATTTTACAAAGACAACAGCATCAGACAGTGAAGGAGTTATGAGAGGTTCTACATGGCAGTGCTGTCCTGGAGTTCTCGTTTACAGAAGAGACATCGCAAAGAAAGTATTCGGAACAGATGATCCAGAGAAAATTGGTGAGAAGGTTAAGGATTGGGATACACTTAAGAAATCAGCAGAACAGTTAAAAGCAAAAGGATATTACACATTTTCATCATATGCTGACACATTCCGTTTATATGGAAACAGTATTTCAAAATCATGGGTTACGCCTAGTGATTCACAAGATACTACAGTTGATGTAGATTCAAAAGTCATGGATTGGATAAATGATTCAAAACAGTGGCTTGATGCAGGATACTTTGACAAGACTGTAAAGGGGCAGTGGAATGATGACTGGAATAAAGCCATGGGTTCAAAATCTAAAGTATTTGCATTCCTCTTACCGGCATGGGGAATTGACTTTACATTAAAGCCAAACTGGGATGGAAAAGAAGGCGAGTGGGGTGTTACAAATCCTCCACAGGAATATAACTGGGGCGGTTCTTACATACATGCAGCAACAGGAACAGACAATCCTAAGCATGCAAAAGAAATTATTCTTGCACTCACAGCAAATAAAGACAATCTTTTAAAGATTTCAGAAAAATATTCTGACTTTACAAATACAAAATCTGGAATGAAAGAGGCTGCAGAAAATGATGGAAAATATGCTTCTAAATTCCTTGGTGGTCAGAATCCGTTTAAGTATTTCGCACCTGTTGCAGAAAATATTAAAATTGCACCATTGTCAGCATATGATCAGGGATGTGTAGAGCTTATACAGAACTCATTCAGCGATTATTTTCAGGGAAAAGTTACTTATGACAAGGCAAAGAAAAACTTTGAGACAGCAATTAAAGAGCGTTATGCAGATGTTAAGAAGGTAAATTGGGCTAAGTAGCAGCAATTATAAAGGGATAAATAAAAATATTGTATTATGTAGTCACAAAGATGTGGCAATATAACAGGATTTAGTTATAATGAAAGTATAGCTGAATCCTGTTATAAGAAATGAAATACTCCAAGTTTATAATGATATTTAGGAAAGGAGTGGGATTATGAAAAAGAAGAAAAAAAGTGTAAGTTACGCTAAATGGGGTTATATATTTATACTTCCATTTTTCATAACTTATATTATATTTTCATTAATACCGCTGTTAGATACAATAAGGTATAGTTTTTTTGAGTATTATCGTACCGGAATAAAAGAAGTAGGACCAAACTTTATTGGAATGAAGAATTATGTAAGTCTTCTGAAATCCGATATGATTACATATGGAAAAAACACACTTATAATGTGGGTTATAGGATTTATTCCTCAAATAGTATTTGCACTTCTTTTAGCGAATTGGTTTACTGATGTTCGTTTAAAGATTCGTGGAAAACAGTTTTTTAAGGTAGTTATCTATCTTCCCAACCTGATTATGGCATCAGCGTTTGCGATGTTGTTCTTTACACTTTTTTCTACAAACGGACCTGTAAACTCAATAATGTTGTCTGCTGGATTTATCAAGAAGCCGATTGACTTTTTAGGTTCTATATTTGGAACGAGGTCACTTATAGGATTTATGAACTTCCTTATGTGGTTTGGTAATACAACAATCATGCTTATAGCAGCAATAAACGGAATAAGTATGGAAATTTTTGAGGCTTGTGATCTTGACGGATGTAACAGCATACAGAGATTTTTCTATATTACACTTCCTATGATAAGACCAATTCTTGCATACACACTTGTAACATCTATTATCGGTGGACTTCAGATGTTCGATGTTCCACAGATACTTACAAATGGACAGGGAAATCCTGATAGAACTTCAATGACGCTTATAATGTTCCTTAATAATCATTTGAAGAGTAAGAACTATGGAATGGCAGGAGCTTTATCAGTATATCTGTTTATAGTAAGTGCGATATTATGCTTTATCGTGTATAAGCTTACAAATGACAATGATCCTGATGGTTCAAAAGCAGCTGCAAAAGCAGAAAAACGTAGAAGAAGAAGGGGGTTATTATAATGAAAAAAGGACATAACAGATTCAGAAGTATTTTGGCACATATAGTTTTGTTGGTCTTAGCATTTTTATGCCTGTTCTTTTTCTATATACTTATTGTTAATGCAACCCGCTCACATTCAGAATTACAAAAAGGTTTTTCGGCATTGCCGGGTACACATTTCTTGGACAATCTGAAAAAGGTAGCGAAGGATGGAAGTTTTCCAATGCTGCGTGGAATAGTGAACAGTTTGTTTATATCAGCAGCCTCAGCAGCTATATGTACATATTTTTCATCACTTACTGCATATGGACTTTATGCATACAACTTTAAATTAAAAAAGGTTGCATTTACATTTATTATGGCAATACTTGTTATGCCAACACAGGTAACGGCGATGGGATTTTTAAGACTTATAACAAATATGGGGATGTATGATTCATGGACACCTCTTATAGTTCCATCAATCGCATCACCGGCAGTATTTTACTTTATGTATAGTTATCTGCAGTCATCACTTCCTATTTCACTTGTTGAAGCAGCGAGAATTGACGGTTCAGGAGAATTCAGGACATTTAACAAGATTGTTATTCCGATAATGAAACCAGCGATTGCAGTACAGGCAATATTTACATTTGTAGGTTCTTGGAATAACTATTTCATTCCGGCATTGATAATCCAGTCAAAACAGAAGATGACTGTACCTATTCTTATTGCAACACTTCGTGGAGCTGATTATATGAATTTTGATATGGGTAAGATTTATATGATGATAACAGTAGCAATCGTACCTATCGTAATAGTATATCTTTTACTTTCGAAATTTATTATTTCAGGGGTTACTCTTGGTGGTGTAAAAGAGTGATATTTAATATATTATAAGGTACATACTACTTGTGTTATTATAAAATCTGGAGTATGAATTTTAAAAATTAAAATCGTAAATATTTTTGGATAATAAATGTGATAGAAGTAAGACCTCTAAAGTTTAGGGGTCTTCTTTTTGGTGTGTATTTTTTTGCAATAGTACAAAGAAAATATATTAGAAAATGTAAAAGCATGGGCAATCTCTACTGCCATAAATCTATGAAAAAACAAGAAAAGAAAATATGCATGGAGAAAGAGGATTGCAAAGCAGGAAAGTTATGAGGTGCATATGGAAAATGAATTTCAATCTTCTGCCTGCTGTTGTTCTTTGGGGGGTATCCTTTATAATCCTGCTCGTGCAGATGTTTAGGGAACGGTAGATGGCAGTTAGTTATATTTCAACTTCTATACTGAGGTATCGTATGTCGGAAGTTTCAGTATGGGTGGTATTTTCCACGGAAATTTGTCCGTCGTATTTTTTGACGATACCCTTAACAATGGAAAGACCCAGTCCGTGTCCGTCTTTTTCTGTCTTGGAAGTATATTTTTTAGTAAAGATATCGTGTATAAATTCACTTGTGGCGGCAGGTCCCGGATTTTCAACTTTGATACGGAAACTGTCGCTTTGTATATTGTCTGTACGCTGACCGATGCTTATAAAAATGGTGTCGTCAGGGCGGCAGGCTTCTATCGCATTATCTATAAGTACACCTGCAAGGTCGATTATCTCCATATCTGAGCAGCTGCTTGTGTAATCATAATTAAAAATAGTCACTATTATCTGTATATCTTTTTTTAGAGCGGCATTTACCTTGCTGAATAAAAGTCCTGCAAGAAGTTTGTTATTAAGGTGGAGAAAATCATAAGAATATCTGTGTCTGTCATCCATTTGTGTTATATCTTTTATTGCCTTGCACAAGTCTTCATAATTATCATAGGAGTCGGTAAGCTGTGATAATGAGAGGAGCTGGTTATTGTATAAATGCTGTCTTTTTTGTATATTCTCAATCATTTCATCGACAATAGGCATATATGTACTGTAATCTTTTAAGGATTGTTTTCTTTTCATATCATCGAAACTCTGAAGTATTATAAGTATGGTGATAACTGCGGCAAAAAGGATATTAGCAGTAGTGGAAATAAGAGTTCCGAGTGATAAGCTGCTTTTTATGGATGTAAATATTGCAACCAAAATGAAGCTTCCCAAAAAGAAAAGGGAAGAAAAATAAGAAAAATTCTTAAATCTGTCGGTAAACTTTGTTATAGGAAATAGTTTATTTAAAATGATTAAAACAAAAAGTGATAAAATTAAGAGTGCTGCCGAAATAGGGTCGGCTGCATTATTTTCATCAAAATTCAAATTTAAGAGAGCTAAAGCAAGCATGACAACAGCCTGACAGCAGGAAACTATAAAATATCCGGCAATAGATATATTTATCGCCTGGCTTATAGTACATCTTGTGTTTATAAAAATCATAAGGCTGTAAAAGGCAAACATAAGTAAAAAGGCGAACATAAGCTGATTATTATCATGTTTCTGCAGATAATTTAACACAACACTATATATACAGAAAGAAACTAAAAATTTGGGAGATGTAAGTTTCTTTAAGGAATGTTCAGAAAGATATATCATAAAACCTATGTATGTAAGATTTTGTATCGTTAAAGTAAGTATAATTATAAGATTATGTAAAATATTCATCTGTGTTCTCCTTATTTTATGTATCTATAATTTCTGTTACATGGAACTTTGTCCTTTGTTTTTTTCAATGAGATCAGGTGGGCATATGGGTCGATAAGTTCGATATACCGGGTATTTACAATATATGATTTATGGCACTGCTCAAAATATGCAGGAAACAGTTCGAGAATCTGTTTCAAGCGGTACTGTCTTGTCATAAATTCACCATGTAAAGTGTGGGCTATTATATACCTGCCATGTGATTCAAAATAAAATACATCATCAAAATTTAATTTTATCCGAATATTGTCAATGGTTTTAATAGTAAAATCCCGTTCAGTACCTAATATATTGTCAAGCTGTCTGAAAAGCTGTTCTTTTGTATATGGTTTTAAGAGATATGCCGTACAGTGTATATCATTGACTGCGTGGTATATGTGTTTTGGAAATGCGGTAGTAAAGATTATAGGAGCATTGTTCTTTGTCTTGTGCCTGATATATTCAGCAATCTTAAGACCATCCGTATTTTCAGCATCCGGGTTTGTGGAAATATCTAAAAAATATGCACGAAAGTAAGGCTCTTTAGAAAGTATGCTTATTGCTTCTTTTGTGCTGGATGCGATAACAGGGTGCATATCCTGTGAATATTCATTGATATAGTTTTTTAAAGCCGTGGCTTGTATCTTATCATCTTCAAATATAAAGATTGAAAAATTCTTAATGTCTTCCATGACATATTTCTCCTTTGAAAAGAAATCATATTATAAAATAATCGTATCTGTGTATATTTATAAGGCGTTTTTGTATGTATCAGGTAAATACTAGTAGAGTATATTATAGAATTTTAAGAATGTAAAGAGATAATTTTAGTGCAGTTCGTAACCAAAAAACTACCAGTTGTGACCGATTGCCGCAGAAAGCTGGAATTGGGAGCTGTGACATGATAATATTTGTATAAAAAATAAATAAAAATTATAAAAATAAATTTAAGATAAGACTTGACAAGGTGCAAAGGAGAAATACATAATGGCAGAGCAGTAATATTTTCATTTATAATAATACAGTTAAAAACAAGGCAAGTGAAGCTATAACTTTATGTTGATAACTTGCCTTGCCTTGTTTTGTTTTCTATGTATAGGAAAATGCTCATAATGTAGTGTGATGCCAATGAGAATTGCAAAGCAATTTTATAAGGGCAAAATGTCAGCAGTGTAATGCTGCGAAAGCAGGATACTGGTGTTGCTTTTTATTTTACATTAGTTACAAAAATATTGCTAAAAATTACAAAATTAAAAAAAATATTTTATATACGACATAATAACAAAAAAGAGGTGACAGGATTATGGCTGAAAAAAAATATGAAATAACTTATGCAGCAATAACAGACAAAGGTGAACGCACAAACAATGAAGATTATCTTGGAGTAGGGAAAGATAATACAGGAGTATTGTGTGTACTGTGCGATGGACTTGGAGGACACGGAAAAGGTGAGGTGGCTTCAAGATTTGTCGTTGAAGAAATGATAGAGTCGGTGTGTAACAAGGGTGTTAATGTTGAGCACGCCATTGTGAGTACACAGGAAAATCTATTGAAAAAACAGGAAAGGGAAAATGCTCAATCATCAATGAAGACTACGCTAACCTGCCTTTATATAGAGCAGGAGGATGCATCATATTATCATGTCGGGGATTCAAGGGTATATCACTTTGAGAGCGGAAAAGTTAAGGACAGAACCCTTGACCACAGTATTCCTCAGTTATTAGCAGCAAGGGGAGATATAAAGGAAAGTGAGATAAGACACCATCCTGACAGGAGCAGGCTTTTGAGAGTTGTGGGAACACCGTGGGACAGCCCTAAATATAGCGTCAGCAAAAAGATAAAGATAGGAAAAAAGACAACTTTTCTTATGTGCAGTGACGGTTTTTGGGAGCTGATAGATGAAAAGACAATGTGCAAACTGTTGAAAAAATCAGCAACACCCGCAGAATGGCTTGAAGAAATGAGAAAGATAGTACTAGAAAACGGCAGAGGAACGAATATGGATAATTATTCGGCGATAGCTGTTTTTATCAGATAAACAAAGATAAGTAGGAGTAGATGTATGGCAGTAAAGTGTAGTAACGGACATTGGTATGATCCAAAGATGTATAAGAGTTGTCCTCATTGCAAGAGGGCAGGAGAGCAGTTGAGTATATCTTTAGACGATGTGGAAGAAGATGACAAGACCGTATCTATTGCGGAAGTAGATATATCTCTTGGTGAACAGCTCGGTGAGATAATAGGCGGAAACTTTGAATGTGCAGGAAATCTCATGCAGCCGGATATGGGCGAAATGCAGGAGGGTTCGTCAGAGGATGGCGATAAAACAGTATCTTTTGGATTTTTTGGAGTTACCAAAAAGCCGCCGGTAACGGGATGGCTCGTATGTATAAACGGCGATGAAAAGGGCAATGACTACAGGCTTCATGCAGGCAAGAATTTTGTAGGCAGAAGTCAGGCGATGGATGTTGTGCTTACTGATGACAAGAGTATTTCGAGGGAGAAACATTGCTCGGTCTTATATGACCCTAAGGGAAATGAGTTTTATGTGACGGCGGAAAAATCCAATATCGTTTATCTGAACGGGGATTTAGTGACAGAGCCGCACTCTTTGAAATTGGGTGATGTGATAAAAGTGGGAGAGACAGAGCTTAAATTTATACCATATTGTCAGGAGGATATAACATGGGAAAAAGAATAAGAAAGATAACATATGCGTTTCTAATCGTAGCACTGTTTATGGCATTAAATACAAAGGTGTCATATGCGGAGAGAAAGCAGTTAAATATTGAGCAGGCAGTAGGAAATCCTCCGGAGATAACAGCTTATGTAAATGGCGAAAAAGTTTCAAAAGATGCAGAGTACACAGCTTCTTTTAAGGGAAAAGACATTGAGTTTGAAACAAAAAGCGTGACTAAATTTGCAAAGGCAGATAAGCCTGTAAGATATGTTATATTTTTGGATAACTCAAAATCAGTTGACGAAAAACAGTTTAATGAAGTTAAGAAAAGTCTTGTAAATCTGAGAAAGAAAATAAGAAAGATTGACAAGATGGAACTTTACACGGTAGGTGCTGACAGTAAACACGGAAATAAGGTTGAAGTCTTTAAGGCAGACGGAAAGTCGGACAAAAAAAGCCGTGACAAAGATATTAAAAAGATAAATAAGATCAAGAGAAATAAAAATTATACGGTGCTGTACCGTTCGATAACAAAAAAACTTACGACAGTTGATAATTCATCAGAGCGAACAGTTATGTTTCTTATTACGGACGGAGAGGATGACAGTGCCGGAAAAGATAAGGAAGATTATAATGTAAATCCGGCAGTAAAGAAGTCTAAAGTACCGGTCTATGCGGTATTGCTGAAAAATGTAAGTTCAAAACCCAATCTTAGCAAGATAAAAAATACAAAGAAAAATATTCTTAATGAGAACTATAGCAGAGGTTATTATAAGGACTGCAGCAGCACAAAGGATGTAAAAAAAGGATTTAAAGAAATCAACAGGATATTGTTTGATGAGACATATGTATTAAATTTTAGAGCCGCTGACGGAAGTAACAAAACATTATCGTTGTCAGAGTCAAAGTTAAACATTGTTATGAAATCCGGCGGAAAGACAAAAGAAGCAGCTTTAGACAAAGAGGGACAGTTTGAATATACAAACAGCCAGAAAGATACTGACCGCCCGAAAGTAAAGAGTATAGAACAGTCAGGGGACAATTCAATAAAAGTAAAGATTGAAGATGGAACTACAAAAAAACTTACCGGTGCACAGGATAAGAGTAATTACCTTGTAAGGTTCAAAGGAAAAGACGGAAAAGTATGGGAAATATCAAACATAACCGTAAATGAACAGGAACATACATACACATTGTTCTTTAAAGACAAATTTTACACAGGCTCATATACATTGGAATGTAAGAATATTAAAGATGATTCCGTAGAGAAAAATACTATAAAGACCGACAAGGTGAAATTTGAAGTTAAGGACGGGCTTAATCTTACAGCAGAGGGAATCAAGCAGACGGTAAGGGCTTACTGGTGGATACTGGTTGTTCTCATAGTTATTGTCATAGGTGTGATAACTATCATAGTGGTAAAGAAAAAGCCTGCAAATGTAGTGGAGGTGCCTGCCGATGACCTTATGAAAGCAGATTCAAAGCTGATAAGACTCATCATTACTGACAGGGCAGGAAAGATAAGAGAGGTAGAGTGGAATGTCGAGGGAAGTATCTTTGTAGGCAGGTCGAACATATGCAACATATATTTTGACGATGACAGGCTTTCAAGACAGCATTTTGCCATAGAAGTTACTAAAATGGCTTGCTATATAGAAGATTTGGAGACTACAAATTCAACTTTTGTAAACGGTGTGAAGATAACCGGAAAAAGGATGCTCTTAGATGGGGATGTTATCACGGCGGGCAGAGAGAAATTTGAGTTTCACAGTGTAGAGAACGGAGGCGATGAGCAAGTTGGATAATTCAGATAGTTCGCTTAGGAAAGGTCATATCCTTGATCAGAAATACAGTATTAAAAAAGTTCTTGGCATAGGTGGATTTGGAAGAACATATCTGGCGGAGAGTATCTGGACACAGGAAAATTTCGCAATAAAGGAATACTTTCCGAATGACTGGGCAGTAAGAAGTGAGGACGGGATTTCACTTAGGGCTTTCGATGAAACAAAAAGAAGTTTTTATGAACATGGATTATCTGTTTTCGTAAATGAAGCAAAGATACTGAAAAATCTGAGAGAAGATGATGTTGTTGTAGATGTAAAGGACTTTTTCTATGAAAACAACACAGGATATATAGTCATGGAATATATACAGGGCTGCACACTTGCTCAGTATATGCAAAAACAAAACAGCATTATCCCGCTTGATATGGCAGAAGTGATAATCATAAGTGTTGCAAAGTCAATGTCAAAAATTCACCGGCTCGGACTGCTGCACAGAGATATAAGTCCGGACAACATAATGCTTTTAGAGGACGGCAGCATAAAATTGATAGATTTTGGAGCAACAAGGCAATATGCATTAAACGAAACAACGGATATGTCCGTTATGATAAAACCGGGATTTGCACCGATGGAGCAGTATTCCAGAACAGGAAAGCAGGGACCGTGGACGGATGTATATGCACTTGCTGCAACTTATTATTTTATCGTATCCGGTAAAAGACCACTTACTGCAGTGGACAGATGTGCCGGAGAGCAGCAGTTGTCCCTTAGCAGCGTAAATGGTAATGTGCCGGAAGAATTGAGCGAGGTTATAGATTGTGCACTGGAACTTGACTACTCCGTAAGAATACAGAACATGGAGGAATTTGTAAGGGAATTTGAAACTGCATACAGAGGCAGTGCAGATATTCCTGTTGATGTTTATCCGCATATCACTATGAAAATGCATGGAAAAACAAGAAAATGGAAGTTTATGCCTGATAAATGCGTCACCATAGGAAGGAGCATAAATGATTGTGATATATGTGTTGAGGAAGGTGATGTGAGCAGGATTCACTGTAAAGTGATGTATGATGCAATATCAAATCAGTTTAAGATATTGGATTTGTCTAAAAACGGAACATATACCCAAAATGGTCTTATCGGAAGAGACAGGAGTGCCATTTTAAATACCGGAGATGTGTTCTGGCTGGTGGACGAGCAGATTAAGTTTTATTTGGAGGTGAGATAGTTTTGTTTGGAAAAAGGAAAAAAGAACCACAACCTGAAATTAATATTCAGAGAAATGTTTCCCATACTGTAGTGAGGACAGTGCCGGAGATAATTACCTGCAAATACTCGGCAACCGGAAACAGAAAATACCAGCAGGATGCGGTATATGTTTCGGGGAGTAAAAAAATAGCAGCCAACCGGAAAACAAGAGTGATGGCGGCTGTGTGTGACGGAATGGGTGGAATGGCAGACGGAGAGAAAGCGAGCCGCACAGCCATAACAATGTTAAAAGACGGATTTGAAAAGATAGAAAAAGACCCTAATGTCAATATACCGTTATTTTTTCAGAGCGGGATAAAAGCGATAGACAAAGTTATACATGATTTCCATGAAGAAGGAGAAAAAGGTTCAGGAACGACGATGGTTGCAGTAATAACTGAGGAAAACAGGCTTTACTGGGCATCAGTCGGTGACAGCAGGATATATCTTTTAAGAGGAGATGAGATAAAGCTTGTCACAAGAGATCACAACTATTATCTCCGTCTTATGCAGATGGTTGAAAATGGGAGCATGACAAAAGAAGAAGCAATGAGACACCGTCAGAAAGAGGCACTTATAAGTTTCCTCGGAATAGGCAATGTAAAACTTATGGATGTTATCGACAAGCCTTTTGAGATGCAGACGGGGGACATGGTTCTTTTGTGCAGTGATGGTGTCACAAAGACACTTTCAAAAGACAGGATAAAAATGATATTAAAGAATGATGCCGTATCAATGCAGAAAAAAGCAGAGATACTGGTTGAGGCAGCAGTGAGGGAAAATACACATTCCCAGGACAACACATCAGTTGCACTGCTTCAATATATAGAAACTAAAATAACAAAGGAGAGATAAATTATGAACTTAAGCAGATGTAGTAACGGACATTTTTATGATAAGGAGAAATTCCCAACCTGCCCATACTGTGCACAGGGAGCAGGAAACGATGACGGACTTACCTCAGTGTTTGATGAAAGTCAGGAAAATGATATAGGGGCAACACAGCCATTGACTTACAACAATCCTCCTCAGCAGCCGCAGGCAGGAGATTTTGTTCAAAATAACATACAGACAGAACAAAATATGATGAATAATTTTGGCAGAGGCGGACATGAAGATGTGGCTGATGCGACAGAGACTTTAGGCGGCAATCAGGATAGTCTGGGCAGTGGTCCGGATAGTTTTATAGGAAGAACGGAACCAAGGAGACCTTCTGTTCAGGATGTGCAAAAGATAACACCGGGCGGTGTCATGGAAGATGATGATGACCATACGGTAGCATTTTATGATGATATTTTTTCATCACCGACCACGAGCAAGGCTAATACGGCTCCTGTTAAGGAAACCGTGGCAAAAGAGCCGGTAAAAAGGTCAGTATCGACACCTTGCACAGGCTGGGTCATTGCACTTGACGGAAATCATCTGGGCGAGGATTTCAGACTTAAGGTTGGAAAGAACTTTGTCGGCAGGGATACATCAATGGATATAGCACTTGTGGGTGATAAGAGTGTCTCAAGAAATAGGCACGCAATACTTGTATATGAACCAAAACAGCATTTATATCTTGTCCAGCCGGGAGAGTCAAGCGAACTTGTCTATCTGAACAATGAAGTAGTATTAAGTCCTATGAAGCTTCAGGCATACGATGTTATCATGGTCGGTGAAGTAAAACTTTTATTTATGCCGTTGTGTGGTGCGAAGTTTAACTGGACGGACTATTTAACACAAAACAGACGGTAAGTCAGATATGTGAGGTTGTATATGAACAAATTGGCTAAGTTTTTCAGGATAGCAGTTGTTTTTCTGCTATTGGCAGACATAGGATTTTTATTTATGCCTGTGATAAAGACTGTTCAGGAGAATTATCCGACTGACACTTACAGTCAGGCAGATTTTGTCAAAGATACCTTTTCAAAATTTGTCATGGGAAAGTCGGGACTAAAGATTTCGGGCAGTCAGGTACTTGAGATAATTGTATTTGTAGTTCTCCCTGCACTTCTTTCGGTTATTTTTATGATAGTAAGCATTGTTGCAGGAAGCAGGCAGATAATATCAGGATTTGCGGCGATAGTTACGGCGGTATTAAATATAGTCTTTACAACAAAAGCAACCGGTATAGGTCAGATTTATAAAAAACAGTATCAGGATATAGTAAGATTGCGTGGACTAAATATGATAATGGTATTAGCAGTGATACTGATAATCTGCGGAATACTTATAATCATAACCAAACCTGCAAAGGCGAAAAAGAACAAGGATAAAGACAATATGATACCTGATGTTGAGCAGATACATCAGGAGCAGATAAAACCAAAATATGAATTTATCGACGAAGCAAGACCTGAGCAGGCTGGTACTTCGGCAGCAGAGCAGGTTCAAAATGCACAGCAGGTACAAAGCGGTGAAGTCACACACGATGCGGGGACGGCACAAAATATTGAAAATTTACAGAAAGCACAGCCGGATGATTCAGGTCAGGGAAGACCGAGAGGAGTTATGGTCGGCATTACGGGAATGTATGCCGGAGCTGAGATACCTTTTAAACCGGGCGAAGAATTAAAGTTTGGCAGAGACAATGTAAATGATGTTGTATTCCCGGAGGCACGCAAGATAAGCCGTACTCACTGTACCATAACATGGGATGCACAAAAAGAGGAATTTTATATTGTTGACAATTCTTCAAACGGATGCTTCATAAATGAGATGGATGAATGTATTCCGCAAAATCTGCCTATCAGACTGGAAGTCGGAACTATCCTTGACATAGGCGATGATACTAATCGTTTTAGATTAGAGTAAAAAAGAAATGAGGACAGGTTATGGCAAATGAATTATGTATGAACTGCTTTAGTGTCAAAGGACCGTATGAGGTGTGCCGTTATTGCGGTTATGTGGAGGGAACACCTCCGGAGCAGCCGCACTATCTCAGACCGGGAACAGTTTTAAAAGGACATTTTATTGTTGGAACGGCAATAGGTGTCGGTGGTTTCGGAATAACTTACAAATGTTATGATGCGACACTTGGTGTCATCGTTGCGATAAAAGAATTTTTTCCGGTAGGTCTTGTAAACAGGTCACCGGGAGAGATGAAAGTAGGTCTTTTGTCCGGTGAGAAGGAGAAGCAGTATAAAAATCAGATAAAGCGTTTCCTTATGGAGGCTCAGAGTATCGCACAGTTTGGAAAAGCAAATGACATAGTAAATGTGTTTGATTATTTTGAGGAGAACAATACGGCATACATAGTCATGGAATATATAGATGGTGTACTTCTCAAAGATTATCTTGAAAAACAGGGTGCACTGTCGCCGGATATAGCGATGACTATAATAGAACCGGTAGTTGAAGCCTTAAAAAAGATACACGCAAGTGGGATTATACACAGGGATATAAGCCCGGACAATATATTTATTGCAGGTGAGGACTCGGTAAAAGTATTTGATTTTGGTGCGGCAATATTAAATGACGAAAGCGGAGCAAAAGAGGGCGAAAAAGTCATAAAGGTAGGATATTCCGCACCGGAACAGTACAGAGACAGTGCCGGGCAGGGATATTTCACTGACATATATTCGATAGGTGCGATACTGTACCAGATGATAACGGGACAAAAGCCTATTGAGTCTACCGAGAGGGAATACAAGGACGAACTCAAATCACCGTTAGAACTTGGTTTTCACATAGAGCCAAATCTTGACAGGGCGATAATGGAGGCATTGGCGGTACAGCCGGCACTCAGATTTCAGGGAATACAGCAGTTTGATGATGCGATAAACGGCAAGAGAAAAGCGGAATATCCAAAAGTAAAACTGCGTATAAGGAAAAGAAAGAGGATAATGGTTGCTTGTATGTCACTGCTGGCACTTGCGGCAATAGGGGTTGGCGGCTTATTTTTCAATAATAAAATAAAGCATAGTGACAAACTGTATAACGAGAATGCAAAGATAGAAAAGGCAACTGACATAGTTGTATGGGTAGATAACGATAAAATGAAAGATACGGTTGAAAAGACTGTATCCCGTGCAAATATGAAAGTTAAATCTGCCGTAAAGAGTACAAAAACTTCAGACGGAGGTCAGTTTACAAAAGAGCAGAAAGCTGAAAATCCTAAGATTACCGTGGAAGTAAAGAACATAAGTGATAAAAATAGCGGTTACAAAGATATGGATGCTGCACTTAAGGCTGCAAAAGATGGCAAAGAAAAATATCCTGACATGATACAGACGGATGATATTACGGATATAACATCAAATGAAAAGAAAATGGTGTCACTTAAGGATAATGTCTATGCGATGCTCAACCTCAGAGATTACAGCTATATGTCAGCTTATTCAAAATATTATCCTGATATGAAGCAGATGCCGACCTCGTTTGATATTGTCCTAATGTATGCATTAAAGGATATTCAGACCAGCCGGGACAAAAAGTCTCTTATGGAGAGCAGATGGTATGGCAAAGATGGAGATTATGACAACTGTAAGACTGTGGAACTTGATGAGATACTGAAAAATGCAGGAAGTGGCAGTGAGTCGGTATATATTGACAAGAAATACCGCACATTACTCTCACTTTATCAAAACAGCACTGATGTAAATAGTGACGGAACATGGGATTCATCGGATGAGGATATAAAAAGCAGCATAAGGCAGTTTGATGATGTATCAGAGGATACAGTTTCATGGCTTAAAGATAAAAATAATTACGGAAAAAAGCAGTTTGAAAGTAATAGTGAGAATTATCTGAAAGGAATAAATATCATTTCAGGAATAGAGTACCGCAAGGAACTTTATAAGACACAGGCGGCAGAAAGTGATGGCTACAGACTGCTTATACCTGTTATTGACGGAAAGATGCTTGTGAGATACACGGGAACTTTCTCAATCTTTGACAATGATGACAAAGACAAAAAGCTTGCATCTGAAAGATTATTGTACTACATGGTAGCACAGGATGATTTTGAAGATGGTGAGATACAGAACTATCCGCTAGTTTTAAGTTCAAACGGACTTGAGGCGGCAACAGCTATCTCAGGACAGAGAAGTCTTGAGAAAATGATAAAAGAAATTCAGACACCTTGCATTATGTTAAATACAAATGATGGGAAGATAAATGAAAAGTAATATTTGAAAAGGACAAAAGGCTTATGCAGAACAGTGACAGATTACAATCAACGGTTTATGTGGATAACACAAAGTATTACGGTTCTTCTAATAAACTTATCGTTTTGAGTAACGGACAGATAACAGAGTATGACCTTGCCGGGATGAAAAAAGACAGACTGTTTTTTGGAAGTTCGATGCAGTGTGACATAGTTATAAATGACCCGGTGATTTCAGAAATACAGGGAAAAATAAAACTTGTAAATGATATGGTCTATGTCGGGGATATGGATGACAGTGGAAAAATGTATCTGTATCGTGACAGAAATTACCATCCGATGTTTGCCAAAAAATATTATGTAAAACAGCCGGGTGATATGTTTATCAGGATAGCAGGGAGCAGCAGTTACAGCGGCAAAAATGTAATACTTGTATTTTCAAGTATTTCAAGAAATTCAGTCTGGAGCACAAAAAAACTTACAAAACCTCAGACAACGATAGGGCGTGACAGCCGCAATGACATAGTGCTTGAAAATCCAGGTGTGTCAAGGAAACACGCACTTCTTGTAAATAGTGCAAACGGCTATGTGATATATGACAACAACAGTGTGAACAGTATTTATGTAAACGGCGAAATCGTGCAAAGGGCAGGCAGCATGGAAGTACATGACGGCGACATAATACAGATTGCCGGCATAACTATGTTCCTCTCGGAAAACAGTGTCATATACCAGCAGGCGGCAGGCGGAGCATCATTGGAGCTGCACAATGTAAACAAGATTGTCGGCAAGGCTGATGACAGAAGAAAAATATTAAATCATGTTTTCTGTGACATAGGAAACAATGAGTTCGTAGCCATTATAGGTGGTTCGGGAGCAGGCAAGACCACGGTTATGAATGCGATGAGTGGATTTGACTATGACATTTCCGGAAAAGTTTATTGCAATGGAATAGACCTCAGAAAGAATTTTCAGTCACTTAAAAATATTATAGGTTTTGTGCCGCAGCAGGACATAATATATGAAAATCTCAAATTGAGAAGAATGTTGGAATATACGGCACAGTTAAAGATGCCGCCAGATACGACAAAGGGAGAGAGAGACGAGAGAATACAAAAAGTCTTACAGATGGTGGGACTTGAGGAAAGAGCAAATGAATATATAAGAAAACTCAGTGGAGGCCAGAAAAAGAGAGCGAGTATAGCAGTTGAGCTTCTCGCAGACCCCGGACTGTTCTTCCTTGATGAACCTACATCAGGTCTTGACCCTGATACAGAGAAAAGTCTTATGAACACGCTTGCAAAACTGTCAAAAACAGAGAATAAGACAATAATCATGGTAACACATACAGTGCAGAACATAAACCTTTGTGACAAAGTTATCTTTATGGGACCGGGAGGAAAAATCTGTTACTGTGGCAAACCGGACAAAATGTATGAATATTTTGGAAAAGACAGTCTTGTGGATGTGTATAGCGAGCTTGCTTCGAATGTTGATATGTGGAATATGAAATATCTTATGCTTTATAAAGAGCAGCATCTTGACAAGAACACGGAGATACCTGAAGTAAATGAGAATGAAAAAATATCAGACATGATAAAAGACTCAGGAAAGAAAACATCACCGTTAAAGCAGCTTGGAGTTCTCACAAAGAGATATTTTGAACTTGTTTTTAATGACAGACAAAGACTTTTATTGCTTTTATTGCAGCCGTTCATAATCGCTCTTTTGTTAAAAGTAGTGGCAAAAAAAGATGTTTTTAAGATATATGACTCGACACAGTCGATAATGTTTGCACTTGCCTGCTCCGGAATATGGATAGGCTTGTTCAACACGATACAGGAAGTATGTAAGGAAAGACCTATACTGAAGCGTGAATACATGGGAAATCTGCGACTATGGACATATATATTGTCAAAATATATAGTGCAGGCGGTTGTATGCTTTATGCAGACTACCATATTGACGGGACTGTTTCTGGTGCTTATGAAACACGCACCTAAAAAGGAACAGGTACTTCCAACTCCGCAGCTTGAGATATGGCTCACGATATTCCTTACGATATATGCGTCTGCAGCATTGGGACTTATAGTGTCATCATGTGTAAGAAACAGTGACAGGGCTATGGCACTTGCACCGTTTGTACTTATAATACAGCTTTTATTCTCAGGCGTATTATTTGAGTTAAAAGGTGCGGCAGACAAAATATCTTACATTACTGTCAGCAGATGGTCTATGGAGTGTCTTGGAAATATCACAAACTTAAATAAACTGAATATGAAAGTGACAGGAATGCCACATGAACATAATGATTTATACAATAGAGGAGCATCACATCTGACTAATACATGGCTGATATTATTTTTAATGATGGCAGTATGCGGAGTGATAAGTGTAATTGTACTTAGAAATCTTAAGAAAGATACACGATAGGAGGTAAAAGACATGAATAAAAAAAATATGGCAATGCTGGTTGCAATAGCAATGATTTTTTCTTTATTTACCGGGATAAACTTTGGGACAGTAAAAGCACAGGCAGAAGTGACAAATCTAGAAGGAATTATAGCAGCAACAAAATGTGCGATAAATGTCAGTGGAAAAACTAATAGTGATGACGCAAAGGATTGGAACGAAAAATATAGTGAATATACAGATACGGCAGAAAAAGAAACAGTGGCAGTATCTAAAGCTGCATTTACTATTACAGGTAGTGATGATAGTAGTACGACAAACGAGTTCCATTACTACATAGATGAAATGAATGATGATGCTTATAAAGTAAAAGATTTAAATGAGTTGAAAAGTTTAGATGGTAGTACTGCTGCACATTGGATTGAATATAGCAATCAAAAAATAACATTATCAGATTATGCAGGAAAACAGATAGTAATTTATGCAAAATTTAAGTTATCAGACGGAAAGGTTGCTTATCTGCACACAGAAATTATCGAGATAGCAAAAGTTACTCCAATGGAAACGCCGACAGCAACGCCGACAGCGACCCCGACAGCGACGCCGACAGCGACGCCAACAGCGACCCCAACGGCAACGCCAACAGCGACCCCAACGGCAACACCAACAGCGACGCCAACGGCAACGCCGACAGCGACCCCGACGGCAACGCCGACAGCGACACCAACGGAAACCCCGACAGCAACACCAAGTCAGAGCCCGACAGGAACACCAACTGCAGAGCCAAGTCAGAATCCGACAGGAACACCAACTGTAGAGCCAAGTCAGAATCCGACAGGAACACCAACTGTAGAGCCAAGTCAGAATCCAATGGTGACACCTACAGTAGAGCCATCAAAAACTCCTGATAAGAAACTTTCAGTAAATTATGACAACTCTGACAAATATGTAAAAAGCGGTATGGCATTAAATTTAAAAGTAACTGTAAAGACAGATACTCAGTGTACTTATAAATGGTACAAAAAAGACAGTGACAAATCATTGTCTGAAAAGAGCAGCTACAAGACACCTAAAAATGCAAAAATAGGAAAATACACCTACTATTGTGAAATATCAGCGGATGGATATGAGACTGTTAAATGTGAATTTACGGTGATAGTTTATAAGTCTGTAATTACGGTTGCATGGGGAAGTTCTGTTACTTCAAAGGGAATATTTGGAACAAGTCCTAATGTTAAAAAAATCACAGTGCCGTCAAAATACAAGAAAAACCTTTCTGTAAATGCAAAGAGCGGAAAGATAAGTGTGAAGAAATATTTTTCAGGCAAGGCTGTTGTCACATATGTCATTGGAAAAAATAAGATTAAGATTACGGTGAAATCTAAGATTCCACAGATTAAATATACGGCGACATATTCAAAGAAAAAACAGCAGTTGGAAGTAAAAATTAACCGCTTTGTTATGAGTAATCTAAGCCATGTATATATTATGGCAAAAGGTAACAATCATTGGAATTCAAGATGCTATAAACTGGTTAAACTGCCTATTAAGAAAAAGAAAAACAGTGTGATTATAAAAGGATATACGGTTAAAATAACCAACTTTGAAATGAAATTTTTATTAAACACAAATGCTGATACTTATAAGGCATGGAAACATAATAACAAATCTAAAACTAATATAGTTAAGCAGAAATAAAGTAAAGGTCAAAAGCAGAAAGTAATGTATGTTTATATGCAGAGTGATATCTGCCTGTATGACCTGTTAAACACCGACAAGTTTGTGTAAAAATATACGGAAATGAGGGAACGCTATGAAAATTTGTATGGGTTGTATGAACCAGGTTTCTGACAACGACAAAATATGTCCGGCTTGCGGATATGACCAGTCGAATGTCAGGGAAAAATCATATTATCTGGACCCGGGTACTATTATCGGAGGAAAGTTCATCGTAGGTAAAGCGTTGGAGTACGGCGGATATACGGTAAAATACCTCGGCTTTGATGCCGAGGCACAGCATAAAGTCATAATAAGCGAGTATCTTCCTAGTGACTTTTCAACCCGTTCTGACGGAGAGAGTGAAGTCACCATATATTCAGGAGATGCGTACGAGCAGTTTTCACATGGTCTTGAAACATTTTTAAATGAGGGAAACAAGATACAGCAGCTTGCCGATACGCAGGGAGTTGCAAAAGTTTATGACTGTATAGCTGAAAATGATACAGGGTATGTTATATCTGAGTACCTTGTGGGAACAACATTAAAAGAAGTTCTTGATACGGGAAAGGTATATAAACCTGAGGAGGCAAAACAGTTTATATCACAGATACTTATCGGACTTATAAAAGTGCATCCGCTTGACATTATCCATTGTGATATAGCACCGGAAACTATCTTTATAACAGAGCAGGGTGAAGTAAAACTGTTGGACTTTGGTGCAACAAGATATGTAACAACAGCAAATTCAAAAAGTCTTGCCATCATATTAAAACAGGGCTATGCACCGGAAGAACAGTACAGAAGCCAGGGAAAAAGAGGTCCGTGGACGGATGTCTATGCTCTTGCGGCAGTCATGTATAGGATGATAACGGGAAAAGTGCCGCCTGAGTCTGTAGACAGAGCATTATCTGATGAGATAACAGAGCCGTCAAAATTAAACACAGGTATAAGCCAGTCGATGGAAAACGCACTTATGAATGCCTTAAATGTGTATCAGGATGACAGGACAAAGACTGCACAGGAGTTTTACAAAGAGCTTAATTCCTCTGATACAAAAAGACGCAAAGTAAAGCGTGCAAAGCGTGATACGGGAAAAATGCCTATATGGGTGAAAGGTCTTGTCGCAGTTGTAGGTGTAGCTGTTATAGCCGGAGGCGCAGTTGTGATAAAAGGACTGCATGACGGAGGAAGCAGCAACCAGGGTGCGACACAGGAAAAATTTAAGATTGTCAGCGAAGTAAAAAGCGGTGATATGACGCTTTCTGATTTTGATAAAGAGTGGACTGATTTTGGTCTTAAAAAAGAAAACAGGACTGTTGAGTACAGATATGACCCAAACAATGCTGAGGGGACGGTGCTTGAATACAATGATATGACAAATGATGTGCTTAAGGACGGAAGAACTCTGGATGAAGTGAACTCGGACATAAAGAAAAACAGGATGGTATATGCAAATGTCATAGTTGCAAGTACGAAGAATGTAACATTTTCAGAAAAATGGCTTAAAAACTGCACCAATACAAGATGGGCTCAAAGTGCATCTGTCAAAAAGCGCATAAAGGCATCTAAAGATGTATATATGCAGAGTTATATACCTGACGGAGTCAGCCTGAAAAAGGGTGATGATACGCAGGCTTACGGAACTTTGTCAAAGATAATATATGACAAAAATACGATAGACCTTGATGCGATAAGAAAGAAATATGCTTCTGATACGGCGAAAGCTGACAGCGAGATAAAGAGACAGACTGCAAAGATAAACGGAATGGATACTTCCAAGAAGAAGATTCAGTTTATATACCATACCGGTGCATATTACACAATGTCGAAAGCAAATTGCAAGAGATACGGTACATTTGAAGGAAAGAGTATATCGTCAGTTAAGTTTGTCTACAGCAAAAATCCTAAAGACCATAAAACAGGCAACAGGGCAAGACTTCGTACACTGTCATCGGACAAATATTCAAGTGAGTATGTAAGTTTCAGATATGGCAGGGGAACTATTGTAAAAGTTCTCTCTAAAAGTCTTAAAAATAAAAAGGGCTATGACGGAAGAAATGATGATTCTGAAAACGGTGACGGAAAGCTTTTTGCCACGGTCAGAAGCCATGTATCGATAAACAATTCACTTACCGTTGCAAGACTGAAAAGATATGCTTCAAATGCCGGTGCATCACTTGGAACAAAATATCCTGACAATTATATTGTCAAAAAAGTATGGGTAAACGGAAAGTCAAATGTTACTGAGTTTAAGCAGGGTGACAGACTTAAGATTTCTGCTGAGCCAAAACCTACACCAAAGCCGGTAGTGACAAAGAGACCTGAAACAGTTACAAAACCAAGTGGCAATAGCAGTGGCGGCACATCTAAAAAGTCTAGTAGTAATTCGAGTGGTGGTAGCAAAAAGAAACCTACACAACCAAAATATAATGATTTTAATTAACCTTAAAAATAAATCTTTCAGGAGGAAACATATATGCGATTTTGTTATAGCTGTATGCGGCAGATAGCTGACAATGCAAAGGATATCTGTCCGTATTGTAAAGAAAAATTAAATATAGAATACAATGCTGATATGTGTCTCAAGCCGGGTACGGTATTGCAGGGAAAGTTTATCGTAGGAAAACTGCTTGGTTCAGGCGGATTTGGAAATACCTATATAGGCTGGAACAACCTCTTGCAATGCAAAGTCGCCATAAAGGAGTATTTTCCTAAGCAGCTTTCCGGCAGAGAGAGAACTACGGGCACTGTATCGGTAATATCAGAGAGCGTAAGGCATGAGCGTTTTAAGATAGGTCTGCGTCACTTCCTCGAAGAAGCGAGAAGTATAGCAAACCTGCAGGATGTAAAAGGTGTTGTTCAGGTTTACAGCTTCTTTGAGGAAAACAACACCGGTTACATCGTGATGGAGTTCCTTGAAGGAATGGATGTAAAACATATCCTTAAACTTAAGGGCAACAGAGTGGAGTATGACTGGGCAAGACGAGTTGTGCTTACGATACTCTACACTCTTAAAGAAATACATAAGCGTGGTGTAATACACAGGGACATAGCACCTGACAACATTATTGTTACAAACGAAGGTGTTATCAAACTTATAGACTTCGGAGCGGCAAAATATGCCGAGCGTGTTGAAAATGAAAATACGGCGATCGTGCTCAAAGAGGGTTATGCACCTATCGAGCAGTATGGAAGAAAAGCGGTGCAGGGACCATATACGGATCTGTATGCGGTAGCGGCACTTTTCTACAGAATGTTGACGGGTGCAAAACCCCAGCCTGCAAATGACAGGACACAGGAGGATAAGCTGCTTACATTGTCGGAGGTCGGAATAAATATTCCGGAGCAGGCAGAATTTGCCATAATGACCTGCCTTAATATACAGCCACAGTTCAGGCTTCAATGTGCGGAAGATTTCATGGAGGCACTCGATGGCAAAAATTTCGTTCCGGTATATGAGCCGGAATGGATTTTGCCAAAAGTAAAGGACGACCAGGACACGGTCGGAAACCGTCTGAAGCAGAAGTTTATGGCGATGGCGGCATGGCAGAGGGCAGCAATACTTGCAGGCAGCATGGCTGTTTGTGCAGGTGCGGTATTTGCAGGTGTAAGTGTTGCAAACGGAGTCATAAATAAAAACAGAGGTGACAATTCCGGTTCAAATGTTGAAAAGATGGCAGCATATCAGAGAGGAAACACCACCTGGGAAGAATATAAGAAAAATCTGGATGATGCAGGCTGCAAGGCAAAAGTTACATATATATATGATAAAGCCTGTAAGAGCGAGAAAGTGGAGGACACTGAGCCGAGACAGGGAGCAGATATTCCGGATGATAAAGTCGTAAAAGTGACCGTCAGAAGTGCCGGGAAAGTCACCATAGAAAAAATGACTAAAATGTCAAAAAGTGAGATAGAGACAAACCTTAAAAATGCAGGTGTCACATCAGACATAAGTTTTAAATATGACTACAATTCGGCTTCAAAAGACAAGTGCTTCAAACAGAGCAAGAGCGGCGATGTTTCATCAAAAGATATAGACAAACTTAAATTTTATATATCATGGGGCAAAAAAGACAAGTATATGTTCAAGCTGCCAAACTTAAAGGATAAAAATCTTGATGAGGCAAAATCGGTTATAGATAAGCTGAATAAAAAGTATAAGTGCAAGATAAAACTTACGACAAAAAGTCAGGCTATAAGCGAAAGTGTTGCCAAAGGCGACATAATAAGCCAGGAACCAAAGTCAGGGAAAAAATATAACAGTAACAGCAAAGACAAAAATATCCCTAAAAAGGAAAAAGTTCCTAAAAAAGTAAGTATTGTGGTAAGTCTCGGTGCACCGACACCTACTCCTGCACCTACTGAACCGCCTGCACCTGCGGCACCGAAGCCTGACAGCAGCAAAAAATCGGATAAGTCGAAAGTAAATCGTTCGGGTTTGGACGGAAGCAGTAAGAAAAAAAATACAAGTAAAAAGTCAGACAAGAAAAAAACAAAGAAAAAATCAAGAGCTGATGAGTTTGTAAGAGATGACAGTGACTTTGGTTTTTAAATGTAGAATAAGAATTTACCCGCTTTTTGTGAAGTATTAAGCGGTGGATAAGGCTGATTGCGAATGTACGCTTTATTAAATATCTTTAAATATAGAAGGAGGTGGTAAAAATGGACAAAACACTTGTTGACCCCAACAGGCTTTGTATGGGATGTATGGAGTTATTGGAAAACACCGGTGTGCCATGTCCAAAATGCGGATTTTCATTAAAAGATTATCAACAGCCGGAAAATGGTATGCCACCGTACGAGATACTCAACGGCAAATATCTTGTCGGAAAAGTTATAGGAATAGGTGGTTTTGGCATTACCTATATAGGATGGGATTTTTACCAGAGCAAAAAGGTATGTATAAAAGAATATTTTCCAAAAGGTGTGGCAAAGAGAGAGCAGACGACAACCTATTCCACGGAATACAGTACATACAGTATGGATGTGTTTACGGTCAATACAAAAAAAGCTGCTTATCTTGGCGGTCTTAAGGGATATATAAAAGAAGCAGAAACACTCTCGAAATTTTACGGTATGCCGGGAATAGTTTCCGTAAGGGATTTCTTTTACGGAAACAAGACGGCATATATAGTAATGGAATATATAGACGGGATAAATTTCAGGCAGTTTGCAAAAAGTTCAGGTGGAGTTTTACAGAGTTATATATTGTTTGAACTTTTAAAAGATGTGATTAAGGCATTGAACACCGTGCATAAGGAGGGCGTGATACATAGGGATATAAGTCCTGACAATATTATGCTCAATGACAAATTTAAGGCAAAACTGATAGACTTCGGAGCTGCAAAACACAGTGGAGTAGGTCAGGAGACGTCCATTTTTCTGAAACACGGTTATGCACCTATAGAGCAGTATGACAGAAACGGAAATCAGGGACCGTGGACAGATGTGTATAGTCTTTGTGCCACAATGTATTATCTGCTGACGGGGATAAAATTGCAAAAGGCTTATGAGCGTGTCGCAGAAGATAAGACAATACCTCTTAATATGTTCAATATAGAAATAGAAGATTATCAGGCAAATGCTATATTAAAAGGTCTTAATGTGCAGATAGAGGACAGATACCAGTCAATGGCAGAGTTGTATTATGAACTTTATCATGAGTATCTGCCGGGAGAAAAGCCGCAAAAACCGACTGCCGAGGCAGTGAGGCAAAAGACAATGCCTGAGATAATGCCAATACCTGATATTACAAGAGAAGAAGCAGCAATGCAATATTTAAAACAGCACAGTGAGGATTGATATGGAAAAGACAAAGATTTGTATGGGATGCTTTGAGGAACTGCCCGACGATGCCACGGTATGCAGTATATGTGGATTTGACAACAAAACCATAAAGAGGGAAGTTCAAAAATGGTGTCAGGGTGCGGTCATAGAAAAGAGATGGCTTTTGGGATGCCGTTTCAGTCAAAGCGATACATATACGATATGGAGAGCATGGGACAGTGTGCTGGAGATAAAATGCTTTTTGCTCGTGCTTAATGATGACAGCGACATGGCTCTTTCGGATATAGCAGTCTTATCGAAAGAAAATGACATTGATTTTAAGATATTGTCGGCAGGGATTGTGCTTGACAGGAAAGTTTTATGTATTTCGGCAGACAGAACTGATATTAAGGAAGATGAGCTTTGCATAAAAGAAAATGTCTGGGGCGAAAAAGACATAATATCCCATATTGACAATGGAAATACAGATAAAAATGATATATTGCCTGCGGATACTCTTTTAAATGACAGGTATCAGATATTAGGTATCGTAGGGATTGGCGGATTTGGAATTACTTATCTTGCAAAGGATATAAATCTTTTGAGAAATGTAGCCGTTAAGGAATATTTTCCTAAACAGTGGGTTCAGAGAGAACAAAATTATGTATCAATAAGACATTCGGGCATGGTTGAGCCGTTTAAATACGGACTTAAATCCTTTGTCAGTGAGATAAAAATGACAGCTAAATTTATACACACTGAAAATATCGTGACGGTAACCGATGCCTTTTTTGAAAATGATACTGCATACATGGTAATGGAGTACATACAGGGTGAGAGCATAGGCAGAGAGCTTAGAAAGAGAAAAAATAAATTGTATGATACGCAGGAGATAAAAGAGATATTTGTTCCGGTATTAAAAGCACTTTCTAATATGCACGAAAGGAAAATGATACATTGCGACATATCACCTGCAAACATAATAAGGAAGAAAAACGGTGAGATTGTTCTTATAGATATGGGGGCGGCAAAGTATATATATGATAAGAAAATGACATTTACGGCGTCATTCTTAAAGCCGGATTATGCCGCTCCTGAACAATATCAGACGGCAAAATCGGGCAAGGCAGGCAACGAGGGGACATGGACGGACATATATGCCGTCGGTGCGACAATGTATCATTGTCTTACATTAGAGAAAGCACCGGATGTGATAAAAAGACTTGAAAGCGGAACAGATAAGATAAAAGTAGAACACAGATTTAAGCTCCGTGACAGAAAAAAGTGGATAAAACTGGCGTGTGACTGCATGGAACTTGATAGGACAAAGAGGATACAGGAGTCATATACGGTGTTAGAAAGAATTGATGAATTGAGTTAGGAGGTACACATGGAGAAAAAAGGTTTTAAATGGCAGATGTGTGTCGGTGCTGTTTTTATGATAATCATAATAATATCACTGTTTTTGCCGTCAATGAGCATTTCGGGAGAAAAATATCTGAAAACGGCAGTACAGATAAATAAGTATGCAAAAGACGAGGACTCAAAAACAGCAAAAAAGGCACAGGTTGATAAAAAAGTCATAGACAAATACAAAGAAAATACAAGTAAATGGGATGATAAGGTAAAAGAATTTGATGATAAGATTGATAAGAAAGACAAAGGAAGTTCTATCTCACAGATAATGTTAGTCAAATGGCTCTTTACTGCTGATGATGAGATTGACGATATAGAGGGAATAACAAAAAAAGCCGGTGAAAAAAAATCAGGCAGTAAGAGTGCCCAAAATACAGGTATTCTCTCGGCACAGAAAGCATCGGCAAAGGTGAAAAAATCTTCAAAGAAGTCAACAAAGAAATCAACCAAAAAGACAACAACGAAAAAGAAAAGTTCAAAAAGTAAAAATAAGGCAAAAAAATCGACGGCTAAAAAAAGCAATTCCACTAAAAAATCGGCAAAAAAGCTTAGTGACAGTGATGTAAAGAATGTATTTAAGATTATGGCAATATTATTGTTAATTCCTGTACTTTTGGCAGTAGCATCGCTTATAGTCATTGCTGTCACAGGAAAGACAAACCAGATAATGATGATAGCCACGGGAGTAGTGACAATTGTTGTAAGGCTTATCTATTCATTTATGATACCGGGAATGATATGGGACAAGATAGACGATTATGTAAAAAGTATCACGCTTGTCGATGCAAGATTGTTTGATATAGACGGTGTAGGCAAATATGCCGTGTCAAAAATAATGAGCAACTGCACGGGAGCAGGTGTATATGTAACACTTTTGGCAGGAGTGTTTCTCATTGTAGCAGGAATACTCTTTATGACGGCATTAAAACCTGAAATGGAAAAGGAGGAGTCAGAGGAAGAATGGGATTTTCCGATACCACCGATACCGCCACAGCCGATAAATCCACAATATCCATATGACCCGCCGATGCCGCCACAGCATGATGATGGAAAAAATCAAATTTTTACACCGCCGACACCAAATCCGGATGGTTATGTTGGTGAAGATGGAAAGCATTATATGACGGGAATGCCACCAGAGGATTTTGTATCAGAAAATTATGCAGGAGATATGACAGTAGCAGGTGAAGATATAGGCACTGGTGCAGAGCCAGAGCCGGGAGGATATAAACCTACACCGGGCATGATTCCAAAATCTGGATGTTTATATGGAATGGAGGGAGAATACAGTTCTTCTGAACTTGTGATGAATGACGGAGATGAAGTGATACTCGGCAGAGATCCGAAGTGTGCGACACTTGTATTTAGTTATCCGAAGATAAGCAGAAGACATTGTGGAATAAGATATAACGGTACAGAGCAAAGATATTATGTTATAGATTATTCATCAAATGGAATTGAATTTTCGGATGGAACAAAAGCAATAAAAGGTCAGTATGTAAGTGTTGCACCGGGAACAATATTGTATATGGCAGGAAGACATGAAGCAATAAAACTGGGATAAAGTTATCAGCCGCAAAAGCAAAGCATTATTGTTCACATTTACAGTGTGGATGGTAACGCAAAAAAACTGGTGCGGAGGATGAACAGTCAGGGTGAAGTATGAGGTAGGATATGTTACGGATAGGAATATGTGATGATGACAGAGAGTATAGAGAAAAGATACATGATTTAGTGATACATTCAATATTTTCTTATGACGATGCACAGGTAGTACATTATATGTCGGGAAAACAGGTGGTTGATGATATAGAAAAAGAAGAATTTGACATTGACCTGCTGCTTTTAGACATAAATATGCCGGAATATGACGGATTGAATACTGCAAAATATATACGGGAAAACAATGTTGATGTGGATATTATATTTATAACTGTATCTGCGGAGCATATATTTGACGGATATACTTATAAGGCATTTTCATACATATTAAAGCCTGTAGACAAAAAGCGTCTAGATGATGAAATAGGCAGGTACATGACAGAACGGTCGAAATGCACAAACTGCCTGCATATATCAGTAAATGGAAAAAAAGAGCAGATACTTCTTGATAAAGTCTATTATTTTGAAGGCGAAAAAAGAAAAATAAAAATATACCAGAAAGGCGAGAGTATAAGCTTTTATGCCAAAATGAACGAGCTTGAAGAAATGCTTAAACAGTATGGATTTGTAAGGTGTCATCAGAGTTATCTGGTAAACAAAAAATATATAACGGGAAGTTCGAGAACAGAGATAAAAGTAGGTGAAAGTGTATTACCGATAAGCAGACGCTATCAGGAAGAAATCAAAAAAATATTATAGGGGGGATTGAATTGAAAAATGACATATTGACAATGCAGGTGACAAGAAGCCTTGCTTTATCTGAGGATAAACAGGGAGGTTTGATATGTATAAGAGGAACGCATATCGGAAAGCTGATACCTCTGCCAAGTGACCAAAAGGTGATATTTGGCAGGGATGCGACACAATGCACATATGCGATAACAGATGCACAGGTGAGTAGAAAGCATTGCGAGATAACATATGTAGGAGCATTAAATAAGTATCGCGTAGTGGATTATTCAAAAAATGGAACATTTCTAGGAAACGGAGCAAGGCTTGAAAGAGAAAAGGAATATTATCTTTCATCAGCAGAGGAGCTGTATATGGGAAATGAGGACAACCTGTATAAGCTTAGATAAACATAAGAAAAAGAGTGAATGTAATCATTGCTGACAGCATGGCAGCGATGAACGGCAAACGGAAAGGAGAGATAAAAATGGCATTTTGCAGATATTGCGGAAAGCAATTAAAAAACGGTGAGAAATGTAACTGCGAGCAGAGCAAAAAGCGTGAGATTGAGTTCGCAAAAGAACAGGAACAGTTAAGAAAACAGTATTATATGCAGAAACAAAAAGAACAGAATCGGAAAATAAATAATCAGGGAGGAGTACCGGGACAGCAGCCGATAAACGGAAATCATCTTGGGGGAGTATCTGGACAGCAGCCGATAAGAGGAAACTATCCGGGAGGAGTATCGGGACAGCAGCCGATAAACGGAAATTATCCGGGAGAAGTACCGGGACAGCAGCCGATAAGAGGAAACTATCCGGGAGGAGCACCGGGACAACAGCCGATAAGAGGAAACTATCCGGGAGGAGCACCGGGACAGCAGCCGATAAACGGAGATTATCCGGGAGGGTATCCGGGACAGCAGCAGATAAACGGAAATTATCCGGGAGGAGCACCTGGACAGCAGCCGATAAACGGAGATTATCCGGGAGGGTATCCGGGACAACAGCCGATAAACGGAGGTTATTCCGGTTGGAATAAGGTGCCGCAGCCAAATGGAAATCAGGGTAATATCTCCCAGATGGCATCGGGAATTGGAAAAAGAATATTGTCTACAGCAGTAGATATATTCAGGTCACCGTTAAATGCCGTAAAAAATCTTGGAAATTCAAACTCAATAGCTGAGTCGCTTATAATATCAGGCATATCAATGTTTGTCTTATTGATTGAACTGCTTATAGCGTGTGCGATAATAGGAGCAAATTTAGAGGATCAGATATTTGGAAGTGTATTTCAAGATATGCTCAATAGTGTAATGAAATATGCCATACTGATACTGATTGGGATGTTTTTGTGGGGGCTGCTTGTTGCAGGAGTAATGTTTGTCGTGAGCAAATATCTGTTCCATGAAAATATAACTTTCATACAGACCTATGCGGTAATAGCCGTAAAGACATTGGCTGGAGTAATACTTTTCACAGCATATATAATATTTTTTATAGCAATGATGTATGTCGCAAAGATATTTAATTCAGATATTGGAGCAATAATAATGCTGATAGTAATGTTGCTTGTGATACCTATAGTTATGTTTACAAACTTTATCTTTTTATACGGATATTTTGAAGTACTTGAAAGAGAGCCATCTGTAAAACTGTATGAGATACTGGTAATGCACATTGTATTGTTTATAGTAAGTCTGATAGTTGGAAAGATTTTAGGTTATTTTATCCAGCAGGCAATATCAGATTCAATAAGCGGTATAGGTGGGTGGCTTTTAAGTGGATTATTTTCATAAGATATAGGTGATTGTGAAAATAATTATATGTTGTGTTATATCTGCACAATTTAATCAAGTTTTATGATAGTTTCAAAATGCCTATTCATAAGATAAAAGGAGGTAATAAAACATGAGATGTTTAAAATGTGGATATGAAAATGAAAAAAGTGCAAGATTTTGTGTTAATTGTGGCAGCAGATTAGGAATTGAGTCGGCAAAAAAAATACAGGTAGGAAATTATAATAACATTATGAATAATCAAAACCGACAGCAGGGACAGCCGCCGTATCAGCAGCAACAGTTCCCACAGCAGGGACAATCGGGAAATCTAAACGGAAATATGCAAATGAATAACGGACAGAAACAGCCATACCAGCAGCCGCCGTATCAAAATCCGAACGGAAATATGCAAATAAACAATGGACAGTATCCGAAGCAGGGACGGCAGATAAACCCAAACGGAAATATGCAAATGAGCAACGGACAGAAACAGCCGTACCAGCAGCAACCGTATCAGCAACAGCAGATAAATCCAAACGGAAATATGCAAATGAGCAACGGACAGAAACAGCTGTACCAGCAGCAACCGTATCAGCAACAGCAGATAAATCCAAACGGAAATATGCAAATAAACAATGGACAGTATCCGCAGCAGGGACAGCAGATAAACCCAAATGGGAATATGTATATAAACAACGGACAATATCCGCAGCGGGGGCAGCAGATAAATCCAAATGTAAATATGTATATGAATAACGGACAGCAGGAGCTGCCGATGAAATGGCATAATTTCTTGGTCTATGCAGGATTTTTGCTTTCAATACTTATTAATTTAGGAAATGCTGCAAGAACTATCATAGAAATGTTTGATGAAGGTGGAGAGCAATATATATTTTATGGATTTTATCCTAGTGCAAAAATTATAGATATAGTATTTGTGATTTTAAATGTTATTTTGAGTGTATTTCTTGTTTATATATGGAGAGAAATGCTTCAAAAAAAGAAAAACGCTTGGAAAAAATACTTGGTTTCTATAATTGTAGTTGCAGCATTAAATTGCTTAGCCAAGATTTTGGCAATGATTATAGTGGGCACAGATTTTGGTGGTGATATTATAACGCAATATACGATAGACATTGGTATGTGTGTAATATTTTGTTCTGCAATGGTCTCAGCAAATAATGTTTATTACAAAAAGAGAGACCATTTGTTTGTAAATTAGCAGTGTAATACAAGAGAGACTAAAATTAATGTGGGTGGGAGTGTTTGTTAAATCACATTAGAAAATATGTACTAAATGGAGGAGAAGTATGGCGAGATACAAGAGAGATTTTTTAGTTCCATATCTTAGAGATGTATATTATATCGAGTGTGTTGGAAACAGATTGAATAATGAAATAAGCGAAGTGGAAAACGATATTAAGAGAAACAATTATGAGCTAAATCATATAACACCGCCACAAAAACCACAGATGGAAAATAAAGCCTCTTATTCGGAGGATGGAGGTATAATGGTTGTTGTCGTTGCAATTATAGCACTTGTTATAAATATATATATCTATAATTGTATAAATAAAGAAGTAACTGGAATTTTTGAAACGATTATAACTGGAATAATGACATTATTTGGAAAATATACTTTACTTGTTATTTTCTTTATTATTAATGCAATTTTATTTTGGATTGCTTTTTCTATATTATATGATGTTTATAAATATAATAAAAATATAAAAGAAGAATATAAACAGAATATGAACAAATACGGGCAGGAATTGTCAGATTTTAAGAAGAATTATAATTGGATAGTAAGGCAGTATCAGGAAAGAGGAGCGGCACTGGAACAGCAAAGACAATACTTGGTTAAGAGAAGAAAAGAAGCAGCAGAGTTAAGTAAAGATTTATATGATATAAATATAATACCGAGCCGTTTTAGGAACATATATCCGATAGCATATTTATATGATTATTTTTCAACTTCAAGAGAGGATGATTTGGATAAAATAATACAGACGATGTTGCTTGAAAAAATAATTGAACAATTAAAGAGTGTTATTGGAAAAATGAATGAGGCACTTGAAAACCAGCGAGAACAGATAGCATTGTTGTCTGAAAGTAATGAGATAGCAGAGAGAAGCAGAATGGATAATATAAATCATTTACTTGCAATAGAAAGAAATCAGGAAAAGCGTGAGGACTATGAAAGAATGACAGTTGCTAACAGCCTTGTAACAAATTTTATATTAGCGGATATGCAAAGGCAGGTATCAGATATTCAGTACAGATTGTAATGGAAATTTTAATAGGACGCTAAATGGATAAAAACGAAAGGGATTCATATATATGAATAAAAAAATTACAAAGATTATAATAATGTTGTTTATGGTAATGGCATTTTTAGGAGTGAGCAAAAATGCTGATGCAAAAGATAAATATGTAACTGAACGAGGTGTAAATAGAAATACAACTATTAAAGGGATTTCTGTTGTGGCAAAACAATATGAAGAAGCAGGAACATATAAATATAAAATCATAATGAAGAAAAACGGAGTGAAAAAGACCATTGCAAAAAATACGACTACTGATTTTACAACAAACGGAAAAATTATTTATTATTCTGCAGTTGTTAAAAAAATATCGTCGTATGAAACTAAAAATTGTATTTATAAATATGATATTAAAACAGGTAAATATACGAAAATCATATCGGGAAAATCTTATATTGTATGTGGATGTAGTGGAAGGTATTTATATTGTGGAATAGACATGGAAGCTGATGGTATAAAATTATATGCTTACGATTTAAAAAAGAAACGAAAAAAATATATGACATCAGTAGTTGCGAATGTATTGGTTGATGGAAATCATGTAGTTACAAGCACAAATGCAGGAGATGCAGGTAATTATCCGATTAATGTTTTTAAGTTAAATGGAACCGGAAAAAAGAAAGTATGTGATGGCGGTTTACTTAGTTTTGAGAATAACAAAATATATTACTATGTAGTCCGTGAAAGTGATTGGAAAAATAAAATATATAGCTGCAAATATAACGGCAAACAAAAGAAAGCAATGACGGGATGGGTAAAAAAGATACCTGAAAAATATTGGCGGTATTAAATTTTTAGAAAAAAGTATTATAAATGTGAAACCTAAGAAAAGAAAGATTAGACAGAGAGGAGAAAAACATGAATATGAAATCACATAAGGTACTATCCATTATATTAGCAAGTGCAGTTATGTTTACAGGAATTAATTTTTCAGCAGTAAAAACATATGCAGGAACGAAATTAAGTTATACGAAAAGTTATAATAAGCTGGAAAAGAAATGCAAAAAGAAATTTACATATTCTAGTTCGCAATATGAAATGAATAAGGACTCTGGCGAGGAGTATAAATTGTGGAATAAGGAATTAAACAAAGATTATAACAAGATAAAAAAAGCAATGCCGAATAATAAGGTAAAAAAATTAGTTGCATCAGAATTGAAATGGATAAAGAAAAGAGATAAAACGGCAAAAAAAGCTGCAGCAGACTGGAAAGGTGGGAGTGGTTATACAATGATATATAATTTATCACTCACGAAACAGACAAAAAGCAGAATTAAATGGCTTATAAAGAATTATGCGTAAGGTATTGATAATGAAAGATAAAAGGAGGAATTTTGACAATGAAGAAAAGTAAAAAAATATTATCACTTATATTGATTGCAGCACTTATGATAACGGGAATTAATATAAAAACTGTAAAGACATATGCAAAAGATACAAATAAAAAAGCCATAACTGCCTATAGAAAGCTGTTAAGTAAAGAAAAACATAAGTGGAGAGAGGATTATTCCAGTGCCCCTGATGTCAACAAAACAAAAAATTATAAATTTGCGTGCATTGATTTAAACGGGGATGGAATAAAAGAACTGGTTGTAGAAAATCCAGAAGCCTGCTGGGCTGACGGGAGTGTAAAAATATTTAGATATGTAAAAGGTAAGGTAAAAAAAGTCTTATTATGTCATGGATTTGAATGGTATAAAAAATCAAAAATTATATTAGTCGACGATGCACATACAGGTGTATATTGGGGGACATATTATAAAATTAAAAATAACGGAAAAACAGTTAAAAAGGTGGGGTATTCAGGAACGGACGATAAGTCATATAAAAAACAGGCAAAACATAAAGAAAAAATTTACGGAATGACTATATATTATACATCCTATAAGATAAATGGAAAGGAAACAAGTTATAAAAAATATAAGGCGGCACTAAAGAAGATGCTTAAGGCTAAAAAGTACACAAAAATAAAATTATATAAAAATACGGAAGATAACCGTGGTTTGTATTTGTAAAGAGGGAGGAGAAGAAAAATTGAAAAATCTAAAGAATATACTAAATTATATTGTGTTAATTACAGTGTTGTTTACTGGAGTTATGGGAAAAACTCAATGTGCCGAAGCTAAGATATATGACGGTGATAAGCTTAAAATAGTGACTTTAACCGGAAAAGTGGTAAAACATCATGCTATAGCAGGTAATGGAAAAAAGATATTGAATTATGACTTGATTTTAAATAAAAAAATAAAGTGTAAATGTTCAATTTGGGAAAAGAAGTCAAGTGAAAAAAGAATAATGATTCAATGCGCATATTTAAAGGCAAATATGTCAAAGTATGTAGGAAAAAAAGTTACAGTAAAAGGAGAATTTATGGGAGCGGCATCCGGATATTACTGCGAAAGATATGCTATAATGGCTTCAAGTATAAAGAAATATAAGAAGAAATAATATTTAATTTATAAAGTTATTAAAGAGAGATAATATTATTTCGTATCAAAAGATGGAAATGTTTTCTGTGAGGGCATTTTTCTTGGAGATGATATTGTCTTATATTGATTATATAGAAATATAATGAAAAGAGTTTGTATTTATAAGTATTAGATTATGACAGAGTATCAAAATTTTAAAATCTAATATAAAAGTACAGGCTCTTTTTCTTTACTTTCTATTATCAAAATGCTAATATAATTAGCAAAGTGATGATGTGTGAATAATAACAAATGCGTGAAAAATTTTATTTTTTGGGGGTGTCTGTATGGCGAAAGTAGTAGGTATCGGAAAACAGAGATTTGATAAGATAATTGAAAATGATTGTTTTTATATAGATAAGACGATGTTTATAAAAGAATGGTGGGAAAATCAGGATGATGTTACGCTAATAACAAGACCACGCCGTTTTGGAAAAACATTAAACATGGATATGCTAAAATGTTTCTTTTCAGTTGAATATAAGGACAGGGGAGAGTTGTTTGAGGGACTGGATATTTGGAAAGAAAAAAAGTATCGTGAAATTCAGGGAACATATCCGGTTATATTTATGAGTTTTGCGGGGATAAAGTCTAATACTTTTAGAGATGCTAAGAATGATATGGTTGCTATTATAAACGAAACCTATAAGAGTCATGCGTATCTTTTGGAGAGTGATATTTTGTCTGAAGCAGAAAAAAATTTCTTTAAGAAATTAGATGAGTATTCAAAAGATATAAATGCAAATAAAAATATCTCAAGTGAGACCATATATAGAGCTATTAACAATCTTTCATGTTTTTTAAACAGATACTATAAAAAGAATGTAATAATCCTTTTGGATGAATACGATACACCAATGCAGGAAGCATATGTAAATGGATATTGGGATGAGATTGTTGCATTTACAAGAAGTTTTTTTAACTATACATTTAAGACAAACCCATATCTTGAAAGGGCGATAATGACAGGTATTACGAGAGTGTCCAAGGAAAGTATATTTTCGGATTTGAATAATCTGTTGGTAGTGACTACAACATCTGAACAGTATGAAACAGATTTTGGTTTTACTGAAGAAGAAGTGTTTTTAGCACTTGATAAATATGAATTGTCAGAAAAAAAGCAAAGCGTAAAAGAGTGGTATGATGGATTTACTTTTGGAAACAAAAATGATATATATAATCCGTGGTCGATACTTAATTTTATTAAAGCAAGAAAGTTTGGTTCATATTGGGCAGACTCCAGTTCAAATGGACTTGTAAATAAGTTAGTAAAGACAGGGTCACCAAATCTTAAAAAGACAATGGAGATACTTATTGAGGGTGGAGTTATAGAGAAAAGGATAGACGAACAGATAGTTTATAATCAGCTTGAAAAGAGAGAAAATGCTGTATGGAGTCTGTTGCTTGCAAGTGGTTATCTTAGGGTTGTCAAGATTAGATATGAAGGAGATTTTAGAAAAAGATATTATACATTAAAATTAACAAATAAAGAAGTTGAGCAAATGTTCGAGATAATGATAGAAGAATGGTTTGACAATGGATCTAATATGACAGGTGATTTTATTGAAGCAATGCTTGCGGGTGACCTTTATGCCATGAACAGTTATATGAATGATATAGCACTTGATACATTTAGCAGTTTTGATGTTGCAGGAAAAGAAGAATCAAGAATACGCCCGGAGAACTTTTACCATGGATTTGTACTTGGACTTATGGTCGATAAAAGAGAAGACTATATAATAAAGTCAAATAAAGAGAGTGGTTTTGGACGATACGATGTAATGATGATACCGAGAGATACAGAAAATAGCAATTTACCGGGATTGATACTTGAATTTAAAGTTATCAATCATTCGATGGAAAAATCACTAGAAGAAACGGTAAAATCTGCATTGCAACAGATAGAAGAAAAGAAATATGATACAGAGCTGTTAAAAGCGGGAGTGAAAAAAGAAAATATCAGACATTATGGATTTGCATTTGAAGGAAAAAAAGTTTTAATAGGAACAGACGAATAAAATTTTGCAATGATAGATAAAAAATATAATTGCTAAAAATTACATTTTTATTGACAAAAGTTACAATTAAATATTTTTTAAAAAAGACTTTGTTATACTAAATTTAAAACAAGGATGTAGTAAACAGAGTCTTTATTTATTATTTTATGTAAGTATATTAGGCAAAACAGTAATAGTGTTATGATTAAGTAGCAGAGCGGATTGAGAATATCTGTTTAACTTAATGATTTTACAGAAGTTAAGGAGGAAATTTCAATGACTAAAAAAGAATATGAAAAGAAGATATTTAATCCACAGCACAAGAAAGATTATGGACCTGCATGGTTAAAGTTTCCGGCGGATTTTGGTGGATTTATTAGCATTATGATTGTATTTGATGCATATGTACAAGAAAAATCAGTATTAAGGGTATGGAGACAGGAAATGTATGGAAAACCTATATGGACATTATTATATTTATTTTTAATAGGGTGTTTTTTGGTAAGGGTATATTATGACATAAGGAGATATTTAGATTTAGATTCAGAATACAAAGCGAATATGATGTCGATGAATTCGTCAGAACGAAAAATATCAAATGTAACTGCTGCAAAAAATTCGGTAAAACCAAAATTTTGTTCTTCATGTGGTAGAGTACTTGGTGACAAATCATGGAGAGACGGCTACTGTGAATCATGCGGAACGAAATTATAAATATGTTGATATTATTTCGTATCAAAAGATGGAACTGTTTTCTGTGAGGGCATTTTTCGTGGAGATGATATTGTCTTATATTGATTATATAGAAATATAATGAAAAGAGTTTGTATTTATAAGTATTAGCTTTTAAGAAAGTATAAATATTTGAAATCTAAGATAAAAATTTAGTAAACAAGATTTTTGTTGAAGTAAAGTTTTTTATATTGAATAAAGTAATTTATAAAAGAGAAAGAGAGGATATGAATTATATGAAGAAAAGTATCAAATTAAATATATTAGTTGTTGTTTGTATGGTTTCTATATTATTTGGAAACTTAAATTTGAAAAATGTTGATGCAAAAAAGCATATAACGTTAAGTAAAAAGTCTGTTACATTGAAAAAAGGAAAGACGATAAAAGTAAGATTGATTGGAGCAGCAACAAAAAAAGTAAAATGGCGTAGTTTGAATAAGCGTGTAGCAGTAGTAAAAAATGGAAAAATTATGGCAAAGAATGTAGGCAATACTGCTGTTGTTGCTAAATATAAAAATAAAAATTATAGATGTAGTGTAAAAGTGGTTAGAAACAAAATTGTTATAGTACCGACAGAAAAACCACAATCAACACATAAACCAGAGCCTACGACGGAACCAACATATAGGCCAGAGCCGACAGTAGAACCAACACGAGAAACAGAGCCTACGAATAAACCACAAGAAAATGAAAAAACAAATGATACAGAACTAGAACCATATCAAACATATGGGGCAGCGGAATATAATAAGTCGTTGCAGATGGCAGGATATGTTTACCAAAATTCAGTGGTTTATAACATATATAGCAGTAGCAATGGAAATAGTAACTATGTATTATATAATTTAGATAATAAATATGATAAATTATCATTTACATACGGTCATTATGATGGAAAGTATAGAGATGATTGTATATTATTGGTATATGGAGATGGAAAATTATTAGCACAATATACTGATTTGAAAGCAGAAATGATGCCACGGAATGTCACAATAGATGTAAGTGGTGTATCACAGTTAAAAATAGACTGTCAAATAGCATCAGGATATGCGGGTTTGTCAGGAACATATGGATTGTCAAATATAAAGTTTCATGAGAAAAATTCAAATGAAGCAGTGGACATATCTACGGGAACAAGGGTGGTTGATATATCAGAACCATATCAAACATATGGAGCAGTAGAATATAATAAATCAGTACAGATGGCGGGATATATGTACCAGAATTCAGTGGTATATAATATATATAGCAGTAGTAATGGAAATAGCAATTCTGTAATATATAATTTAGATAATAAATGCGATAAGTTATCATTTACATACGGTCATTATGATGGAAAGTATAGAGATGATTGTATATTACTGGTATATGGAGATGGAAAATTATTAGCACAATATACTGATTTGAAAGCAGAAATGATGCCACAAAATGTGACAATAGATGTAAGTGGTGTATCACAGTTAAAAATAGACTGTCAAATAGCATCAGGATATGCGGGATTGTCAGGAACATATGGATTGTCAAATATAAAATTTCATGAGAAAAATTCAAGTGAGCTGGTCAGTATATCTACTGGAACAAGAGTGGTAGACATATCAGAACCATATCAAACATATGGGGCAGTGGAATATAATAAATCAGTGCAGATGGCGGGATATATGTATCAGAATTCAGTGGTATATAATATATATAGCAGTAGCAATGGAAATAGCAATTCTGTAATATATAATTTAGACAATAAATGTAATATGTTATCATTTACATATGGTCATTGTGATGATAAATATAAAGACGATTGTATATTATTGATATATGGAGATGGAAAATTATTAGCACAATATACTGATTTAAAAGCAGAAATGATACCTAAGAATGTGACAATAGATGTAAGTGGTGTATCACAGTTAAAAATAGATTGTCAGATAGCATCAGAATATGCGGGATTATCAGGAACATATGCTTTAGTAAATTTAAATATTAGATAATTAAAAATTGTAATATTTTTGTTTGGATATTTGAAAATATAATTATATTATGTGCTAAAAATTACATTTTTATTGACAAAAGTTACAATTAAATATTTTTCAAAAAAGACTTTGTTATATTAAATTAGGAATAATAGTTTAATATACAAAGTCTTTACTTTTTTTACGCAAAGGTAAAACTCGGATGGAACAAATAAATTTGTTTCATCCGAGCGAATCAGCGAGATATTTAATTTACAAGATACAAGGAGGAATTACTATATGAGAAAAAGATTTTTATGTATTATATGTTGTAGTATGCTTGCATTTTCAGGATGTGGTGTGGGTAGTTCAGTTGTAAATAGTGGAAATTATGAAAGTAAAAATCAAAGTAATACTATTGAAAAATTTAAGGGATTGTGGATTAGTGATTTAGGAGAGAATGATATTTTTATTAACAAGGATGGAAAAATGTCACGAGGTATTGCTTATTCAGGAGATTTTGATTTTGAGGGAAATGTTATAAAGTTTGAACTTAAGAATAGTAAAATATTTGTAGATAATGGAATATATTTTACGATTAAAAAAGGCAAATTGACTAGGTATGAAAACAATAGTATAGCCGGTACATACACTGCCGGAGAGAGTTTGGATAAGATTAGTTCTAGTATACATTTTTTGAATAATAAAGAGAGTACATGGGAAAAAGGAGTATTTGCTTATAGTGATTTAACTTTTAAGAATTCAGAAAATCAGGATGAAGATTATTATGACGAGGACTCACAGATATATGATGTGCAGAGCAAATATCTAAAAGCCATACAGGATTATTCCGGTACAGAGCTAAATGACCTGACACCTGATAAAAATATTGAAAATTTTGAATATCCTGAAGATGAAAGCAGTATGCAAAAAGAGCTTAATGAATTGAAAAAAACATTGCAGGAAGTGTATGGAAGTAATGTTGAGATAAGTTTTGAACAAAGCAGTTTTGAAGAATTTGATGTTCAGAAATTAAACAATGCTTTAAGTGAAGATGATGATGAAGATGGCGGAGATGTTGATACAATAGAAACATTGAACAAAACAATGAAAGATGTTGTAGAAACGGGCTGTAATTTGCAGAGATGTATAAAGTCAGATATGACATTTAGAATGAGCGGTGACAAAGGAGAGGATACCCAAACAGTTGCATCATATATTTATGAAGTTGATGGTGAGTATTATATGGATACATATGCTTTTGATAAATTATTACAAGGTCAGAAAATGGCACTTGAGGAGAAGCAGAGTGGAAATAGTGATTATAGTACGGCTGATTTAAATCTTGACCAATATGACGGTGAAGACTTAAATTACTCATCATTGTTATTAGACCAGAGATAATAAAAATAAGGAGGGTAAACAACATGAATTTAAGAAGATGTAAAAAGGGACATTTTTACAATGCGGAACAGTTTCTTAAGTGTCCATATTGTGCCGGAATAATGGAGTTTAAAGGTGACAACGATAATGATGATGATGACGAGGATACAGTAAATCCATTTATTGATGAGGAATTAGACATAGAAGATGAGGGCAATACAGAGGTTGAAACTCCGGTGAAAATTTTAGATAAAGAATATGACGCTGTAAAAACAGGGTTAATGCCTGAATATGAAATGGATATGGGAATGGGAGTACCCAATTGGGGCAGTACGGATTACCTTATTAATGACACTGATTGCATTGCTGAGATGGAATATGCGGATGTGAAAATTTTCAGAAATAGAGCTAAAATTTTGAAAAGGGGAAAGTTTGTGCCAAAAAATCAGAGAACAAATGTCCTTATCGAATTAAGTGATGCTACGAGAAATGTTAATGTAAGAACTTCAAAAGGTTTGCTTTGTTATTCTAAATCGGAAGTAAGGTGTATGAAACAGCCAGCCGGGCTGCCAAGTGATGAAGAATTGGCAAGGAAGCAAAAACAAAATAATTTGTTTAGCCGATATGAGCTGGTTAAGAAAATGCAGAAAGATATTTTAGAGTCTGATTTTACAGATAAAACGCAGGAAGAGTGTGACAAAATTGAAAAAATGTATGCTAACCTTTTGGATGAAGCAAATCAACTGGTGAATAGTATAAATAAACTTGCTCATAACATGGATGATGAAGATGAATGTAGCGATTGTTCTGATAAGTATGCAGGAAAACGGATGTTAATATTGGATATGATAGCTGAACCTGGAGGAGAATATTTCATAGAAATTGGATATGAAACATTTGGAATTTCATGGGAGCCATATTATAAAATTGATGTTAAATCAGATGAACCATATGCCACAATGACTATGTTTGCAAAAATTAATAATCAAAAGTCTGATGAAAGGTTTGATAATGTAAAAATTACTTTATCAAGTGGAATTAATACATATGAGTATAATCTTCTTGAAGATGCATTAGATACGCAATATATAAAGAAAATGCAAGATGCAGGAGATACATTCAGTCTATATACTGATGATTTTGGTGTGGATAAGCAGGAGGAAATGACGGCATTACCGGCAAATGATTCCGGGGAAAGAAGAAGGGGGCATGGAATTAAAGAAGATATGCTTGAAATGACTCCGGTAAATGTAAGAGAAAACAATTCTGATATATTACATGAATTTGAATTACCGTGGAAAATGACATTACTTCCAAAATGTGAAAATGAGGTTGCGGTCTGGCAGAAAAAAATAGAGATATTTAAAAATTATTTTGCAATTCCAAGAAAAGGACAAAATGAATATTTTTATGTTGATGTTAAAGGTTTGAAAGAATATGATATGATTTCAGGCTGGCTTGACATATATCTTGATTCTGATTATGTACGCAGATGTTTCCTGAATGTTGACAAGGCAGAAAATTTAAAGATTGATTTGGGCAGCGTTAAAGGAGTAAAAATCAACAGCAGGAAAGTGGCAGATGAAGTGAGCAGCAAAAAGCTGCAGGGAAAAATAATAAGAAGATATAAATATATATTTGAGGTCACAAATAATCTGCAATGCACAATAGCACTTCGACTTTATGACAGGATACCGGTTTCACAGGTGGATGGAGTAGAAGTTATGTTGAACAGAATTGACGATGTTGTACTTGATGAAGCTACAGGCAAATGCACATGGGATATAAAAGTTAAACCGTTGTCTGTTAAAGAGATTGCTTTTGAATATGCGATAACATATCCGGCAAAGGAAAAATTTGTTATTGAATAATATATAAGGGGTTAAAACAAGCGTTATTTTTTAATAAAAGTTAAGAAGAAAAACAATAATTATAATAAAACAAGCAATAAATAATAAGTGCTAAAAGTTACATTATTATTGCTAAAAAATACAATTAAATAAATTATTAAAAGACTTTGTTATACTTAAATCAAGATAAAGGATTGGTAAACAAAGTCTTTATTTTATATAAGCAAACAGCAAAGCGGATTGAGAATACCGTTGATACCAACAAGAGGTAAGGGTATAGCAGCTACGCATAGCAAGGCTTATATAATATGCAAAATGACATGATATTTTTTTATTAAAAAGAAAGGACAGGTGGTTTTTATGAAGAAGTTTATGAGAGAAAATTTAAAATTTATTTGTTTGGCACTTATTATTTTAGCAGGTTCATTTGCTATAGGAACTAATGTAAAAAAGGCAGGAGCAGCAACCAGAAAATGTTATACGATTAATACTTCAAATACCAGAGTGTATTCAAATACAGGATTAACAAGAGGATATGGATGGATATATCCAACCGATCAGGTAACAGTTATTACGGTAACAGGAAGATATTCCAAGGTATCATATCCGGCAGGTAACAGAACAAAGACAGGATATATTTCAACAGGTGCGATACTTACGGCAACAGGTGGAACAACATACACATCCCGTGGAAAATTTAATACATATAAAAGAGATGGCGGTAGTTACTATGGTTATGTTTCAGCAAATGACAGAGTTATGGTATTAGGCACAAGAGGTGGTTATACACAGATAAAATATCCGGTTTCAGGAGGATTTAAGTATGCCTTTGCAACTACTTCAGATGTTAATAATTATCTGAAAGGTGGAGCAGAAAATAACAATGTAAACAACAATGTCAACAGCAACAATAATACCACACAGACAAATACAGGTACATACAGTATTTCAGGAAATCTGCTTACAGTTAATGGAGTAGCAATGACTGATTACAGAATTGGCGGCAAATATACAAACAGTTACTATGCAAAAGTAAACGGAAAAAAGGTTTATATGGCAGGAAGCCAGTGCTGCGGATATGCGAGATATATAGCATATAAATTGTACGGATGCCATGATAAGAGTGCAACGGGAAAGTTTAAAGATGTATCAGGTCGTGTTGCACCGGGAAAATTAACGGCACAGAAAATGAAAGCTGCCGTAACTGCCGCAGGTGTAGGTGCTCACATCAGAACAAGTAACAGAATAGGTCAGAGTAAACATTCAATGTCAATAATAGCTGTTACGGATTCAGGTTTTACGGTAACTGATGCAAATTCAGACGGAAAAAATACTATAAAAGTAACGACTTATACATGGAGTTCATATGTGAGCAGTAAATATGGAAAAAGAGGATTGTACTATATCAAAAAATATGTTGGATAAAAATATGGGAATTTAGATAATGGCTTAAGTCTGACATTGTTAAAAATATTACAAAATCCTGCTTTATTTTACAAAAAAATTGATAATAATTACATTGTAATTTATAAGGAAAAATATCTGTTAAAATAAGAGAGTAGAACTGTTTTAGCAGATATTTTTTATTTGAATTTATTTTAGAAATGAGGTGCTATAATATGAAAATTAATAGAATTAAAAAATTATTAGTATCAGTTTTGGTATGTTCTATGGCTTTCGGAAATATATCATATATTCCTACAATGGCTAAGGAAAATGTTCAGAATTATGGTTTGAACAATCCCACAACGGACAGCAGCGGAGTATCGACTTGGGATTGCATATATTTCGGAAATTACTGGCAGAATGATACAAACGGAGACGGGGTAGCAGATGAGAATGATGCAAAGCAGCCGATAAAGTGGCGTGTGCTGTCAGTAAACGGTGACGATGCGTTTATACTTGCAGACCAGAACCTTGATGCAAAAGCGTATAATGAAACTAGAACAGATGTTACATGGGAAAACAGCACAATAAGAAGCTGGCTTAATGGATATGATGCGTCAGTAAATAAGGATAAAAAAAGTTTTATAAGTGACAATTTCTTAGACAATGCGTTTTCAGTGGCAGAGCAGAGTGCTATAAAGATGACTTATGTGGTAAATGAAGATAATCCATATTCTGGAATAGATGGAGGAAATAATACAGAGGATAAAGTATATCTGTTGTCAGTTTCTGAGGCAAGCAATATATTATATGGTTTTAACAGCAATTATCAAACTGACAGTAAAACAAGAGAAGTTAAGAATACGGAATATGCTAAACAATGCGGGGCATGGACAAGTACTGATAATTCATATTCTAGCAATGGAAATTGGTGGCTGCGTACGCCGGGGGGAGCGGGGTACAGTGCGTCGTTTGTAGGGTACAACGGCTACGGCTGCTACAACTCTGGTGATGTGAACTTTACGGTTGAGGCTGTGCGTCCCGCTTTGCATATAAATTTGTCAAATATTAATTTATGGTCTTATGCAGGAACAGTCGCATCAGATGGGACGGTAACAGATGCCACAAAAGGTAATATGGATAGATTTAATGTTGGATTTAACTATGTATCAGATGATAAATGGACTGAGGATACATGGGAATATAAAAATGTTGATGTTATAGGTGATGGAAGTTATTCTATAAGTTATGAAGCAGAAAGTGATACTGATAATATATTTTTAATGATACTTTCAACGAATTTATACAAGGGAGCCTTAAATTATGATTTTAAACTTGTGCCTACTTATGTGACAGTCGGAGCAGATAAGTATAAAGTAAATGCTGAGGGGGGATGGTCTTTTGCAGGGTCAAGTGATGAATATAGTTATAGATATAATATTAAAAATATATATAAAGGACCGGTTAAGGATGATTGTTTAACACTTGTTGACAGCACAAAAACATCTATTGATGGTCTGGGTGTCTGTCCTGTTAAAAAAGGCGATATTATAAAAGTATATTTCACTGTAACAGGGATGAATAAATATAATACAAATGCAAATGATATGCCAACAGGTGTTGCAACAGAAACACCATCTGTGCCAACAAAAACACCGACTTGTGCCACAACATCACCGGCAATAACAGCAAGTCCGAGTCCGACACCTACGGCAATGCAAAGTCCGACACCAACAGTAAAGCCGACACCAAGTCCTACGGCAACGCCAAGCCCTGCACCGACTGTGATGCCGACCAAAAGTCCTACAGCGACACCGATACCTACGGCTAAAATAACTGTACCACCGACGCAGACTCCGACAGAAAGTCCGGATGATGACAAAGAGGATGCTCAGATTTATGCAAAGAGTTCGGTGACTAAGCATATAGGAAACTCAAAGTTTTATATTGATGAGGGAGTGACCGGCACCGGGGAGGTTACTTATTTATGTTCAAATAAAAAAGTTGTAACCGTAAGTAGAGAGGGGCTTGTCAGTATAAAAGGATGTGGAAAAGCAACTATAACCATAATTGTTGATGAGGCAGACGAATATTATGGTAAGGAGAAGAATGTAAAAGTTACCGTATTGCCGGGAAAGGTTTCCAAATTTAAAGTAAAGGCTTTATCCGGAGGGAAAATAAATTGTACATGGAAGAAACAAAAATATAATAATGTTAAATGCCAGATACAGGCAGCAAATAATTCAAAGTTTAAAAAATCAATGTCATCAAAGACATATCCTTACCTGAAAAACGGAAAGTGGACAGGAAAAGGGCTTAAGAGAAAGAAAACTTTTTATTTTAGAATAAGAGAAGTTGCAAAGATAGGCGGAAAAACATATACTGGTGCATGGAGCTCGGTAAGAAAAGTAAAAATTAAATAAAAGACTTGTCAAAAATTACATTATTTTTGATAAAAAGAGCATTATAAATTTTTGAATAAAGACTTTGTTATACTAAATTCAAGTTAAGGAATTGGTAGGCAAAGTCTTTATTTTATATGAGCAGGCAGTAAGCCGGATTGCGGCTATCCTTAACGCTAACAAACAAAAGGTCAGTAAGAATATATGAAAAGACCGGAAACACTTATATGATATGCAAAAGAGCGTGATATATTCTTATAAAAAAAGAAAGGACAGGTGGTTTTTATGAAGAAGTTTATGAGAGAAAATTTAAAATTTATTTGTTTTGCACTTATTATTTTGGCAGGTTCTTTTATAGCAGGGACAAATACAAAAAAAGCGGGAGCAGCAACCAGAAAATGTTATACGATAAATACCTCTAATACGAGAGTGTATTCTAATACTGCATTAACAAGAGGATATGGCTGGATATATGCGACCGATGAGATTAAAGTTATTACTGTTACCGGAAAGTATTCAAAAGTGACATATCCGATTGCAAAAAACAGGACAAAAACGGGATATATTGCTACTAACAGGATTTTGACGGCTACCGGTGGAAGTACATATAAATCAAATGGCAGATTTAATACATACAGAAGAAACGGTGGAAAATATTATGGTTATGTCGCAAAAAATGATAATGTTATGATATTAGGAACTAAAGGGAATTATACACAGATAAAATATCCGGTATCAGGCGGTTATAAGTATGCGTTTGCGTTAAGCAGTGATGTTGAAAATAATCTGAAATCCAAGCAGCAGTCAACGGTGTCACAAAATCCGCAAATCCAACAGCCGTCTGCCCCAAATGGAAATGTTCAACAGAATATATACAATCTTGCGGTTACTTCAGTGGGAACAGCGGGACGCTTTTATCAGAAATGGTATGGAGCAAGTTATCTTACACCATATTGCGTTATCTATGCCGATTATATTGCAAGAACGGCAATGGCAAATGCAGGATATTCAAATAGTAAGATAAATTCAATAGTACCAAAATATGCGTCTACATCATTGTGGGCTAAAGATTATAATGCATTAGGAAGATACCACAGTTTTGCGTCATGGTATAATTCAGGAACAGGTGTAAGCATGAATAAAAATTCAACAGTAAATGATTACACACCAAATGTTGGGGATTTTGCGGCGATTGATAATGATGAAGATATAACACCAGATCATACAGGCATAGTGATAGCAGTAAATGGAAATTCATTGACAATGGCAGAGGGAAATACAGGCATTGGGACTAATGCCACAAGGAAAGTAAAAATATATACATATTATAAATCATCTTCATATTGGTATCGTTCAGATTTTAAGAGAGCACATATTATGGGATTTACAAATCCTGCTTACTGATGTGAAAGTGTCAAAAGTTACAAAATATTTGCTAAAAATTACAAAATATAACAGACAGTAACATATAATGTAAAATGTTGATTAATAAATACTGATTTGGGCTGGTATGGCAATGATGGTAAAAAGTTTAATGAAAGAAAAAAGAGGAATGATTTCAGCTATTGTGGCAGTTGTTATTTTATATATTTTTTTGGAATGTTTTGGGATAACCTGCCCGATTAAATTTATCACGGGAGTATCCTGTGCAGGCTGTGGTATGTCGAGAGCATGGTTAGCCTGTCTGAGATTTGATTTTAAAAAGGCATTCTATTATCATCCATTATTTATTTTTCCACCGTGCATGGTTTGTGTCTTTCTTATGAGAAACAAAATAAATGCAGTAATATATAAAGTATTTACAGGTTTTGTTTTGTTGTTATTTTGTGCAGTATATCTGTATAGAATGATAGCCGGAAATAATGATATTGTGGTTTTTGAACCACAGCATAATATTATATTTCAAATTTTAAAAATAATCAAAAAATGAAAATGAGGAGGAATGATATGTATTGTAAAAATTGCGGAAAACCGATTCCTGATAATACAAAGTTTTGTCCATATTGTGGGACGCAGTTTTCATCGGCGGAGTCGTTTTCAAAGGCTGCAAATGATATGTTTAATTCTACTGAAAAAGAATTGGGAAGTGCAATCAATGAGGTGCGTCAGAGTTTTAATGGTTCGAATCCAAATTCAGGGCAGGGATATTATAACGGAGAGAAATTAAAAGACGACAGAGGATTGATTTCATACATACTTCTTAACCTTATAACTTGTGGCATTTATGGTTACTATTTTCTATATAAAATGGCACATGATGTAAATATCGCTTGCGAAGGTGACGGTCAGAGTACGGCAGGATTAGTGCAGTTTATCGTATTATCATTTATAACCTGTGGTATATATTCATGGTATTGGTATTACAAACTTGGAAACAGACTTGCAGCAAATGCACCTAAATATGGAATGAATTTTCAGGAAAATGGTACGACGGTTTTATTATGGCTTCTTTTTGGATTGCTTTTGTGCGGAATAGGTCCATTTATCGCAATGTATATATTGATAAAAAATTCAAATATGATATGTAATGCTTATAATAGAGCTCACGGATTTTATTAATGATAATAGGAGAGGATGATAATTTTTCACCCTCTCCTAAATTCTTTAGGTGATACCACATATGTCTGTTTAAACATTCTTGAAAAATAGTTACTGCTTTGGAAACCTGATTCAATGGAAGATTTTGTTTCGCAGCATCTTGAAAGATATGTGACAAGTATCTGAAATAAGGCAGTTACCATAGTGTGTCTGCCGGGTGTCAGATTGTTATATTCCTTATATAGTTCGCCGATAAGTGATTCGACTCTCTCAAATTCTTTAAAATTTAATCTAAGAAAATTATCTATTTTACAAATGGTGGTTATCAGCTTGGTGTAGTTGAAGCAGATTCTCCGGCTGCTCCGTTTGGGATTTAAGCGTGAGTTTTCAAAACTTATCGGATTATTGGAGCGTAAAATTAGTATTGCTATTGTGCGGACATTTGCATATGATAAAGATAGATGGAAACACTACTCACGAAAGGAGATGTTTTATATGGCTACAAAATCAGCAAATTTATATGCAAGGATTGAACCAGATGTTAAAGAAAAAGCAGAAAGTATCCTGTCTACACTTGGTATCCCTGCTTCCAGTGCTATCAATATGTTTTATAAACAGATTATCTTACAGAGAGGACTTCCGTTTGAAGTGAAAATACCATCTGCAAGACCTGTTGACATCAGCACATTATCAGAAGCAGAGTTCAATGAAGAATTGGAGAAAGGATATGCGGATATGCAGGCTGGACGGACAAAAAATGCGAAGAAAGCCTTTGCTGACATTCGCAAGGATTATGGCTTATGATATATGAAGTAGAAGTATCCGAACAGGCTGACAGTGATTTGAGAGGGATTTTTGAATATATTGCTTTTGAATTACAATCGCCGGAAAATGCAAGCGGACAGCTTGACCGTCTGGAAGAACAGATATTAAGTCTGGATACGATGCCGGAGCGTTATCGAAAATATGAAAAAGAACCGTGGAAAAGCCGTGGACTTCGTGTATTACCAGTAGACAATTATGTGGTACTTTATATTCCAGACAGCGTAAAAAGGTTGTAACAATACTTAGAGTAATGTATGCCGGACGGGACATAGACAATCAGTTAAATCTCCATACAAAGCAATAAAGGATATGATTTAAAGCAGTCTTTCATTTATGATCGACTGCTTTTCCTCTGTTATCCACATCAAGATTAAGTCATATTTAACATGAGTGTCCACAATTAGAAGTAGTGATATTGCATTTACAATGGGTATGAAATCAAGAAAAAGTGTTGCAAACCCCGTAAAATCAGGGTTTGCAAAAAAAAATCTCAAAAGTTAGCACTCACCTCTTGACAGTGCTAACAATCAGTGCTATTATGTCTTGCAGATAAGAAAAATAAAGTTATTTGTTACTTATCTATAGATTTTTATATATTGGGACAAAATAATTATCAAGCTGTTAATGTCGCGGCAGATGTGAACAATAACGGCAATCTCACAGAGAGGGGGAGATTATATGAACATCAGTAAATTTACTCAGAAATCACAGGAAGTTGTTCAGGGATGCGAAAAAATCGCTATGGATTACGGTCATCAGGAGATGGGCGAGGAACATTTACTTGCATCTATGATGAAAGTTGATGACAGTCTTATAAGCAAGCTTATTGAGAAGATGGGTATTGAGCCTGAAGTATTTCTTGCACAGATAGATGGACTTTTAAATAAGCGTCCGAAAGTTACGGGCGGTGATATGCGTATCGACCGTTACCTTAATGAAACTCTTATTTATGCGGAAGACGAAGCTAAGCGTATGGGAGACGAGTATGTTTCAGTTGAGCATTTGTTCCTTAGTCTTCTCGCACATCCGAGCAGGGAAGTAAAGGCACTTTTTAAACAGTGCCAGATAACGAAAGAAAGATTTCTTCAGGTACTTTCACAGGTCAGGGGAAACCAGCGTGTGACAAGTGACAATCCTGAGGCAACTTATGATATACTTGAAAAATACGGAACTGACCTTGTCGAGAGGGCAAAAGAGGGAAAGATGGACCCTGTTATCGGCAGGGACAGCGAGATAAGAAATGTTATCCGTATTCTTTCGAGAAAAAATAAAAACAATCCGGTACTTATCGGTGAGCCGGGTGTCGGCAAAACGGCAGCAGTTGAGGGACTTGCACAGCGTATCGTGAGAGGCGATGTGCCGGGTGAACTTAAAGATAAGAAGATATTTGCTCTTGATATGGGAGCGCTTGTTGCAGGTGCAAAATACAGAGGCGAGTTTGAGGAAAGACTTAAGGCTGTTCTTGAGGAAGTAAAAAAGAGTGAGGGTCAGATAATCCTCTTTATCGACGAGCTGCACACGATAGTAGGTGCAGGAAAAACAGATGGTGCGATGGATGCAGGAAATATGCTTAAGCCTATGCTTGCAAGAGGTGAACTTCATTGTATAGGTGCGACGACACTTGATGAATATCGTATGTATATTGAAAAGGATGCCGCACTTGAAAGGCGTTTCCAGCCGGTTATGGTGAGTGAGCCGACTGTTGAAGATACGATTTCAATACTTCGTGGTCTTAAGGACAGATATGAAGTATATCACGGTGTAAAGATTACGGATGCCGCTCTTGTTGCAGCTGCAACGCTTTCAAACAGATATATTTCAGACAGATTTCTTCCTGACAAAGCAATAGACCTTGTCGATGAAGCCTGTGCGATGATTAAAACGGAGCTTGATTCACTTCCGGCAGAGCTTGATGAAGTACAGCGTAAAATAATGCAGATGGAGATTGAGGAAGCTGCACTTAAAAAGGAGACAGACCATATTTCCAAAGAGAGACTCGCAACGCTCCAGAAAGAACTTGCGGAACTTAAAGACAGCTTTAAGGCTCAGAAGTCAAAATGGGATCAGGAGAAATCTTCTGTCGATAAGGTTAATAAAGTGAAAGAACAGATTGATGCACTCCATACGGAAATGGACGCTGCAAAGAGAGAGTACAATCTTGAAAAACTTGCAGAACTACAATATGGCAGACTGCCTGAACTTGAAAAACAGCTTGAAATGGAAGAAGCAAAGGTAAAGAAAGAGGACAGGACACTTGTTCAGGAAAATGTCACAGATGATGAGATTGCTAAAATCGTGTCAAGATGGACGGGTATTCCTATTACAAAGCTGAATGAGGGCGAGAGAGAAAAGACACTTCATCTTGAGGAGGAACTTCACAAGAGAGTTATCGGTCAGGAGGAGGGTGTTAAACTTGTTTCAGAAGCAATCCTTCGTTCAAAGGCAGGTATCAAAGACCCTACAAAACCGATTGGTTCTTTCCTTTTCTTAGGTCCTACAGGTGTAGGTAAGACAGAGCTTGCAAAGACGCTTGCGGCAAGTCTTTTCGATGATGAGAGCAATATGGTTCGTATCGACATGAGTGAATACATGGAGAAATATTCAGTGTCAAGACTTATTGGAGCACCTCCGGGATATGTAGGATATGAGGAGGGCGGTCAGCTTACTGAGGCAGTTCGCAGAAAACCATATTCGGTAATACTTTTTGATGAGATTGAAAAGGCACATCCTGATGTATTTAATGTACTTTTACAAGTGCTTGATGACGGTCGTGTGACGGACTCGCAGGGAAGAACGGTAGACTTTAAAAATACCATTATCATTCTTACATCAAATATAGGTTCTTCTTATCTTCTTGATGGAATAGAGGAAGATGGAAGTATAAGTGATGAGGCAAGGGAACACGCAATGGCAGACTTAAGGGCAAGTTTCAGACCGGAGTTTCTTAACCGTCTCGATGAGATAGTAATGTTTAAGCCACTCACAAAGAACAACATTCAGGGTATTATTTCAATACTTATGGATGACTTAAATAAGCGTCTTGCAGACAAGGAACTTAAGGTTGAGCTTACCGAAGAGGCAGTTAAATATATTGCCGACAATGCGTATGAGCCTGCATTTGGTGCACGTCCGCTGAAGCGTTTCTTACAGAAAAATATTGAGACACTTCTTGCAAAAGAAATCCTCGGTGATAAGGTTCACACGGGTGATGTGATAACGATAGGTGTTTCGGGAGACGATTTTGTGGTAAGCACGAAGTAAAATAACACAATATAAAATGTTTGCTCGTGCAGGAGCTGATGTAAGCACAAAATATAATACAAGGGGTAAAATATATTTTGCACCCACGGCATAATAATATAAAATGAAAAAAGACATCTGTATCTTATGGTGCAGGTGTCTTTTTTCATTATGCACAAAAAAACTTGTGCAGAAATGAGGATTAGCCTGAAAATTGTTGATAAGAAAATAAAGCAGTACTATAAATAGACTTTCAAATTTTATATTAGCAAGTAGTAAAGCGGATTGCGAGTATTCTAGATTATAATATAAAATTTTTTAAATGATTTTTAGAAAAAAGCAACTTTTTTTTGAGTTATTACAATATACAGGTGTAAGGGTTCTACCCGAGACGTCAAAGGAAGAGAAAGGAACGACAGTAGTGACAAGACAGGAATTTGAAGAATTTGTATCCAGTGACGGAAAAGATATTCTTCGGTTTTGCAGAATAACTACAGGTGAGACTGCACAGGGAGACGATCTTTATCAGGATACAATGTTAAAGTTGTGGGAACAGGCAAAAAAGCTGGATAATGAAAATTCAATCAAAAGTTATGCACTTTCTGTCGCAATCCTTATATGGAAAAATAAGCGGAGAAAATTTGCCTGGCGGCACAGGATAGCAGCATTTGAAAGCTATGAAAAGCACATAGAAAGTGGGGGAGTAGAATGTGTCAGGAAGATATCTGATGAACCGGAACAACAGTTGCTTAAAAAAGAAGCGGATGAATTTGTAAGGCAGAAAGTACAGGAATTACCGGAGAAATACCGAATGGTCATTTATCTGTATTATTCCGCGGATCTTAAGATTAAAGAGATTGCAAAATGTCTGCACATTACTGAGAGTGCTGTGAAGAGTCGGCTGCGTAAGGCAAAAAGTATGCTGAAAAAAGATTTGGAGGTTATTCGATATGGAGGATAAAGAACTGGATCAAATGTTAAAAAAAGCCCTTATTCCAAATATTAAAGACAATGAAACGAAGATTAGATTTGAAATGGAGGATTGTGTTATGAGGAAACAGAAAAAAATTTTAAAACCTGTAGTTGCATTGGCAGCTTGTGCAGCATTGGTCATTGGGATTTCATATGGAAATGTCACAGAAAAAATTATAGGCACGCATATGTTATCATCGGAGTCTGATAATTCTGCAACGGGAAAAACAGAAGATATTAAAAATGGTTTTTCAGTAAAAGTAAAGGCAGCAGAAGTACAGAAGTTAGAAAGGGGAAAGGAAACTGCTGTAATTACTCAGAAAGATATGGCTTCAAGCGGATGGAGTGGAACAGAAACCACAAATGAAATCGGTTATCAGATTCAATCTCCGATAGTTTGTGAGGGTAGGCAGATAGACACTGTCACATATTCTTTGAATCACGGAAGTTTTCGAGTTGTTCAGCCGGATGGGAAACAATATGTGCTGGACGGAACGGAGTATAAAGGTGTGGCACAGAATAAAAATTATGGTGGTGTTAAAATAGAAATGGAAGATTCAAAGACTAAAATGTTGGAAAAAGAATATTCTTCCTTTACAATATCTGCAAAAGACCAGAAAAAAGTGTATATATATCTTTGTGACAGAAAAAAAGTGTCCGACAAAATATATGATAAAATCTGGAATTCAGATGGTGAGGATGAAAAAAAATTAGATGCGAGAGTTCAAGGCATGAATGATGTACTTGATAATCTTGTTATGACTTGCAAAATCACATATAAAGATGGAACATCGGAGAAAGCGGATATTGCCGTGAAGAAAAAGGCTATGACATATAAAGAGGCATATTCAGGCAAAAAAACTGATGAGAAAATAAAGCAACTTGCAGATGAAAAAGACGAGTTTACAACCTTTGAGCTGCAATAAAAATAGTATAGAAATAAAAATATTGTGGAAACAAAAATACTGCGGTATCGTATTTGACGAGCCGCGGTATTTTTATTATTATGGGGTCAGGGACAAAAGCAGATAGTGTTCTAAGGAAAAAGTCAAAGGTCAAGCAAATATTTTGTATGTACTGAACATATAACAGATACTTATCAGGTTTTAAATACGAATAAAAATATAAAAATCTGATATGAGACAAATTATATTAAAAACGGAGGAGAGCATATGAACAGGAAAAAAAGAAGAAAGCTGACGGCCTACCTGCTCGCACTTGTTATGATTTTTAGCTACTTTGGACAGAGCACAGGCATGGCAGCAGATTATCAGGCGGAGAGTAAAAGTGCGGCAGCACAGAGCGGGGAAAGTGAAATTGCAACGGGTGATGCAGTGACAACTGCAACAGCGGCAACGATTGAGTCGACGATGACACCAACGGAGACCCCGGCTGCAGAACCGATTGCAACTCCACTAGTCACACCATATCCTGTACAGGACAGTGACACAACAGATTTTGAGATTGGTGCACAAAACGCCAAATGCAAACTGACAGGTGTTTATTTTGCAAACAAAAAGGATTATCCTGATGCAGAAACGCAGGTTAGGAGAAAAAGTAAAAACAGGTTTTCAATAGGTGGAAAGTCTGTATGGGACTTGGGCTGGATAGCTGTCGAGCCTGATGACGGTATGACTGTTGAAAGTATCATGGACAGCAAAGGTACGGCAGTTGGGACAACGACTTGGGGAGAAGCTAAAAAGCTTATAAGTGCAAGCGGTATGGAAGTCTCAGAGAAAGCATATGCCGCAATGGATGGAAAGTCTGATGATACGATGGTTATATATATGGATAGAAATACATATAATCAGTACATTTTTTACAATAATATAATCATCAGGTTAAAAAATAGTGATGGAAATACAGAAAATGTTGAGATAAAAGTTCAGGATTCTCATTACTGGATAAATAAAACTCTGTCGTTAGGAGAGAAGATTAAGCCGTTAAGTCTGTCGGAAGTAAAAAAACTTTATGATGGCAGAGCGGTTTCAAAAGATGAATTTAATATCAGAAAGAGTACGATTAACGGAAGTCCGGAGGACTGTCTTATAGAGAGCAGTGATGGCAGTGACGAATATATTGCGAACAGGGTCGGAATGGCGATGGTCGATTATACTGATAAAAAGACTGGAATGTCATTTGAGGTTGATATAAATATCAAATTGCCTGACAATGCTGTTAAGACAGACGATATTATTTTTGATGATGCCTCAAGGGTTGAATTGTACGGTGCACAGAGTGGTTCTTATATGATATATCATAAATCGGTTTTAAATCGTTTTTCGCAAGGTATATATTCGTTTTAATAAGAGGATATTTATTGTGAAGCGAGAACATAATATAGGCATCACGCTTGTTTCGTGCATACAGGTCCTCGCAGTGTCCGTAGTACAGAAGATGCCTTGTCTCATCAATGCTTAGTGGAAATGAAAAGGCAAGAAGAAGCAATAAATCTCTTGATGGCTTCTTTTTTGTGCCGTTAAAAATCTGGTAACCGTAGACCGGGTCAATGCCTGCATTTGCAAAAGTTTGATTACATTTAATTCTGTATATTTCATTTGTTTATTCTCCACGGTAATTGGTACTGGTGGTAAGTATGTAGGATTTTGCTTTTATTGCAGGGATTTATGCTCGCGTTCCAGTTCAATGAAAAGTCTTTTTACACTCCATTTTGAACTTGTATTTGTAAGCACAGCCTTATAATCGACGGAAATCTTTGCCTGACGCAGCTTAAAAAGAATTTTGTCAAATTTTTTATCGGGAACATCACAAAAAATAATAAGACTTTCTTTAAAAAATGCAGAATCGCCTGATAAAGTTAAATCAGCGATATTTTCCTTTTTTGATAAATTTGTTGAAGCAAGCCTTTCAAGTGTTTCGTTAAAAAAAGCAGGAGAGACTGTTTCGACATGAACATTCATTGGAGAAATAAGTCTGCTTATGCTTTTGGGGTCGCTAATATTTATAAGAAGTAATTTTGCCATCTTCTTAAATCCTTTCATTATAAAAATCGTATTAGAAGGGTACAAGTCCATTTTCCTATTTGCTATACGGTACTTCTAATACTATACTTTTTTGAAAAACTTGTAAATGACTTTTTTTAACATTATCAGGCGAATGGCAGAGCAGAACATAAATATCCGCTTAAATTTTTATATCATAATATCAATGCACTTATTGCACCAAACACTCCGGCAGAAGCAAGTCCCATAATGACACCTGCAAGCATAACACCGAGCATAACAGCGATGACACTAGACTTAAAATCCATATCGAGAAAACTTGCAGCGAGAGTTCCCGTCCATGCTCCCGTGCCCGGAAGTGGAATACCAACAAAAAGCAATAGTGCTATAAAAAGTCCCTTACCTGCCGTTTCCTGAAGTTTTTTGCCGCCCTTATCTCCTTTTTCGATACAAAAAGTAAAGAAACCACCGATAACCGGCTTGTCAGCTCCCCACTCAAGAACTTTCCTTGCAAAAAGAAAAATAACAGGGACAGGAAGCATATTTCCAATAATAGCTATAATGTAAGACGGAACAAGAGGAAGTCCCTGTGCAACTGCATATGGAATAGCTCCTCTGAGTTCAATAAGTGGAAACATCGAAATAAAAAAAACAATAATAAAGTGCATCAAAAAATCCTTTCCTATATAAATGTTATATATGTTTATTTTCGGTTTTTGTAAAATATATACTGTAAGATATTGTTATATGCCTTTAACTTATATGTATATTACGAAAACCGATTATGTTATATATGCAGATAGTAATTGATTTATGATTTAAAAAGAATAAACCCACAAAACATTACTGTTCATCCCATAGTAAAATCGACAGTAAAAAACTGCACTATAACATAGTAATAATAATAGCAAGTGACATAGGTGTCAAGTTATTGGAGCAAATTCAGGCGGATATTCGTGGTACGCTATACCGTTTTCTCACAACACTATTAACGGCAATCACAGTATATCAGAAAAAACTTCCCTGACACTAAAAAATCACATATTGACAAACATCTAAACCAGAGGAGTATGTCAAAGAGGTTATCAAAAGATTGACTGCGGCTTGCTTATAGGAGCTGTTAATGTATAATAGAAAAATATATAAAATAAAAGGCACAGTATATACCGTGCCTTTTAGTCAATCAATTTGTTCTCTAAGCAAAATAGAAGTGGGAAACTTTCCTGATAGTGTTAAATTGCAATCTAAAGCCTATAAAACTTTTGATAAGAACTCTTTGAGTCGTGCATTTTGTGGATTTCCAAAAAGTTCATTAGGTTCATTTTCTTCAGTTATGACACCGTCATTAAAGAACATTACCCTGTTTGCGACTTCCCTTGCAAATCCCATCTCATGTGTAACGATAACCATTGTCATGCCGTCTTTGGCAAGTTCTTTGATAAGTTCAAGTACCTCGCCGACCATTTCAGGGTCAAGTGCCGATGTAGGTTCATCAAAAAGCATTACATCGGGGTTCATCGCAAGTGCACGCACGATTGCGATACGCTGCTTCTGACCTCCTGACAAAGTAGAAGGATAAGCATTTTCTTTATCTTCAAGTCCTATTCTTCCTAGAAGTTCTCTTGCTTTTGCAGCAGCTTCATCTTTTGTCATTTTATTTCTCTTGACAGGTGCGAGCATTATATTTTCAAGAACTGTCATGTTTTCAAAGAGGTTGAACTGCTGGAATACCATACCGATTTTTTCCCTTATCGTGTTTATATCGACTGAATCATCGGTTATATCGGTTCCTTCAAATAATATATGTCCGTCAGTCGTATCTTCAAGAAGATTTAAGGAACGAAGAAATGTTGATTTACCGCAGCCTGACGGACCAATGATGGCAACGACATCACCTTTATTTATTGTTGTTGATATTCCTTTTAAAATTTCATGTTTACCAAATGATTTATAAAGTTTATCTACTTCTATCAATGGAGTTGTATCAGTATTTATATTAGTGTCGTTCATTTGCTCTAAGTCTCCTTTCAAGTGCATTTGCAACAGATGTGAGTGCAATAACGATTACGAGATAGATTATCGCAACAGTGATGAGTGGCAGGAACGCATCGTATGTATTGCTTCGGATAATGTCACCGGCTTTAGTGAGGTCTACGATGGCGATATAACCACTTATCGAAGTTTCTTTTATAAGGCTTATAAACTCGTTGCACAGTGCAGGAAGTGCATTTTTAAATGCCTGTGGAAGTACGATAGAAGTCATTGTCTGTCTGTAGTTAAGACCGAGGCTTCGACCGGCTTCAAACTGTCCCTTGTCTATTGAATTTATACCCGAACGGATTACTTCGGCAACATATGCTGCTGAGTTAAGACCAAATGCTATAATGGCAACAAGTATCTTTGAATTGACTGATACAAGTATTATATAGTAGAAGATCAAAAGCTGTACCATTGCAGGAGTTCCACGGACAACTGTAAGATATATCTTACATATAAGGTTCGGGATAGGGAGTGTACCGTTGTTGTCATGTGTTGTCCTTATAAGTGCAATGATGGCACCGAGTATGATTCCCATGAGAACGGCAAAAATCGTGATAACGATTGTGTTTGAAAAACCTTTTATAAGATAATTATATCTGTGGTCGGAAACAAAGTTGTCATGTATTCTCTGTGATAGAGACTGTGCTTTTATTGCTGCATTGTAATCCTTAACAATTATTACCTGTTTTGCAGTCGTGTATGAGTCAGTGAAATCAACATTTTTAAGACGGTCTTTGGTTACTGTCATTCCGGCACAGCCGACATCGACTTTGCCTGATGTAACGGCAGCTATGATTGAGTCAAATTCCATGTCCTCTATTTCGAGTTTCATATCAAGCTCATCACAGACAGCCTGCATCATATCCATGTCAAGACCTGTTATCTTATTGCTGTCATAATATTCGTAAGGCTTGAAAGAAGCGTTCGTTCCGACTTTCAATGTACCATTCTTACCTGAGACATTTTTCTTTTTATAAGGAAACTTTCCTTTTTCTTCGTCTTTGCCGGTATAGTTTTTCTTTATATCTGCGAGAGTGCCATCGTCTTTAAGTTTCTTTAAGGCATCATTTATTTTGCTTTTTAAGTCAGTATTTGACTTATCAATACAGATAGCATAGTCCTCAACGGCAAATTCTTCTTTTAGAATTTTAAGTTCAGAGTTTTTTTCAGTATATGCAAGCGATGGCTGTTCATCAAGGATAACACAGTTTATCTTGTCATCTTTGAGTGCTTGGATGGCATCAGTACCTTTGTTGTAACGCTCGACAACGGTGCCCTTCTTGTCACCCTCGTAATCAGATGCATATATGTCACCTGTTGTACCGATTTGAACACCGATTTTCTTTCCTGTTAAGTCATCAACACAGGTGACAGCATTCTTTTCGGCTTTTTTGATTTTTTGTTCATTGGAATAGTTTTTATAACATATTCCGGCGATGATAATGGCAACGCAGACAAGTGCGAATACCACATAGCTGATTAGATTTTTTTTCTTTCTGGTCATCATCGTATTCCTTTCGTTTTTGTAAATTTTAGTTTTTTGTCGGAAGATATGTCGTGGCGCTTGAACCAATATAACAGATAGTACCGTAGGCACGCTCTCGCTATACTGTCATCCGTAACAGTACATAAGTTGTCAAAAAACATATATCCTTTATAATATCATATATTGGTGCAGGGGTCAAAACTGTATGGTAATCAGTGACAGCAGTTATTTTGAATTGATTTGAGTTTATGTGTAAAATAGTGTATATTATGAATATTGTTCGCATTATATATGTGAACAGTGATATTTAAATGATGTTTTATAAATTTTTTACAGGGAGGATTGTGAATTGAAAGAAGAAAACAAAAAATCAAGGGTAAAGGTATTGTCGCTTATTCTGGTATTAGCTATGGTGATTAGTCTTATGCCGGTGGGTAGTGTTAATGTCGGTGCGGCAGATAAAGTGTCAGTGCAGGCGGTGCAGAGTACGGATGATGTTGATTCAAATGGGTATTCGTACCAGTTTATTACCAAAGTGAAAAAAGGTTTTTCTAACGGAAGTGATATGCTTGCATATGCGAAGTACAAGAAACAGCAGTCTGTTAAGAGAGGTGGAAATATTGGATTTGAATATGTCTGCATTTCTGCAGTATCAAATGCGACAGGCAGCAGTATAAGTGCTTCTTTAAATAAAGATGTTGATACGCTTACGGCTAAAGAGCTTAAGGAGGAAGTGGCTTATGCATCAAAGCTTGCCATCAAATCAAAACTGAGACTTACGGCAAATTGGAGTGTAAATGGTATAAAGATTGATGATGTTACGACAGACAGCCTTAATACTTCAACAGCGTTACATGAGCATATTGACTTTTACGAAAAAGAGGCAGAGTTTAAGGTTATTTTTTGTAATAGTATCGGTGAATTAAATAAGTCTATAACTATGAAAGTGACTTCATGGACAGATCCGGTGTCAGAGGTTACGGGGCTTGATAGCGAGGAGAGAAATCTTGTAGGTTCAAACAATAATGTGATATCCAAGAGCATCAATCTAAAACTGCCTGGATTTACATTAAACAAAAACTTTCCAACAAATCATGCTATTACAGTGCAGAAGTACCGTATAGAAAAATATAATGCAACAAGCAGACAAAAGTGGAGTGTTGAAAAGGATATTGCGGCATATGAGGGTGAAAGCCAGACATATGCATTTCAGGCAAAGAAAAATGAGACAGCAAGATACAGAGTTTCATTATATTATGCATATAATAGTTATGATAAAGATCTTATCTATCAGTCGGATTATAAATATGTCACTCTTAATTTTTTAAAATGCCCATTTTCAGAAAATATGAGTTTAAAGAGTGATGATATTTATGCCGCAGTTGGTGAAGATGTGGTACTCGATTCTGACATCTGCATAAACAGAGGGTATCAGGCAGAGTATATCTGGCAGAAATTAAACAGCCAGGAAAATGCATTTGAAGATATTGCTGATGCTAAGAGTGCCGTGTATGAGATAAAGAATATAAAATCAGAGGATTTTGGAGATTACAGGTGTGTGGTTAAAGCGTACAAGGGTACTGGTGAGGATAAAAAGTACATTACTTCCAAAACGCTTACATATTATCTGACAGACAAGAAAAAATTTATGATTAATAAAACTTCAGATACATACGAAGACTCCGCTGTACCTGTTTATAAGCCTATAAACAGTGAGGCAGAGCTTTCACTTGATGTAAAAGTAAATTCGGGTTATAAGGCTTCGTTCCAATGGTTTAAACAGGGAAAAGATTATTCAACAATGGAGATGATAGACGGAGCAACAGAGGCTTCTTATAAACTTAATGTGACGGCTGACAGTTTCACAAAGTATTCTGTAAAGATGACTGTCACAAATGAAAATGACGCATCAGACAGTGAGACTCATGAGTATTCTTATAGGATATGGGAAGATCCGCAGATTGAAAAAGTATATACTTCAGGTGCTTCCGATAATGATTTTTATTTAAAAGAGGGAGAAGATCTGGTAATTGTCGCAAATAAATATAAGTGTAATCCAAACTATACACTGGTTTATGAATGGTACAGGTATGATATTCTTGATGGCGGCAAGAGCTATAAGAATACCAAAATTGAGGGAACAACGGGAAATGTTCTTACGATAAAAGATCATAAAAATACTGATGAAACAAACTATAGATATTATGTAAAAGCTTACCGCAACGGAGAGAGTGAGACACACAGAGGTTCAGAGACGGAAATCTACAGTGTGCATAATTACGGCAGGGATAAACAGAGTAATCTCAGTGTTTCCCATGCGACAAATGATACATTTTATAAGCACGACGGTGAACCTGTTTCAATGGGTGTAAAGGCTGAGTGTGATAATGCGGACTGTTATGATATTTCGTATTCATGGTTTTTAAATGGTGAGGAGCTTCATGACGCAGATGGCAATACATATAATACTCCTACATATTCAGTCGATAAACTTGCATATGGACTTTATGGAAAATATACCTGTATGGTAACTGCAAAGGCAAAGGAAAACAGTTATGCAAAAACGGAAAGTGCTGAGGAAACAGCAGAGTTTACGGTAAATGAAGCCTCAGGCTACAGGGTGAATTCGCCGTCTAAGACTAATGTAAATGGAAAAAATACAGGCGATACGATTACGCTTACCGCCGATGTAAGTACAGTGGATGACAAAGAATATCCGATTACATATGCATGGTATAAAAAGGTTGCCGATCCTTATGATGGAAATTATGGAGAATATGTCAAAGTCGGCTCAGCAAAGGATTTTACGATAACATTATCCAAATATGATTTTACACAGTACGAGTGTTATATAAATGACGGTTTAAATTCTAAAGCAACAATTTTAGATTATTTTGTAAATGCCCCGGAAGACAGATTTAAGCTCGTGAGCATAACAGGAAATAATACTTACAAAGTAATGGATGGTGAAAAAGTTACTTTGGAGGCTAGAGCAGTAATTCCTGATGCGTCAGATACGATAACATATCAGTGGTACAGAAACGGTGGTGTGATAGATGGTGCAACAGATATGAATTACACGATAGACAGTGTAAGTGAAAATGATATAAATGCGACATTTTTATGTGTGGCAACAAGTAAAAATACTGGAAAGACAGCGAAGTACACATTTTATTTGTCAAGAAGAAATTCAATATCGACAAGTGTCCATACTGGTCTTAGCTTAAGTTCAGGCAGAACTTATAAGGGAACAAGAAATCTGGGAAGTAAGGAGACGATAGGTGTTGATTTAAAGACAGCCGGATTGTCGTATGATGTAGAGTGGACATTTACTGCAGAGTCATATGTAAACGGTAAAAAGCAGATGGCATCTAAGTCTGTGAAGCTTGATGAGAAAAATACGGTTATAACTTTTGATTCGCTCACGGAGGAACAGTTTGGGGAATATCAGCTCAATATATATAAAAAGGGAACTTCGTATGCTTATACGACATATACATTTAAGATAACAAGATATACAGGTTATTTTTCAGCAGCTCCTAAAGGAAATTACACGACATATTACAGAAAAAAGGGGGAGAGCGTAACTTTTAACATAGGAGTCAAGACTGACCTCAAAGACACGGTATATTATCAGTGGTATAAAGATGGAATTGCAATTTTTGGACAGACGAACAGCAGTCTTACTATAGAAAATATAGATTATGATGATTATGGAAGATATTATTGTGCTGTCAGATGTGGAGAGAGTTCAGTACAGACAACAGATATTAAGCTGAAAACTGATACCGGACTTGAACTTGAATTTGATTATTATAATGCAGGGACAACATACTATTACCTTACAAAAGCTCTCACAGATACGGCTGAGTTTTCTGTAAAGGCATCAAGTAAAACGGGAAGACAGATAGCGTACAGGTGGTTTAAGTCATCTACAGCGGAACACAATGCCATTTCCGGTGCGGTTTCTCCTGAATTAAAAATAGAAAATATAAAAGCAGATGATTATGGTTCATATATTTGCGAAGTCACCGACGGAGTTATGACAAAGTATGCCTATTTTGGAATAAGAGGTGTATCGGATGAGCTAAAATGGGAAAGTACAGGTGGAGATAAGTATATAAATGCAGGTGAATGTGCCGAGTTTCAGGCAAAGGCAGTCTGTGCGGCGGGTTATAATATAAGTTATAAGTGGCAGAGATATAATGAAGCGGAAAAAAGATACGAAGATATTGCAAGTGCGTCTGATTCATCATATAAGACGGATGCAATAACAGATTTTGATTTTGGCTATACAAGGTATAAGTGTATTGCATCTACGGAAATATCTGATATAGAAAGAATTTTTTATGTTTATAATGCCGACAGATTTGATTTTAACGGAACTGCCGACAGAACATGGATATTTGATGATGAAGCAGCGGTTTATACAACAACACTTAAGAACAACACAAATGATACACCGAAATACCAGTGGTACAAAAAGGATGACAATGGTAACTTTATCCCGGTAAAAGGAGCGGATAAGGATATTTATATTGCTTTGGCTCCTGCGGTCACTGCAACAAAGAGCAGTATGACATATAGATGTGAAGTAAAAGCCGGCAAGGAAGAAAGTTATGTGACAAAAACAAAAGACTTTACAACAACCATATATAAAAGAACTTATCTGAAAGATACTCTTCCGCAGGCAAAAGCTGATGACGGTTATAGTTTTTATGCATACAGAGTTGACGGTGCATCAAAGCTTAAGATAACATTTAGTGAGGATACGCTTTTTGATAAAAACATAAATTATTGCAGTCTTGCAGTTTTGGATAAAAATGGAAATAAGACATCATATGTAGGTTCGGAACTTTCAGGAAAGACTATTACGGTTGATGGTGATGAAGCGACATTTATGCTTTTTAGCAATGTATCGTCATACCCAACATATGATTTTTCAAAACAGGGTTACAAGGTTACAAAGATAGAAAGCGTAAAAGCTGCTGATGGAGGAAAAGATAATAATACTTCCGGTGATAATTCAAACAATGGAGGAAAAGATGAAAATAACAATACTTCCGGCGATAATTCAAACAATGGAGGAAACAGTGGAAATAATGGAAGCAGCGGTACTAAAAAAGTAACAAAAGTCAAAAAGAAGATAAGTATTGGACTTAAAGAATCGGTTTCACTCTATTTAAAAGGTGCAAAATATAAGACCAGTAAGAAGAAATATGTTACTGTTTCTAAAAAAGGTGTTATCAAAGGTAAGAAAAAGGGAAAATCAACAGTCACTGTCACAACGGCAAAAAAAATAATTACTTATACCGTAACGGTAAAAGCGGCACCTAAAAAAATAAAAAAAGTTTCACCGTCAAAGATAAAACTTAAGGTGAAAAAAACAAAGAAGATAAAGGTTACGCTTCCTAAAAACACGGCAAGCTATAAGATTTCTTTTAAGTCATCAAACAAAAAGATAGTCAAAGTTGATTCAAAGGGAAAAGTTAAGGCTTTGAAGAAAGGAAGGGCAAAGATTACAATAAAGACTTTTAACGGAAAGAAAAAGACGATAAAAGTTACCGTGAAAAAATAAGGATACTTGACTTTATGGCATAATCATGGTTTACTTAAAAATAGTGACATAACATGAATGAAAGTTGAGGACATAACATGAAAAAGAAATTACTTTTAGCACTGACGGCTTTACTTGCTGTTTTATGTATGGCAGGATGCGGTTCTAAAAAAGCTCAGGATTCAGAAAAAAGTGGTGACAGCACAAAAACTTATAAGGTAGGTATAGTGCAATATGTAGATGATGCATCGCTTAACCAGATACAGAAGTCAGTTCAGGATGAGCTTGACAAAAAGGGAAAAGAGGCCGGAGTAAAGTTTGATTATAAGGATTATACTTTCAATGGTCAGGCGGATCAGTCTACATTAAACCAGATAATGACAGAACTTGTATCAGATGGTGTCGATATAATAATTCCTATAGCTACACCTACTGCACTTATAGCACAGTCTGTTACAGAGGACAATCAGATACCGGTTGTGTTTTCAGCGGTTACTGATCCGGTATCAGCAGGACTTGTTGCAAGTATGGATGCACCGGGAGCAAATATTACCGGAACAAGTGATGCCATAGATACAAATGCGATAATGAAGCTTATCTTAAAGGCAAACAGCAAGACTAAAAAACTTGGTCTTTTATATGATAAGAGTCAGGACTCATCAAAGCAGGCTATAGCAGATGCTAAAAAGTTCTGTAAGGAAAACGGTATTTCCGTTGTTGAGAAAACAGGTACAACAAACGATGAGGTAGCACTTGCGGCTGACGCACTTGTTGCAGCAAAAGTAGATGCGGTATTTACACCGACTGACAACACTATTATGAAAGCTGAGCTTGCCATATATGAGAAGTTTGTAAATGCAAAGATACCTCATTATACGGGAGCGGATTCATTTGCACTTAACGGAGCATTTGCCGGATATGGCGTAAACTACAAAGAACTTGGTGTAGAGACTGCCGATATGGTAGCTGACATTCTTGTAAACGGTGCAAAACCGGGCGAGATGGCGATAAAGACGCTTAATAATGGTATAGCTACGGTAAATACCGAGACAGCAGAGCAGATAGGACTTGATTACAGCGGATTTAAGGATATATGTGAAAAAGTCGTAGAGACAAAGACTGCAAAAGAATTTGACGAAAAATAAAAAAACTATCAGGATAAAAATATATCAAGCACGCTGTTTTAGGCGTGCTTGATATGGCATGGAGGAAAAAATGGGCTCAATTTTTACTATTTCAATATTACAAAGTGCATTGGAGCTTGGATTTATATATTCGCTCGTCGTTCTTGCACTTTTTGTATCATTCAGCATATTAAATATTGCTGACCTTTCAACAGACGGCTGTTTTACTCTCGGCTGTGCCGTTGCAGCATCAGTGACGATAGCCGGTCATCCGGTGCTTGCACTGTTTCTTGCGATGGGTGCGGGTATTATATCGGGATTTGTCACGGCATTCTTACAGACCAGATTGGGTGTGGAGTCGATTCTTGCAGGAATCATAGTAAACACGGGATTATATACGATAAATATTGCCGCAATGGGATTTTCATCAAATATGAACCTTTTTAAATGTGACAGTATATTTACGATAGTCAGGGATTTTATACAGGAACACATGGGAGATGCGGCAGTTCAGATACTTATAAGAAAAGGATGGTATAAGCTTATTCTTGTAGCCGTGATAGTTATAATAGTCAGTGTACTTTTAAGTGGATTTTTAGGAACAAGACTTGGGCTTTCGATAAGAGCGACCGGAGACAATGATGCAATGGTAAGAGCATCAAGTATAAATCCTAAATTTACGATAACGGTAGGTCTTTGCCTTTCAAGTGCTCTTACTGCACTGTCAGGAGGATTACTTGCACAGTATCAGAAATCATGCGATATAAATCTTGGAACAGGTATGGTAACCATAGCACTTGCCAGTCTTATTATCGGTGAGACATTTGTTGGAAAGGGAACGATGTTTAAAAGAATATTAGGTGTTGTATTCGGAAGCTGTCTTTATCGTTTTATAGTCGCAGTCGCAATAAGGATAAATGTTCCGGCGGAGTGTCTAAAACTTGTATCTGCTATCATAGTAGCCGTTGCGATAGCATTCCCTTATGTAAAGGAAAAAGTAAAATTTGCAAAACACAAATATGCTGAGATTGCAAGAAGAAAGAAAGAAGGTGCGATGTAATGGATACTATGCTAGAATTAAAAAATGTATGTAAGACCTTTAATCCGGGTACTGTAAATGAAAAAAAGGCACTTACGGGGCTTAATCTTTCGTTAAAACATGGAGATTTTGCTACGATAGTCGGAAGTAACGGTGCGGGAAAATCGACAATGTTTAATGCGATAACAGGCTCATTCTTTACGGATGAAGGTGCGATAATACTTGACGGTGAGGATATAACCTTTAAAAAAGAGCATTTCAGAAGTAAAGATATAGGTCATCTTTTTCAGGACCCGCTTCTTGGAACCGCACCACATATGACGATAGAGGAAAATATGGCACTTGCTTACCTTAGGGCATCTACTGCAAAGACTGCATTTTTCAGCAGGATAAGCAAAAAAGAAAAGCAGAAATTCAGGGAGCATCTTTCATTACTTGGAATGGGGCTTGAGGACCGCATGAAAAATCCGGTCGGGCTTTTGTCAGGAGGACAGAGACAGGCACTTACACTTCTTATGGCAACAATGGTAACACCAAAACTTCTTCTTCTCGATGAGCATACGGCGGCACTTGATCCTGCTACGGCAGAAAAGGTGCTTAAGCTTACAAAGGAGATAGTAAAGGACAGAAACATAACCTGCCTTATGGTAACTCACAATATGCATCAGGCACTTGAACTTGGAAACAGAACGCTCATGATGGATTCGGGACATATAGTATTCGATGTGAGTGGTGAAGAAAGACAGGCACTTACAGTAGATGACCTGCTTGAAAAGTTTAAGGATAATGCCGGAAAGAGCCTTGATAATGACCGTATATTGCTTTCGAGTGCAGAGGGTGAGTGAAAAAGGCGAAAAATGGTAGAATTATAGCGAAAAAGGGATAGGGATATACAATATTACCTTTGAAATAATATGCTTTTTTTGATAAAATTATATGTATATCCAAATACCTATTGATTTTAAATATTATATATAAGCCTGCAAACGATGTAAGGATTACGAGTGAGCAGTAGTAAAAGGTATATTTAAAAATTGTGAAAGAGAGTGATAGGATGATTAAGATTGCGTTATGTGATGATAATGAAATCGAGAGGGGCATCCTTAAAAATGTCGTTGAGGGACTGTTAATTGATATTGGATATAGTGCTCAGGTATTTGAGTTTTCTTCAGGCGAGAAACTTCTTAGAAATTACTCAAGAGGAGATTATGATGTTATTTTTTTAGATGTTCAGATGAAACAGTTAGATGGCATTGAAACGGGGAGGGCTATCAGAGAAAAGGATGTGCAGGTAGAAATCATATATGCGACGAGCAGTGAAGCTTATATGAAAGAGGGATATGACATACACGCACTTGCATATTTATTAAAACCTTATCGTGTCGAAAAGGTAAGGGAGACATTAGAATATTACCTCAAAAAATATGATGTGAAAAAACAGGATGAGAAAACAGAAATGTTGGAAGTTACCATTCAGCAGAAGAAGATTTTTATAAGACAAAGGGATATATATTTCTTAGAGTCTATGGGCAGAGTGGTTAGTATCTATTGTAAAAATGGTGTTTTCAAGGTTTATTCAAGGCTTGGAGAACTTGAGGAAAAACTTGATTTTGATATGTTTTTGAGATGTAATCAAAGCTATATCGTCAATATCCTCTGGGTAAGTGATATAGTAGATTATGATTTTTATATGCCGGGGGACAGGCTGGTCCCTATCAGAAAGAGGGATAAAAAAGAGATAATTCAAAAATTTTATAATAAGCGCAATGAAAGCGATACACATATGGAAAAAATACACTAAATTTTGTTGGAGTCGGAAAATACGATTTGAAAGGAGGTGGCAGGATGTCAGAGAAAAATACGATTCTTATTGCTGATGATAAGGAAGTAAATAGAGAATGTCTGACAAGACTGTTAGAAGATGATTATAATATTCTTCAGGCAAGTGATGGGTATGAGGCTCTGGAAATTCTTGATAAAGAAAAGGAAAAGATTTCTGCAGTTGTACTCGATATAATTATGCCGGGGCTTGACGGCTATGGTGTGCTTAACGAGATGGCATACAGAAAAATGCTGCCGAAGATACCGGTCATAGTGACATCAGTAGACGGAGACGAGCAGTCAGAACTTAAGGCATTGTCGCTGGGTGCGAGTGACTTTCTTGGAAAGCCTTACAATCCTATAATAGTCAAAAAAAGATTGCAAAATATCATTCACCTTAAAGAGACAGCATCACTTGTAAATTATCTTCAGATGGATACACTGACCGGAGTATATTCAAAAGAAACATTTTCAAAAAAAGCAAAAGAGCTTTTGAAAAGAAATAAAGATGTCCAGTATGCCGTATTATATTCTGATATTGAAAACTTTCAGCTTTTAAAAGATTTATTCGGAGAAAAAACAGGTGACAATCTATTAGTATTTATGGCAAAGGTGCTTAAGCATTATGTAAATAATGATGAGGTGTGTGGAAGAATAGAAAATGAGCATTTTGTCATTATCAAGAAATATGACAAGCTGATATTGCATGACCAGCTTGCCAATATAGTAAAGACAATAAATGATTTTCCGGTCAATATGAATTTAAGACTCAGATTTGGCATATATCTTACAGATGGCACTAAGATGTCGATGCACGCAATGATAAACAGAGCTATTCTTGCTGTAGATACCATCAGGGGCAGATATGGAAGATATATGGCATATTATGACAAAAAGATATGGGAAAAGCAGGTATATGAGCAGGAGATATTAAACTGCATGGAGGATGCCATAGATAAAGAGCAGTTTAAGGTATATTTCCAGCCAAAGTATGACCTTAATTCTGAAAAAGTTGCCGGTGCTGAGGCTTTGGTAAGATGGGTGCATCCTGAGAAAGGCTTTATGAATCCGGCAGAATTTATCCCATTATTTGAGACAAACGGTTTTATAACTGAGCTTGACAAGTTTGTCTGGGACAAGACCTGTGAGTACATAGAGGAATGGAAGAGAAAAGGCTATCCGGTAGTGCCTATTTCAGTTAATGTATCAAGAACAGATATATATAACCCTGATTTTATGGATATAATAATGGGAATCATTAAAAAGCATGGGCTTGAACCTGAAAATATACACTTGGAGATTACGGAGACGGCATATACCGAAAATCCGCAGCAGATAATAGAAGTTGTCAAAAAACTTAAGCTTCTCGGATTTATAATAGAAATGGACGATTTTGGTTCAGGCTACTCATCTTTAAATATGCTCAATGAACTTCCGATAGACATATTGAAACTTGATATGGGATTTGTTCAGGGAGATTTAAGCACAAACAGCAATAATATTTTGAGTTTTATCATAAGCCTTGCAAAATGGATGGATTATGCCGTGGTTGCAGAGGGGATAGAGACGGAAGAACAGATACAGATGCTTAGAAACATGGATTGCAATTTTGTTCAGGGATATTATTTTGCAAAGCCGCTTCCACCGGAAGAATTTGAAAAGCACCTTATTGAGCACAGTATCTTAAATAACGATATGGAAGGTCTTGAGATGAATTTCTCAGATGCGACATTCAGAAAATCACCGGGAACAATGCTTATAGTTGATGACCTTGTGCTTAACAGAAAGATACTCAGTGCATCATTTAGCAGATATTTTAAAATTGTTGAAAAAGAGAATGGTGCAGAGGCATTGGAATATATCAAAGACCATGCCGATGAGATAGATGTTATCATGCTCGACCTTGTAATGCCGGTTATGGATGGCTTTACATTGATGAAGCAGCTTAAGATGGAAAACAAATATGCACACATTCCGATAATCGTCACCTCACAGGGCGGAGATAAGAGCATAGAAAAGTCATTTGCACTCGGAGCAACAGACTTTGTAGAAAAGCCGTACAATCCACGCATAATCATGCATAGAGTACAAAATGTAGTTATGGCATATAAAAATGCAAGGTCAGAAGCAGCGGCAACAAATGAAAAGAATGACAGCGTGTCATAAGAAAATTAAAATACATATGATAACAAAAACCTGACGGGATTTTTAAACCGTCAGGTTTTTGTGGTTTGAGTGCATAATAATTAAACATTTTTGCGATTTTTATGCAATACCTGCTTTTATATGAAATTTTAAACAATACATTTATGTGATATGGATGGTTATCCCCATTTTTTTAGCTATGGATTTAGCTTTGTAAAAAGTATCATTATCTGAAATTTCAAGACTTAATTCTTCTAGGTTTTGCATTTTTTCCAATATAAAAATATCGTCTATATTCGTACCAGAATACTTCAAATACTTTATTTTATCGAAATAAATAATTTTGCTGAATGTTATATTGGAATATTCTGCATCACTTGATTTAGCACAAATTATAAGTGAATTAAATCCGGTTGTAGTTTTATATTTAATATCATTAAAAAAGCAAAAAACATTTAATCTGCCGGAAGACTGAGTTCGGTCATTGTTACGAAAAAATAATGAGACTCCTTCTTGTTTTGTTTTTTTAATTCCTCCTTGTTCTTCAACTATCTGATTGATTTTATCAAAATGTTTTTTATTGTTATTTATATACTTATATATGATTTTTTGAATAATATTAGTTTTCTCAAAAATATTATCCGATTGATATGTTTTTTCACAGGCATATATAGTTATTTCTGAAATCTTATCATCTTTAGTGCAATTATTATCAATCCAAAAATCCTCACCGTATTTTTGTTGTATTATTTCATTGATTTCATCAAGATAGGGATTTCGATTGATATATGTATTTAATTTTATTACTATGATGCTTATAAAAGTAATTAAAACTATTGTTGTTAAGAGAATAATTGTTGATTTTATCCTTGTATTTTCTTTTAGTTTATTGCTCATTTATATCCCTCCCTAGTATAATAATGATGTAGTCAAACAAGACTACTTGGTTAA